>NZ_JBJURU010000008.1:41163-118068 GCF_046098115.1 Gordonia sp. VNK21 | reverse complement strand
TGGTCCGGGCAGGCGCCGTAGCCGAAGGAGTACCGGGCACCGCGGTATTCGAGATCGAAGAAGCCCTGCGGCCGGTCCGGATCCTCGTCGGCCACCGCGCCGCCGGCGAAGGCCAGTTCGCTGCGCACCCGCTGGTGCCAGTACTCGGCCAGCGCCTCGGTGAGCTGCACGCCGATGCCGTGCACCTCCAGGTAGTCCCGGTAGGCGTTCTCGGCGAAGAGCGCGTTGGCGAAGTCGGCGATCGGGCTGCCCATGGTGACCAGCTGGAAGGGCAGCACGTCCACCCGGCCCGCGGCCACGGCCGCCTCGCGGGACGCGATGAAATCGGCGATGCACAGGAAGCGCGGACGCTGCTGGCGCGGGAAGGTGAAGCTGTGCCGCACCGGTGCCGCCGGGTCGGGTTCGGTGAGCACGTGCACCGTGTCACCCTCGCTGACCGCCGGGAAGTAGCCGTAGACCACGGCGGCGTGCGCCAGGATCCCCTCGGTGGCGAGCCGGTCGAGCCAGTACCGCAGCCGCGGACGGCCCTCGGTCTCCACCAGCTCGTCGTAGTCGGGTCCGTCCGTGCCGCGGGTCCCGCGCAGTCCCCACTGCCCCAGGAACAGCGCCCGCTCGTCGAGCATGGTGGCGTAGTCGGCCACCGGAATGCCCTTGACGATGCGGGTCCCCCAGAACGGCGGCTTGGGGATCTCGTTGTCGGCGGCCACATCCGAACGGGCCGGCACCTCCACCGGAGCCTCCGCCGCCTTGCGCTTGGCGGCGATGCGCTGGGACCGCTCCCGGCGCGCCTTGCGCTCGGCCCCCTTCGCCGCGGCCGCCTTGGCCTCCTCGCTGTCCGGATCGGGCCCCTCGCCGCGCTTGATGGCCATCAGCTCGTCCATCAGGGTCAGTCCCTCGAAGGCGTCGCGGGCGTAGCGGACGTCGCCCTGATAGACCTCGGCCAGGTCGCCCTCGACGTAGGTCCGGGTGAGCGCGGCGCCGCCGAGGAGCACCGGGATCTCGCTCTTGCCGCGCGAGTTCATCTCCTCGAGGTTCTCCTTCATCACCACCGTCGACTTGACCAGCAGCCCGGACATGCCGATGACATCGGCCTTCTCCTCCTCGGCCACCGACAGGATGGTGGCGATCGGCTGTTTGATACCGATGTTGACCACGTCGTAACCGTTGTTGGACAAGATGATGTCCACCAGGTTCTTGCCGATGTCGTGGACGTCGCCCTTGACGGTGGCCAGCACGATGCGCCCCTTGCCGTCCTCGCCGGTCGACTCCATGTGCGGTTCGAGGTGGGCCACGGCGGCCTTCATCACCTCGGCGGACTGCAGCACGAAGGGCAGCTGCATCTGTCCGGAGCCGAACAGCTCGCCCACCGTCTTCATGCCCGAAAGCAGGTGGTCGTTGATGATCGTCAGCGGCGGCACCTGGGTCATCGCCTCGTCGAGATCCTCGATCAGGCCGTTGCGCTCGCCGTCGACAATGCGTCGCTGGAGCCGCTCGAACAGCGGCAGCCGGGCCAGTTCGGCGGCCCGGGACTCGCGGGCCGAGGCCGCCGAGACGCCCTCGAAGAGCTCCATCAGCTTCTGCAGCGGGTCGTAGCCCTCGCGCCGCCGGTCGTAGACCAGGTCCAGGGCGGTCTGGCGCTGCTCCTCCGGGATCCGTGCCATCGGCAGGATCTTGGAGGCGTGCACGATCGCGGTGTCGAGTCCGGCCTGCACGCATTCGTGCAGGAAGACCGAGTTGAGCACCTGCCGGGCAGCCGGGTTCAGGCCGAACGAGATATTCGAGATTCCCAGCGTGAAGTGCATCGACGGGTACGCCTCGTGCAGTCGCGCGATGGCCTCGATCGTCTCGATGCCGTCACGGCGCACCTCCTCCTGACCTGTGGAGATCGGGAAGGTGAGGGCGTCGACGATGATGTCCTCTTCGGCCAGGCCCCAGGTGCCCATCATGTCGGTGATCAGCCGCTCGGCGATCGCCACCTTGTGGTCGGCGGTGCGGGCCTGCCCCTCCTCGTCGATGGTCAGGGCCACGATGGCCGCACCGTGCTCGACGGCGTGGCTCATGATCTTCGCGTAGCGCGAATCGGGGCCGTCGCCGTCCTCGAAGTTCACCGAGTTCACCGCACAGCGCCCGCCGAGGTGTTCCAGGCCGGCCCGGATCACGTCCGGCTCGGTGGAGTCGATCATGATCGGCAGGGTCGAGGCGGTCGCCAGCCGCGAGGCCAGCTCGGTCATGTCGGCGGCGCCGTCGCGGCCGACGTAGTCGACGTTCAGGTCCAGCATGTGGGCACCGTCGCGGGTCTGGTCCTTCGCGATCTCCAGGCACTTCTGGTAGTCGCCGCCGATCATGGCCTCGCGGAACGCCTTGGAGCCGTTGGAGTTGGTGCGTTCGGCGATCACCAGGAAACTGGCGTCCTGGTCGAAGGACACCGCGGTGTAGAGCGAGGAGGTCTCGGCCTCGTGCTGCGGGGTGCGCACCGCCGGGGTCACCTGCCGCACGGCGTCGGCGACCGCCGAGATGTGCTCGGGGGTGGTGCCGCAGCAGCCGCCGACGAACTGCAGCCCGAACTCCCCGACGAAGCCGGCCAGCGCGGTGGCCAGCCCGTCCGGCGCCAGCGGGTACTCGGCGCCGTTGGGGCCGAGCACCGGCAGACCGGCGTTGGGCATCACCGAGACCGGGATGCGGGCCCGCTTGGACAGGTAGCGCAGGTGCTCGCTCATCTCGTCCGGACCGGTGGCGCAGTTGAGTCCCACCACGTCCACGCCGAGCGGTTCGATCGCGGCCAGCGCGGCACCGATCTCGGAGCCGACCAGCATGGTGCCGGTGGTCTCGACGGTGACGTGGGTGATGATCGGCAGGTGCCGGCCGAGCTGATCCATCGCCCGGCGGGCGGCGATCACCGCCGCCTTGAGCTGCAGCAGATCCTGGCAGGTCTCGATCAGGATGGCGTCGGCGCCGCCCTCGAGCATGCCCAGCACGCATTCGACGTAGGCGTCGCGGATCAGCGCGAAGGTGGTGTGTCCCAGGCTGGGCAGCTTGGTGCCCGGGCCGATGGAGCCGAGCACGAAGCGGTCGGTGCCGTCGGCCGACGGGCCGAACTCGTCGGCCACCCCGCGGGCGATCGAGGTGCCCTTGTAGGCGAGTTCCCGGATGCGGTCGGCGATGTCGTAATCGCCGAGGTTGGACAGGTTGCAGCCGAAGGTGTTGGTCTCCACCGCGTCGGCACCGGCCTCGAAATAGCGGCGGTGGATGTCGGCGAGCAGGTCCGGCCGGGTCTCGTTGAGGATCTCGTTGCAGCCCTCGAGCCCGAGGAAGTCGCCGTCGACCGTCAGGTCGGCCGCCTGCAGCATGGTTCCCATGGCGCCGTCACCGATGAGTACCCGCTTCGACATCGCCGTCAGGAAGGACGAGTCGTAGCGATCGGGGTCATGGTGAACGACAGACATGTACTCCAGGGTAGTTCGCCCCCGATCCGCGCGGTCCGTAGGCTGGTCGGTGTGAAGGACCACAGCACCGAACCCTTGCCCGACCTGCGCCGACCGGTGCTGGTGGCGGCATTCGGCGGCTGGAACGACGCCGGTGACGCCGCGTCTGCCGCCGTCGAGCATCTCTCGCTGCTGTTCGACGCCGAGAATCTCTACGAGATCGAGCCCGACGACTACTACGACTATCAGTCCTCCCGCCCGGTCATCCATCAGGCAACCGGAGTGACCCGGCGGCTCGAGTGGCCGTCGACGGCCATCGCCGTCTGCCGTCCCGGCCGCGGCGACCACGACCTGATCCTGGTGATCGGTCTCGAACCCAATCTGCGCTGGCAGTCGTTCTGCCGGGAGATCGTCGACGTCGCGGTGGAACTCGGGGTGGAGCGCGCGGTGGTGCTCGGTGCGCTGATGGCCGATGTCCCGCACCACCGGCCGGTGCCGATCACCGGCACCGCCGAGAGCCCGGAGACCGCCAAACGTTTCGGGCTCACCGAGAGCAACTACAACGGCCCCACCGGGATCACCGCGGTGCTCCAGCACGCCTTCATCCAGGCCGGGGTCCCGGCGATGGGGTTGTGGGCGTCGGTCCCGCACTATGTGGGCCATCCGCCCAATCCCAAGGCGACGCTGGCCCTGCTGCGGCGGCTCGGCGAGGTGCTCGGCACCGACCTGCCCACCGGCGTTCTGCCCGAGCAGGCACGTCAATGGGAGGAGGCGATCGACGAGTTGGCCGCCGACGACGAGGACCTGGCCGAGTACGTCCGTGAGCTCGACGAGCGCGGCGACCATCCCGACGAGGTGGAGCCGGACCCGTTGACCGAGGTGGACGGCGAGTCGCTGGCCGCCGAATTCGAGCGTTATCTGCGCGGCCGCGGCGACCAGGACTGACCCGGCCGGGCTCCGGCCGGCCCCGGCTCAGCCGATCTGTTCGATCTCCACCACCGGGGTGGTGATCCGCCAGGTCTGCACCTGCGGATCGTCGACGGCGCTGACCCAGAACTGGGCGGGCCGGCCCACCTTGCATTCCTTGATGCGCAGCAGCGGGATGTCCTCGGAGTCGCGGCGCAGTTCGCTGACCGCCCAGTCGTCGTCGCCGTCGATGCGGCCCACACCGGGGGCGCGCAGCAGCGTCCCCTCACCGAGATCGATCAGATAGGTCGAGGTTCGGGTCACGACGGTGTAGACGCCCTCGGCGGCGTTCGCCGGGATCTGCTTGACGCGGGCCACGGTCGATGAGCTTAGCCCAGGTCCACGCCCAGGAGGGCGTCGACGGCGGTGGCGATCAGGCCCGGGGCCTCGGTCGACGAGCCGATGCCGATGATGGCGTCGGCGGCCCAGGCGTCGAGGGCGGCCAGAGCCCGCGGGGTGTCCAGGTCGTTGGCCAGGTGCGCACGGACCCGTTCGACGACGCCGGTCGCGTCGGGACCGGCCGGCGCCGCCACCGCCCGCCGCCAGGTGGCCAGCCGGTGCTCGGCCGTGGCCAGCACCGGAGCGGTCCACATCCGGTCGCTGCGGTAGTGGCCGCTGTAGAGCCCGAGCCGGATCGCGCCCGGGTCCACGCCGTCGGCCCGCAGCCGGGACACCAGCACCAGGTTGCCGAGGCTCTTGGACATCTTCTCGCCGTCCAGACCGATCATCCCGGTGTGCACGTAGTGCCGGGCGAAGCGCCGCTCACCGGTCAGGGCTTCGGCGTGCGCGGCCGAGAACTCGTGGTGCGGGAAGATCAGGTCCGAGCCGCCGCCCTGGATGTCGAAGGCCATGCCGAGCCGATTCAGCGCGATCACCGAGCACTCGATGTGCCAGCCGGGCCGGCCTGCGCCGAAGGGGGCCTCCCAGGACGGCTCGCCGGGCCGGGCCGCCCGCCACAGCAAGGCGTCGAGCGGCTCGCGCTTACCGGGCCGGTCCGGATCGCCGCCGCGTTCGGCGAAGAACCGCTCCATGGTGGCGCGGTCGTACCCGGACTCGTAGCCGAAGGTCTCGGTGGCACCGATCCGGTAGTAGACGTCCGGGTAGTCCGCGTCGTCGACGATGTAGGCGGCGCCGGACGCGAGCAGGCTCTCGGTGGCGGCGATCACCTCGCCGACCGATTCGATCGCCCCGATGTAGTCGCGCGGCGGCAGCACCCGCAGGGCGGCCATGTCCTCACGGAACAGGTCGATCTCCCGGCTGCCGAGTTCACGCCAGTCCACTCCGTCGCGTTCGGCCCGCTCGAAGAGCGGGTCGTCGACGTCGGTGATGTTCTGGACGTAGTGGACGTCGTGGCCCTGGTCGCGCAGCACCCGGTTGACCAGGTCGAAGGCCACATAGGTGGCGGCGTGCCCGAGGTGGGTGGCGTCGTAGGGGGTGATCCCGCAGACGTACATGGTGGCCACCGGTCCGGGTGCCACCGGCTTGAGCGCGGCATCGGAGGTATCGAACAGACGCAGTGCCGGGGAGTCTCCGGGCAGCACGGGAACCGGGGGCGACGACCACGAGTGCATGCAGACAACTCTAGGTGTCCGCTGCGCGGGCGCCGCATCGGGCCGGGCGGGAGACGGTTCCGGACCGGCTCGCGCGGGCTAGAACGGCGGCCAGGGAATGGCCCGGTGGGCCGGCGGCTCCGGCAGCACTCCGGTGCGCACCAGCTCCCGGGCGCGCTGTGCCACCGCATCGATCTCGGCCGCGGTGATGTGGGCGGCGAGCCGGTCGCGCAGGCCGTCGGCCGCGCCGGGGGCCAGCCGCTCGGCCAGCCCGGCCAGGTCGGAGAGCAGTGCCGGGTCGATCGGCTCACCCGCCCAGCCCCACAGCACGGTGCGCAGCTTCGGCTCGGTGTGCAGGCAGATCCCGTGATCGATGGCGTAGCTGCGGCCGTCCGCGCCGGGCAGGATGTGCCCGCCCTTGCGGTCGGCGTTGTTCAGCACGGCGTCGAGTACGGCCATGGTGTGCAGCCGGGAATCGCCGGCATGCGCCAGCGCCACCACCGCGCCGTCGTCGTCGAGGGCGTGCAGGATGGGCCGGTAGCCGTCGGGCACCTGATCGGCGGGCACCAGCTCCACCGGTTCGAACTCCTCCGGATCGTCGGGCGCGTGCACCCACAGCTGCAGCATGCCCGGGCCCAGTTCGGCCTCGTCCGGGCCGTGCGGACGCAGCACGGTCGGCGGGATCAGGTCCCAGCCGAGAGCGGCGTCGATCAGGTAGGAGGCCACCTCGCGGCCCGCGAGGGTGCCGTCGGGAAAGTCCCACAGCGGCTGCTCGCCGCGCACCGGCTTGTAGACGCACCGCTCGGTGCGGCCGGCGGCGCTCACCTCGCAGACCAGGGTCAGGTTGCTGGCCGAGGGGATCTGGCCGTAGAGGGTCAGCTCACCGTCGGCGAGCAGACTCAGGTCGTCGGTCACCGGGAGGCCGGTCCGGATTCCCCGCCGTCCCCGGGCTCCCCGTCGCCGGTGTCCCCTTCTGGGGTCTCCTCGTCTGCGGTCTCCCCGTCTGATGCGTCACCGTCGCCGGTCTCCCCGGCCTCGTCGACGGTGAAGGCGACGTCGATCCCGGGCGCGAGCCGGCCGAGTGCGGCGAGGACCTCCGGGTCGACGAAGTCGAGGGATTCGCTGAACTCGGCGTC
Organism: Gordonia sp. VNK21; assembly: GCF_046098115.1. Taxonomy (NCBI): domain Bacteria; kingdom Bacillati; phylum Actinomycetota; class Actinomycetes; order Mycobacteriales; family Gordoniaceae; genus Gordonia; species Gordonia sp. VNK21. Next base: position 110,994 of record NZ_JBJURU010000008.1, on the reverse strand, counting down.
GCGCTTGTAGCCGTTGCTGCGCGCACAGATGTGCCCGTCGGCGTCGAGCGGTTGCTGGCACAGCGGGCAGAGCGGGCGGCCGGCGGCCACCACCCGCAGCGAGCGGGCGGAGAAGTCGCGGGCGGCTTCGGCGGTGAGGAAGACCCGGATGGTGTCCGGTCCCTCCGCGGTGTCGTCGAGGATGACGCTCTCGTCGATGGTCTGCTCGGTCACCGCGAGCAGTTCCACCACCACCGCTTTGCTTTCGGCGTCCCAGCCCAGCCCCATCGAGCCGACCTGGAACTCCGCGTCGAGGGGCATCTCCAGCGGCTGGGTGTCGTGCGCCTGGGACTCCCCCGGCACCGGGGTGCCGAAGCGGCGCTGCACCTCGTCGAGCAGGTAGCCGAGACGATCCGCCAGAATCAGGACCTGCTGCTTCTCGATCTGCACGCTCATCGTCTGCAGATCCTTGGTGACCTGCAGGAAGAACGTGCGATCACCCGGCTGTCCGACGGTGCCGGCGACGAACCGCTCCGGATGGTGGAATTCGTGGATCTCCCGTGGCATCACCGCTCACCTCCGTCTGCTCGTACCGACCGGTTCAACGGTACCCGGCCCCGGCCGGCGGTGTGTCCTGGCCGCCGGTGGCACCGCCGACCGCGGCCGCCTGCGCCGGGGCGGCCGGCAGCCGCAGCTCTCCGGGGTTGTTCACGGTGTGCACGTGCGGGCGGCTCGCGGCGTAGTGCACCACGCTGATCGAAGCCGGGTCGACGATGATGCGCTGGAAGGCATCGAGGTGCATGCCGAGTGCGTCGGCGAGGACCGATTTGAGGACGTCGCCGTGTGTGCACGCCACCCACAATCCGCGCCCGTCCGGCCCGGCGAGTTCGCGGTCGAGTCGGCGGATCGCGGCGACCGCCCGCCGTGAGACGTCCGAGATGCCCTCCCCGCCGGGGAAGACCGCGGCCGACGGATGCTCCTGGACGGTCTTCCACAGCGGCTCGTGGACGAGCTCGCGCAGAGGCCGGTTGGTCCATTCGCCGTAGTCGACCTCGGCCAGATCGTCGACGATCAGCTCGGGGACGTCCCGTGCGGCCACGGCCGAGAGCAGCGGGGCGACCGTCTCGGCGCATCTCTGCAGCGGTGAGCGCACCACGGCGCTGAGCTGGTCGACGGCGCCGCCGAGCCGGCCGGGCAACTGTCCGGCCTGGCTGAGGCCGAGATCGTCGAGGGCGATGCCGGGGGTCCGGCCGGCCAGCACCCCGGAGGTGTTCGCGGTGGACCGGCCGTGCCGCAGCAGGATCACTGTCATGGCGTTCAGCCTAGTGGGCGGGCCGCGCCGGCTCAGGTGGCGGAGACCACCCCGCCGGCCAGCAGGCCGATGATCACCAGGCCGAGCACCACCCGATAGCCGGCGAACCAGGTCAGCGAGTGGTGGGAGACGAACCTGAGCAGCCAGGCGATCGAGGCGTAGCCGAGGACGAAGGCGATCACCGTGGCCAGCGCGATCTGACCGCCCGAGGCCGAGACCCCTTCACCGGACGGCTCGAAGGCGTCCTTGAGGCTGAACAGACCCGAGGCGAGCACCGCGGGGATGGCGATCAGGAAGGAGAACCGGAAGGCGGCTTCGCGGTTGACGCCTGAGAGCAGCCCGGCACTGGCGGTGGCGCCCGAGCGGGACACGCCGGGGATCAGCGCCAGGCACTGGGCCAGGCCCATCACCAGGGCGTCCTTGCCGGTCAGCTGCTCGAGGGAGCGCCGCTGGGTGGCCAGGCGCTCGGCGATGACGAAGACGAACGAGAAGCCGATCAGCATGCCGGCGATCAGCCACAGGTTGCGGCCGGAGGTGCGGATCTCGTCCTTGAACACGAAGCCGAGCACACCGATCGGAATGGTCGCCAGGATCACGTACCAGCCGATCCGGTAGTCCAGACCGCGCCGGCCGGAGTCACGCAGCCCGGCGAACCAGGCCGCGATGATCCGGCCGATGTCGCGGCCGAAGTAGACCAGCACCGCCAGTTCGGTGCCCAGCTGGGTGACGGCGGTGAAGGAGGCGCCGGCGTCCTGCCCGAACCACACCTCCGAGACGATGCGCAGGTGCGCCGAAGAAGAGATCGGCAGGAACTCGGTGAGACCCTGGACGGCCCCGAGGACGATGGACTGGAGCCAGGACATGCTGTCGGTCACGAGCGCCGATACTACCCACCGATCGGCACCGCACCGCTATCGCGCAAGATGGAGGCATGCGATTCCCGAGGACAGCGGCGGCCGTGGCGGCCGCGATCGCGGTGGCGCTGAGCGCCACCGCCTGCAGCGGTAACGAGACGGTGGGCGACGGCAGCACGGTGGAACCGGCGACCGCCGCGGTCTCGCCGCAGGGAACCGCGGCTCCGGCGGGCACGGTGCTGCCCGGACCGGCCGGCACCGCGCTGGCGGTGGCCGGTTCGACGGTGGCCGCGCTCACCGCCGACGGCGTGCGGATCTACACCGCCCCCGGCGCCGCGGACGCACCCGCCCCGCGCGATGTGGCAGTGCCTGATCTGGCGGCGATCACCGCCGACGGCGACGGGTTCCTCGGCGTCGGTCCGGGCGGCTTGACCGCGATCGGCGCGGACGGTGCGGTCCGCGGCTTCGGCGGTGCGATCGCCGATCCCCTGTCGCTGGCGGTGCGCGGCGAGCAGATCCTGGTGGGCACCGGCGAGGGAGACCTGCTGGTGCTGGGCCGCGACGGTGCGGTGCAGCGGACCATCGACGGCTTCAAGCAGGTCGACCAGATCCTGGTGGCCCCGGAGACGGCGGAGGAGCCGGGCCAGGTGATCGCCGTGGACCGCACCCAGTCGCTGGTCGATCCGGTGGATGTGGACACCGGCGAGCTCAAGGCGGCGCTGCGCGCCGGCAACGGGGTCACCGAGGCGGTCGTCGACCCGTTCGGCCGGGTGCTGGCCAGCGACACCCGCGACAACGAGATCCTGGGCTTCTTCGGGCAGCCGATCGTCATGCGTTTCCGTTTCCCGGTCGCGCACAGCCCGTACGCCCTGACCTACGACACGAAGCGCAATCTGCTGTGGGTGGCCACCACCGGCGACAACCAGGCGGTGGGTTTCGACCTGGAGACCGGCATGCCCACCGAGGAGGCCCGCTTCCCCACCGTCGGTCAGGTCACGGCGGTGACCGCCGCCCCCGACTCCGGAATGCTCTATCTGCTCTCCGGACGCGGCGACGGCCTGCAGGCCGTGAGCCCCCAGACGGCCGCGGGCCAGAGCTAGGAGACCCGGATGTCTGATCGTCGCGCACCCGTCCGTCCGTCCCGGGCGCTCAGCGCCGTCAACCGGTGGCTGTATCCGCCGGTGCGGGCGGTGATGTTCCGGATCGACCCCGAACGCATCCACCGGATCGTGGCCGCCGTCATGCGGCTGGCCGGCTACACGCCGGGCGTCCGGTCGCTGGTGGCCCGGCTGTTCGCGCCGCAGGACCCGGTGCTGCGCTCACAGGTCTTCGGGGTGGACTTTCCGGCGCCGATCGGATTGGCCGCCGGTTTCGACAAGTCCGCCTCCGGGGTCAACGTGTGGGGTCAGATCGGTTTCGGCTTCGCCGAGGTCGGCACCGTCACCGGCCGCGCACAGCCGGGCAATCCGGCGCCGCGGCTGTTCCGGCTGCCCGCCGACCGGGCACTGATCAACCGGATGGGCTTCAACAATCCCGGTGCCGAGGCCGCCGCGGCGGCGCTCGGCCGGCCGCGGCCCGGTCCGGTACGCGTGCCGATCGGCGCCAACATCGGCAAGACCAAGGCGGTTCCGGTCGACGAGGCCGTCGACGACTACCGGATCGGGGCGCGGCTGCTCGGCCCGCTCGCCGACTTCGTCGTGGTGAACGTGAGCTCGCCGAACACCCCCGGCCTGCGGGATCTGCAGGCGGTCGCGGCGCTGCGCCCGATCCTGGCGGCGGTCACCGAGGTCGCCACCGTGCCGGTGCTGGTGAAGATCGCCCCGGATCTGTCCGACGAGGACGTCGACGCGGTCGCCGATCTGGCCGTCGAACTCGGCCTGGCCGGCATCGTCGCCACCAACACCACGATCGGCCGCGAGTCGCTGGCGACCCCGGCCGACGAGGTGGAGCGGATCGGGGCGGGCGGACTGTCCGGTCCCCCGGTCGCCGATCGTTCGCTGGAGGTGCTCAGGCGGCTCTCGGCCCGGGTGGGCGATCGGCTCACCCTGATCAGCGTCGGCGGTATCGAGACGGTCGATCAGGCCTGGGAGCGGATCTGCGCGGGCGCGAGCCTGCTGCAGGTGTACACCGGCTTCATCTACGGCGGGCCGGTGTGGCTGGCCGAATTGCACCGGGGTCTGGCCGAGCGGGTGCGCGCAGCCGGCTTCTCGTCGATCGCCGAAGCGGTGGGCTCAGCGCACCGCTGAACCCACCGCCGTCAGCGGTGGGCGCCGGTCATTCTCCGGGCACCTCGAAGATGCCGGTGAGGATGCCGCGGCCGATGGCGTGCGAGAACAGGTTGAAGCCGAGGAAGGCCGGGGTGGCCTCCTCGGGAAGCTCCAGCGACTCGACGTCCACCGCGTGCACGGCGAAGAGGTAGCGGTGCGGGCCGTGCCCGGGAGGCGGGCCGGCACCGACGAACTGCTTGAGCCGGATCTCGTTGTGCAGGGTCTGCGCACCGGCGGGCAGATCCGGCGAGTCGGGGCTGCCGGCGCCGGCCGGCAGCGAGGTGACCGAGGCGGGGATGTCGGCCACCGCCCAGTGCCAGAAGCCCGAGGCGGTCGGCGCATCGGGGTCGTAGCAGGTCACCACGAAACTCTTGGTCTCGGCGGGGAAACCGGACCAGCTCAGCTGCGGGGAGATGTCCTGTCCGCCGGAGCCGAAGATCGCCGAGGCCTGCGGAAGCGGCAGGGTCTGCCCTTCGGTGAAGTCGGCAGAGGTCACCTCGATCGTCGGCAGGGCCGGTAGCGCGTCGTACGGATTGAAAACTGCCACAGTCGATTCCTTTCGCACTCACTGATCGCGGGGCCGAGGCCCCTGCTCTCTCGCACCCTATCCGGTATCGCAGTCCGGCAGGCGGTTGCCGGGGCCGACGGCCCCGGTCCGCTCAGCAGTTGCGCAGGAAGTGCTCGAAGACCCGGGTGCCGAAGAGCAGTGCGTCCACCGGGACCCGTTCGTCGACTCCGTGGAACAGGGCGGCGAAGTCGAGGTCCGGCGGCAGCTGCAGCGGGGCGAAGCCGAAGCAGCGGATGCCCAGTTTGGCGAAGGCCTTCGCATCGGTGCCGCCGGAGAGCATGTACGGCACGGTCCGGCCCTGCGGATCGTGCGCCCGGATCGCGTCGTTCATGGCGTCGACGAGATGGCCGTCGAAGTCGGTCTCGTAGGCGTCGAGGTGGGTGATCCACTCCCGCCGGACGTTCGGTCCGATCAGCTCGTCGATGGTCTTCTCGAACTCCGCCTGCCGGCCGGGCAGCACCCGGCAGTCGATCACCGCCTCGGCCTTCTGCGGGATCACGTTGGCCTTGTATCCGGCGGTGAGCATGGTGGGGTTGGCGGTGTCGCGCAGGGTGGCGCCGATGATCCGCGAGATGCCGCCGATCTTCTCCAGCGCGGTCTCCAGGTCGGGCGTGTCGGCGCCGTACTCGAGCCCGGTCTCCTCCGACAGCGCCGCCAGGAACGCGGCCACCGACTCGGTCATCACCAGCGGGAACTGATGCGTGCCCACCCGGGACACCGCCTGCGCCACCTCGGTGACCGCGTTGCGGGCGTGCAGGAAGGAACCGTGCCCGGCCTGCGCCTCGGCGGTCAGGCGCATCCAGGACAGCCCCTTCTCGGCGGTCTCCACCAGATACAGCCGCGCCACCTCGCCGTCCGGGCGGTCCACGGTCAGCGAGAAGCCGCCCACCTCGCCGACCGCCTCGGTGACGCCCTCGAACAGGTCGGGCCGGTGCTCGACCAGCCACTGCGAGCCCCAGGTGCCCCCGGCCTCCTCGTCGGCGAGGAAGGCGAAGACCAGTTCCCGCGGCGGGACCACGCCGTCCCGCTTGAGTTCGCGCGCCAGGGCCAGCACCATGCCGCCCATGTCCTTCATGTCCACTGCGCCGCGGCCCCACACGTAGCCGTCGCGCACGGCCCCGGAGAAGGGGTGCACGCTCCAGTCCTCGGCGGCGGCGGGCACCACGTCCAGGTGGACGTGGATCAGCAGCGCGCCGCGCTCGCTGCCCTCCGGTCCGGGCAGCCGGGTGAAGACGTTCCCGCGGCCGGGCCTGCCCGATTCGACGTACTCGGTGACGTACCCGACCTCTTCGAGTTGCTGCGCCACCCATTTGGCGCACTCCTCCTCGCCGCGGGTCGTCGCCGGATCGCCGGTGTTCGAGGTGTCGAACTGGATCAGGCGGCTGACCAGATCAACCACTTCGTCGGTCGCACGCTGGGAAGTCACTCCCTATTACTAGGTGATTTGGGATAGGAGGGCAACCTTGGTTATTGTTATGCGGCGCAGGGCCGACACGGAACTGTGAGCACTCGTCCGAGTGGCGGAATGGCAGACGCGCTAGCTTGAGGTGCTAGTGCCCTATTAACGGGCGTGGGGGTTCAAGTCCCCCCTCGGACACAGATCGAGTCCCGGCATCGTCTTCGGTGCCGGGATTCTTCGCGACTGCACCCGTGACCGGCGTCCATTGCGGTCCCGGCCGTGGCACTATCGGGCCACGACCGGTTTCCGGTCACCGGAGATCAGCGCATGGCGATCGTCGGCGGGGAGGAGACGTACAGCCGTGGCACAGCCCGATCCGTCACCGTCGGCCGAGGGGCCCGACGGCGACTTCCCAGGCCCGCGCGTCCTGCTGTGGCTCACGTTCGCGGTACTGATCGCCGGGATCCTGACCGGGTTCATCGGCGGCACCTTCCGGTGGCTGCTCGTCCGCACCGACGCGCGCCGCGAGGAACTCGCCGAATGGGCGCAGCGGCACGGCTTCTGGGGTCTGCTGGTGCCGATCGCGGTGTCGGCGGCGGCCGCCGCGGCGGCTGCGGCGATCGGCGGGCGGTGGCCGCAGTCGGCCGGCTCGGGCATCCAGCAGGTCGAGGCCGTCGAACACGGCCAGGACGCCCCGACTCCCCCGTCCACCCTGTTCGCCCGGTACTCCGGCGGTCTGCTCTCGATCGGCGTCGCCGGCATGGTGCTCGGGCGGGAGGGACCCACCGTGCACATGGGCGCCGCCTCCGGAGCGATCGTGGGCCGGATGTTCCGTGCGGCGCGCGACGAGATCCGGGTGATGCAGACCGTGCTCTCGGGTGCGGGCCTGGCGGTGGCCTTCAACGCCCCCATCGGCGGCGCGATCTTCGTCTTCGAGGAGGTCGCCCGGACGGTGCGGTTGCGCGCCGTGCTGTGGACCCTGGTCGCCGTCGGCGCCGCGATCACCTGCAGCCGGCTGGTGCTGGGCGATCACCGCGACTTCGCGGTGGCGCCGGTGACCGAACCCGGCCTCGAGGCACTTCCGCTGTTCGCGGTCTTCGGCGTGTGTGTCGGCCTGCTCGGCGTCGGCTACAACTGGATGGTCGATCACTGCCTGACCGCCTTCCAGGCGGTGCGCGCACTCCCGGCGGTAGCCAAAGCCGCCCTGATCGGCGCGGTGATCGGTGCCGCCCTGGTGTACCTGCCCGAGGCCGTCGGCGGCGGGGACACGGTCACCCAGTCGTTCCTCGACGGCCGGCAGGCGGCGTTCGCGACGGTGGTGCTGTTTCTGGCGCTGCGCTTCTGCACCGGGCCGATCTCCTACGCGGCGGGCACGCCGGGCGGTCTCTTCGCCCCGATGCTCGCGCTGGGCACCCTCGCCGGGGTGGTCTTCGCCCGGGTGGTCGAGTTCGCCGGGGTGGATCTGGTCCGCGACACCGAGGTGAGCCTGATGATCGCCGGCATGGCCGCACTGTTCGCCGCCGCCGTGCGCGCCCCGTTCACCGGCATCGTGCTGGTGATGGAGATGACCGCGGCCACCGGCATCGCCATACCGATGGTGGTGGCCGCCGCGACGGCGGTCATGGTCGCCTCGCTGGCGCACTCCGATCCGGTCTACGACACCCTCCGCGAACGCATGCTCGCCGACCGCCGGCGGGCCGACGACGAACCGCCCGGCCGCTGACCGGCGCTAGCCCGTCGGCAGCAGCGAGCGATGCGCGGCCAGCGCGTCGACGATCTCGCCGGAGCGCACCGCCATGTTCGACAGCAGCGTCGAGGTGAGGCCGTGGCTGTGTTCGGAGTTGCCCTGCACGAAGATCTGCCCCGTCACCTCGGGATCGGTGGAGAGCCGGTACTGGCGGTCGAGCACCGGCCGTCCGTGCACGTCCTCGGCGCAGCGCCGGGCGAGCGGTCCGAGCAGCTCGTTCACCGAGGCCGGCTCGAAGCCGGTGGCGAAGATCACCGCGTCGCAGGTCAGGTCGTCCTGCTCGCCGGTCATGCCGCCCACGATCCGCACGTGGGCGCCGTCGGCGTCCTCCCGCACATCGGTCACTTCGGAGGCCCGGTGGACGTGGAAGCGGCGCCGACCGGCGACCGTCTCGGCGTACTCGCGACGGTACAGCTCGGTGATCAGTTCGGGATCGACCGCCGAATAGTTGGTGCTGCGGTGGTAGTTCATCATCCGATCGCGCCACTGCGGCGGCGCACCGTAGAACTCGTCGACGGCTTCGGCGTCGAAGACGCGGTTGGCGAACGGGCTGTCGTCGGCCGGGGTGTAGCCGAACTTGCTGAAGACCGCGTGCACGTCCGCATCGGTCACCGAATGCAGGTGAGCCGCCACTTCCGCAGCACTCTGACCTGCACCGACCACGACGTAGCGGCCATGGCGCGGGGCGCCGAGCCGGGCGAGCGCATCGATCACCTCGTGGTTGTGGAAGACCCGCGGACCGGTGCTCACCCCGGCGGGGAGTTTGGTGCGCAGGCCGCCGCCGAGCGCGAGATTGGCGGCCCGGACCTGCCGGCCGTCGGCGGTGCGGACGGTGAACGCGCCGTCGGACCAGTCGGCGCCGCTGATCTCGCAGCCGTAGTCCACCGGGACGTCGACTCTGGCGGCCGCCCAGGACAGATAGTCGTGAAACTCCGCTCGCAGCGGGAAGAAGGTCTGCAGATTGATGAAGTCGCTGAGCCGGCCGCGATCGGCGAGGTAGGACAGGTAGGTGTAGCTGCTCGCGGTGTTGCGCTGGGTGGCCAGATCCTTCAGGTAGGAGACCTGCATCGTCGCCCCCGGCAGAAGCATGCCCGGATGCCATTCGAAGGTGCCGCGGCGCTCGAAGAACCGGCAGGTCAGCGGCCGACGGCCGGTGCCGCGCAGACGCTCGTTGTATTCTTCGACGGCGATGGCCAGGGCCAGGTTCGCCGGCCCGAACCCGATCCCGACGAGATCGATCGCCTCCGGATCACCCGCGCGCTGATCTGCCATCACCCTGTCGCTCCTGTCTTGCACCGGCCTCGAATACCAGGCAAGACTACCCTAGGATAGGCTTGCCTTAGCTACCGGGATGTCGTTTCGCCCGCAACCAAGGAGGACCCACCGCCGTGACCACGCCGTTCACCTCGGGACCCGCGACCGCGCTCATGGATGAGCAGTCGCCCCCGGGCGCAGGGACCTCATTCCTGTTGTCACGCAACGACTATCACGTTCTCGGACACGGCACCCAGACACAGTTCTCCGCCGCCGACGAGGCCGCCGAAGCGCTGCGCAGCGGGCGGGTCGAGCGGCTGGTGGGCGCCCTGCCCTTCGACCCGGGGGCACCGGCCGCTCTGCAGGCACCGCACGATCTGCGGATGCACCCGGGACCCTGGCAGCCCGGCCAGGTGACCGCGCCGAGCGGTATCGCCGTGGTGGGCCGGGATCCGGAGCCGGACGAGCACCTGCGGCGGGTCGCCGAGGCGGTGCGCCTGCTCGGCGATCCGGACACCGAACTGCACAAGGTGGTCCTGGCGCGGGCGCTGACCCTCGAGGCGGCCCAGGAACTCTCGCCCTGGCAACTCGCAGCCCAGTTGCGCGCGGCCGACGGCCCCGGCAACGCCTTCCTCACCGACCTGTCCCCCGCCGGCGGCCGGTTCGCCGGCCGGTCGCTGATCGGTTCGACCCCCGAGGTCCTCATCCGCAAACGCGGTCGCGTGGTCTCCTGCCATCCGCTGGCCGGCTCGGCTCCGCGCAGCAGCGACTCGCAGGTCGACGCCCGGCGCGGCGAGGAACTCGCCGCCTCGGCCAAGGATCTCGACGAGCACGCCTACGTGGTCGCCGCGATCAGCGCGGCACTCGCCCCGCTGTGCGAGCGGCTCGACGTCCCCGACGCGCCCAGCCTGCTCACCACCCCGGCCATGTGGCATCTGGGCACACCGATCCGGGGGCTGATCAGCGACCCGGAGCTGACCTCGTTCGATCTGGCCCGCGCGCTGCATCCGACGCCGGCGATCTGCGGCACTCCCACCGAGGCGGCCCGGCGGCACATCCTCGACGGCGAGAACGACCGCGGCTTCTACGCCGGCGCCGTGGGCTGGAGTTCGCTGACCAATCCGGAGGCCGAGGGCGCCCGCGCGGTGGACGCCGACGCCGACCCGCAGGGCCGCTTCGGCGAATGCGGCGAGTGGATGGTCACCATCCGCTGCGCCGAACTCGACGCCGACGGCCGACGGATCACCGCCTGGGCCGGCGGCGGTATCGTCGCCGATTCCGACCCGGCCGCCGAACTCGCCGAGACCAGCGCGAAATTCGCCACCGTGCTCACCGCGTTCGGGGTGGATCCGGCACAGTCCTGACGGGGCGACGGCCGTCGCCGGTTCAGCGGTCGAGGTGCTCGATCAGCAGCGTCGCTATGCCCAGCGCCGGTTCCCGGACGGTGACCACCCGGGTACCGTTCTTGCGGCCGTCCCGGATCGGCGAGAGCGCCACCCCGGCCTCGGTCAGCCGCCGGTGGGCCTGTGTGAGATCGCCGGTCCGCCACGCCACACCCCACAGCGAGACGCCCGCGACCGGCTGCGCGCCGTCACCGGGATCGCCCACGATCACCTCGACCACCACCTCATGCGAGCGGAAGAACAACTGCTGCAGGCCTTCGAAGCTCTGCACCAGCCGCAGGTCCAGGCCGAGGCGGCCGGCCAGCAGCGCGATCGCCTCGTCGGCCTGTGCGGCGGTGAAGACCAGATGGTCCACGGCCGGGGCCACCGCACCGGCCCCGGGTGGACCGCCCGGGATCTCGTCGGTCACCCCGAGCGCGGGCGCGCCGAGCAGCCTCCGGGTCCCGCCGGGACCGGTCTGCGGACTCACCGCGACACCCCGCCGCGCGAGCAGCCGGCCGGCCTGCTCCGGCTGCGCCACCCGAAAGGCCGCCGACGCCGATTCGCCGGGCGGGCCGAGCACCAGCGCACCCCCGGCCACGGGCCAGACCGGAGCGTCGGCGTCGGCTCGCGGGCCCAGGATCAGGTCGTATAGGGCTGCGGCGGCAGCGATGTCGGAAACGGGCACCAGGACGGCGACGGCGCCGGCAGCGATCGGATCAGCGGTCTGTGACACACACGCCATCGTCTCACACGGGGTGTGACGCGCCGGGCGCCTACAGTGACTGCCACCGCCTACAGTGACTGCCACACCGTGCAGATCACCGCGCCACCGAGGGAGAGACGATGACCGATGACTCGACCGACCCCGGCAGGCACGCGATCGATACCGGCGCGGACGAGATCGATACCGGTACCGAGGCGAGCGACACGGCCGGCGAGGTCGCCGAGCCGGATGCGGCCGGTGAGCCGGATCCGGTGCGGCCCCGCTGGTACCGGCGATTCGCAACCTGGTGGCATCGGGACATCACGGCCTTCTCCTACGCCGGGGCGATCACCGCGACGGCCTTCTTCTGGCTCTCGGCCACCCCGTCGCTGCTGCCCCGCGGCGCCTTCTTCCAGGGCGTGGTCAGCGGCGCCGCGGCGGCGATCGGCTACGGGGTGGGCACCTTCTTCGCCTGGCTGGCCCGGTATCTGGTCTCCCGGCCCACGGCCTGGCCGCGGCCGCCGCGCTGGGCGTGGGCGGCGCTGGGCACGATCGCCGTGATCGGTACGGCGGTGATGTTCTACTGGTACATCCACTGGCAGAACCAGATCCGCGATCTGATGAGCGTCGACCGGCTCGGCTGGGGCGCAGCCCCCGTCGTCGTCCTGGTCGCCGCCTTCGTCTTCGCCCTGCTGATCGTGATCGGCCAGCTCTGGGGCGCGGCGGTGCGCTCACTCACCAGCCGCATCAACCGCCGGATCCCGCGGCGAATCTCCGCGATCGCCTCGGTCACGCTGATGGTGGTCTTGAGCATCTTCATCGTCAACGGCGTCGTGGCCAACTACGGCATGCGTGCGCTGAACTCGTCGTTCGCCGCCCTGAACGACGAGACCAACCCGGACAGCGATCCACCGCTGTCGACGCTGCGTTCCGGCGGACCGGAGTCGCTGATGAGCTGGGCGAGCCTGGGCCGGCTGGGCCGTTCCTTCGTCTCCACCGGCCCCACCCGGCAGGACATCGCCGAGTTCACCGGCCGGCCCGCAGACGATCCCATCCGCGCCTACGCCGGTCTGGACCAGAATTCGACTCCGCGGGCGACCGCCGACCTGGTGGTCCGTGAGATGCAGCGCACCGGAGCCTTCGAGCGCAAGCTGATCGGCATCGGCAGCTCCACCGGCACCGGATGGATCAACCAGGCCACCGTCGACTCCCTCGAGTACATGTACGGCGGCGACACGGCCATGGTGTCGATGCAGTATTCGACCCTGCCGAGCTGGCTCAGCTTCCTGGTGGACCGGCAGCGCGCCCGCAACGCCGGCATCGCGCTCTTCGAGGCGGTCGACAAGGTGGTCCGCTCGATCCCGGAGGCTCAGCGGCCGCTGGTGGTGGTCTTCGGTGAGAGTCTGGGGTCGTTCGGCGGCGAGTCGCCCTTCGGCTCCATCCCCACCCTCTCTGCCCGCACCGACGGCGCCCTGTTCGTCGGGCCCACCTTCAGCAACACGTTGTGGAAGGAGACCACCGCCAATCGCGACAGCGGCTCGCCCGAATGGCTGCCGGAGTACCAGAACGGCGAGATGGTCCGGTTCATCAGCGGCACGCAGGATCTGCGGCGCCGGCTCGGTCCGTGGGATCACGGCCGCATCGTCTATCTGCAGCACGCTTCCGACCCGATCAGCTGGTGGTCTCCGGATCTGGTGCTGAACAAGCCGGACTGGCTCTCCGAGCCTCGCGGCCCGGACGTGCTGGACTCCGTGCAGTGGATCCCCATCGTCACCTTCCTCCAGGTGGCGGCGGATCTGGCGGTGGCCGCCGATGTGCCCGACGGCCACGGGCACCACTACCTCGAAACGATTCCCTGGGCATGGCAGGCCATACTGGAACCACCGGACTGGACCGATGCGGACACCGAACGGCTGGTGCCGCTCCTGCACCGCGACTGACCGCGGCGCGGCGCCCACCGGCCACCGCATCGATCACGATGTACGACGACACGCAGGAGAAGAACATGGACGTTCCGAGCTACCGCTCCGCCGAGTACAAGGCCCTGGAGGTGACGGTGGCCGATCACGTCGCCGAGGTCACCCTGATCGGACCCGGTAAGGGCAATGCGATGGGCCCGGACTGCTGGGCCGAGCTGCGGCCGGTGTTCGAGGGGATCGACGCCGACCCGGATGTGCGCGCGGTGGTGCTGGCCGGGTCGGGCAAGAACTTCACCTTCGGTCTGGATCTGCCGGCCATGGCCGGTGACTTCGGCCCGGTGCTGGCCCCCGATGCCAAGGCGGGGCCGCGCACGGCCTTCCACGAGATGGTCAAGCGCATGCAGGCCGGCATCAACGCCGTGGCCGACTGCCGCAAGCCGGTGGTGGCCGCGGTGCAGGGTTGGTGCATCGGCGGCGGAGTGGATCTGATCACCGCCTCCGACATCCGCTACGCCAGCGCCGACGCCAAGTTCAGCGTGCGCGAGGTGAAGGTGGCCATCGTCGCCGACATGGGTTCGCTGGCCCGGCTTCCGCTCATCGTCGGCGAGGCCCACACTCGCGAACTGGCGCTGACCGGTAAGGACATCGACGCCCGGCGGGCGGACACGATCGGTCTGGTCACCGGGGTGTTCGACGACAAGGAGGCGCTGCTGGCGGCGGCCCGCGCCACGGCGGCGGAGATCGCCGCGAATCCCCCGCTGGTGGTCCAGGGCATCATGGAGGTCCTCGACCACAGCCGGGCGGCCCGCGTGGACGACAGCCTGCGCTTCGTGGCCGCCTGGAACGCCGCATTCCTGCCCAGCAACGACCTCACCGAGGCCATCTCCTCGGTCTTCGAGAAGCGTCCGCCGCAGTTCAAGGGCGAGTGAGCTCGATCCTTCTCCCGCGCCGGAAGGCGCGGGAGAAGGATCGGCCCGGTCAGCCGTCCTGCGGGCTCAGCCGGAAGATCGGGATGGTGCGGTCGGTCCGCTTCCGGTACAGCGCGAAGTTCGGCCACACGCGGTCCATCGCCGGCCAGGTCGACGCCCGCTCCGGCTCGGCGATCTCCGTGCGGGACATCCGGATGCGGTGATCGCCGCGGGTGATCACCTCGATGGCCGGCACCGCCCGCAGGTTGTACACCCACGCCGGGGTCTTGGGTCCGCCGAAGTACGAGCCCGCCACCAGCCAGTCGTCGCCGTCGGGAACCGCCAGCACCGTGGTGCTGCGCTCGACCCCCGACTTGCGGCCGGGAATGATCATCGTCACACTCGGCAGCCCCGCCACCCGGAGGATGTCGACGCGCTCGCCGGTCAGTTTCTGCAGCGTCTCGTCGACTTTGACGATGGCCGGGAGGTGCTGCGGAAGCCACGGGATGGCCCCCACCCGCACCGCGATCGGCGTCAGCAGTCCCATTCTCGTTCTCCTGTCAGTCGCGCGGCAGACCGGCGACGAGGGTGTCGCTGAGCAGCCGGGTGAACTCGGCCGGATCGTCGAGTTCGCCGCCCTCGGCCAGCAGCGCCATCCCGTACAGGAGCTTGGTGGGCGATTCGAGCGCGGCGTGATCGTCGCCGGCGGCGAAGGCCGTCGCCAGCCCGGTCACCAGCGGATGGCCGGGATTGACCTCCAGGATCCGCTTGGCCGACGGGATCGGCTGTCCGGAGGCCCGGTAGAGCTTCTCCAGCTGCGGCGACATCGAGAAGGCATCGCCGACCAGGCAGGCCGGCGAGTCGGTCAGCCGCTTGCTCAGCCGGGTCTGCGAGACGTGCTCGTCGAGGACTCCGGTCATCCACTCGAGCAGATCGGCGTACTCGCCGGCCTGCTCGTCGTCGGCGCCGTCGTCCGCGTCGTCGCCGTCCAGGTCGATCTCGCCCTTGGCCACCGAGACGAACCGCTTGCCCTCGAACTCGGGGGCGGCCCCGGCCCACAGCTCGTCGACCGGATCCGAGAGCAGCAGCACCTCCACACCCTTGGCCCGGAAGGCCTCCAGATGCGGTGACCGTTCGATCTGCTGACGCGACTCGCCCGTCAGGTAGTAGATGACGTCCTGATCGGCCCCGGCCCGAGTGACGTAGTCGGTGAGGCTGGTGGGGTCCTCTCCGTGGGTGGAGTCGAAGACGCACGCCTTGAGCAGCGCCTGCTGGTTGTCCGGGTCGTTGACCAGTCCCTCCTTGAAGGCCCGGCCGAAGCCGGACCAGAAGGTGGCGTACTTGTCCGGTTCGCGGTCGGCGAGCTCGGTGACGGTGGAGATCACCTTCTTGGTGAGCCGGCGCCGGATGGCCCGGATCTGCCGGTCCTGCTGGAGCATTTCGCGCGAGACGTTCAGCGGCAGGTCGGCGGCGTCGACCACGCCGGCCACGAAGCGCAGGTATTCGGGCAGCAGCTGCGCGGCGCCCTCCCCGGCGGTGCCGTCGGAGATGAAGACGCGCTTGACGTACAGGTGGATGCCGCCGCTGCGCTCGCGCATGAACAGGTCGAAGGGCGGCTGCGTGGGCAGGAAGAGCAGTGCCTGGTACTCGAAGGTGCCCTCGGCGTGCAGCGAGATCACCTCGAGCGGATCGTCCCAGGCGTGGCTGACGTGCCGGTAGAACTCCGCGTACTCCTCGTCGCTCACCTCGTCCTTGTTCTTGGCCCAGAGCGCCTTGCCCGAGTTGAGTCGCTCGTCGCGTTCCTCGACGGTGGGCTCACCGCCCTCCTCGGCCGCCGGCACGGTCGTCTCGGTGCGCATCCGGATGGGCCAGGAGATGAAGTCGGAGTGCCGCTTGACCAGCGAGCGCAGCACCGACTGATCGGCGTAGTCGTGCAGCGCGTTCTCCTCGTCGACCGGCTTGAGGTGCAGCGTGATCGCGGTGCCCTGCGGGGCATCGGCCACGTCGTCGACGGTGTAGCTGCCGTCGCCGGTGGAGCTCCACGAGGTACCGACGGCCTCGCCGGCCTTGCGGGTGACCAGCTCCACCCGGTCGGCCACCATGAACGTCGCGTAGAAGCCGATGCCGAACTGTCCGATCAGCTCCTCGGCGTTGGCCTCGCCGGATTCGGCCAGCCGAGCCCGCAGCGCCGCGGTCCCCGACTTGGCGACCGTGCCGATGAGCTCGATCACCTCGTCCTGGCTCATGCCGATGCCGTTGTCCGAGACGGTCAGCGTGCGCGCGCCGGGCTGCGGATCGAGCCGGATGTGCAGATCGCCGGTGTCGACCTGAAGGTCCTTGTCGCGCAACGACTCCAGCCGGATCTTGTCGAGCGCATCCGAGGCATTGGAGATCAGCTCGCGCAGAAAGCTGTCTTTGTTCGAATAGATCGAATGGACCATCAGGTCCAGCAGCGCCTTGGCCTCGGCCTGGAACTCATGCACCTGTGCACTCACCGTGTGATTCCTCCGTTGTGATCAGCGAGTAGAGGCCCCGAACACCGATTCGGGACGTTGGGCCAGTTTACCGATGGTCCCCGACACGTATTGTGGACGTGTGCCGGACGCACCGAGAACCATGTTCATTCACGCCCACCCCGACGACGAATCGCTCTGGACGGGCGGGACGATCGCGTCGGTCGCCGCCCGCGGCGGCGACACCTCGCTGATCATGTGCACCTGGGCGCCGGGTACCCACCGGCACCGCGAGCTGCTCGAGGCGACCGCACAGATGGGCATGACCCGTCCGCCGATCATGCTCGGCTACGCCGACTCGCACGTCCCCGACTCCGCACCCGGTGCGGCCCGGCTGGTGGACGTCCCCTTCGACGAGCAGGTGCACCTGATCGCCGGGCACATCCGCCAGCTTCAGCCCGAGGTGATCGTCACCTACGACGCCTTCGGGATCTATGGACACATCGACCACATCCACACCAACCGGCTGGCCTGCGCCGCCGCCGATGCGGCGGGGGTGGCGCTGTACCAGCCGGAGCTGGGCCCGCCGTGGCAGGTGCCGTCCCTGTACTTCGCCACCCTGCCGCAGTCCACCGTCGATGCGCTCACTCCCCACCTGACCGCCGAGGCGCACATCCCGGTGTCCGGGACGCCCGATACGGCGGTGGACCTGCGGCTCGACGTCGGCCCGGTGGTGGGCCGGAAGATCCGGGCCATCCGTTCGCATGCGACCGAGCTCAAGCGCAGCGCCTCGATGAGGCAGTTCGGGTCGCTGCCGCCCGAGCAGCAGCGGCTGTTCCTGCGCACCGAGGCCTATCTGCGCCGCGATCTGGTGCCCGGCGGCGCCGAACTGGGTCCGGCCTAGTCCTCGCGCACCACCGAGCGCAGGCCGGAGGCGCGCTGCACCCGCCGCTGCACGGCCGCCCGCAGGGCCTCCTGCGTGCCGACGATGCGCACCGTGTGCTCGGCCCGGGTGATGGCCGTGTACAGCAGTTCCCGGCTGAGCAGTTCCGAGGCGGCCGGCGGCAGCACCACGGTGACCGCACCGAACTGGCTGCCCTGGCTGCGGTGAATGGTCATCGCATACACCGGCACGGTGTCGGCGAGCTGACTCGGGTGCAGCCGGGTGATCTGCCGTCCGCGTTCGAAGACCGTGGTCACATCCTGTCCGTCGGCGATCACCACGCCCACGTCGCCGTTGTAGACGTCCTGCGCCGGATCGTTCGCGGTGACCAGCAGCGGCTCCCCCGGATACCAGGCGCCGCCGTCCGGCGCCGGCGGAAGGTCGTCGCCGATCCAGGCGGTGACCTGCCGGGACCAGCCGCCCACCCCGTAGCGTCCGTCGCGGTGCGCGCACAGCACCCGATGGGCCGACAGCGCCTCCAGCGCCCCGGCGGCATCCCCGGCCAGCGCGGCATCGCACAGCGCCGCGGCCGCACTGCGCACCTGATCGCGGACCGGGTCGAGCTCCTCGGGATCGACCAGCGTCACCGTCGCCGGTCCCGGCTGCTCCCCCGCGATCAGTTCGAGCACCTCGTCGGCGCGGCCGTCGTTGACCGCTTCGGCGACGGCGGCGATCACCCCGCCGTAGCGGTGCCCGCGCCGCAGCGTGATCACCCCGGCGGCCAGCGACGTCCATTCCGGTCCGGTGAAGTCGGCGCCGCCGCGGACCGGTGCCGGCAACAGCTCCGGCCGCGGCCGGCCGGCGTCGGCGGCCCCGGACTCGGACTCGGACGGGGACGGGGACTGTGCCCGGTCGACCAGGTCGGCGAGCACCGCACCGGCCTCCACCGAGACCAGCTGGTGCGGATCGCCCACCAGGATGAGCCGGCTGTCCGGGCGCAGCGCCCCGAGCAGCCGGCTCATCAGGGTGACCGAGAGCATCGAGGTCTCGTCCACCACCACCACGTCGTAGGGCAGCCGGTTGCCGGGGCCGCGTTTGAACGTGCCGTCGGGGCGGGCGCCGAGCATCCGGTGCACCGTGACCGCGGTCTGCTCTCCGGTGAGCAGACCCGACTGGCGGCGGTAGGCGCCGATCGCCGACTGCATCTGGGCGGCCGCCCGGCCGGTGGGCGCGCACAGCCCGATCCGGGTGGCCGGACCGAGCACCGATTGCAGCACCGCCAGAATCCTGGCCACCGTGTACGTCTTGCCGGTGCCGGGCCCGCCGGCGAGCACCGTGGTCCACGAGCAGGCGGCCAGCGCCGCAGCCGCGCGCTGCCGGTCGTAGCGGCCGTCGCCGTCACCGACGGGTCCGAAGGCCCGCTCGAGCGCGGTCGCCAGCGCCTCCTCGTCGACGACCGGCCTGCGGCCGGCCCGCTCGTCGAGGATCTCGCGGATGGCGTTCTCCTGCCGGAAGTACTTGCGCAGGTAGAGCAGCGGGCCGTCGAGCGACTGTGCGAGGGCCAACGGGCGGAGTGGACCGCCGGCGCAGCCGGTGACCAGCGGCGAGGACTGCAGCGCGGCGACGAGTTCACCGGTCGACGGCCAGTCCGGGGCGTCGGGCACTGCCGCGGAGGGGTCCAGGGCGGCGCGCTCGGCCAGTGCGCGCTGCGTGTCGGCCGCCAGTTCGGCGAGCCGGTCGAGCTGCACGCAGGTCGAGCCGGTCCGCACCGCGCGCACCGCCAGGGCGGTGGCCAGCCGCACCGGACCGGGGACCTGCTCACCGGACAGTGCCGCGATGCGGCGGGCCACATGTACATCGGCGGGGCTGAGTACTCCGGCGGCGTTGAACGGCGCCAGCACCGGGTCGTCGGTCACGGCCACCGTGTTCCGGTCGCCGCGCATCCCGTCACCGCGGATTCCGCGTTGTGGATCGCCGGTCACGATGCTCCTCCCCGCCCGGCCAGCAGTTCCGACAGGGCGATCACCAGCTGCGCGGGCGGATGCCACTCGAAGACGCCGCAGCCGGGCGGGGTCTGCGGTCCGGCCATGCCGCGCACGAAGTGGTATTGGACCGGCCCCAGATGGCGTTCGGGCCGATAGCCCGGCAGCCGCCAGCGCAGATAGCGGTGCAGCGCCACCGAATACAGCAGTGCCTGCAGCGGATAGTGTGCGGTGATCATCTCCGCGGCCATCGCCGGCCCGGAGAAGTCGGTCACCGCCAGTTCGCCCGGGCGCAGCCGGTTGGTCTTGTAGTCGACCACGGTGAACCGGCCCACGGTGTCGGCGGGATCGGCCGGCTCGGCCGCGACGCGCAGCACCGAGTCGATGCTGCCGGTGAGGAAGCCGCGGAAGGTCTCCTCGGAGACTGTCCGCACCGCCTGGGCGTATGCGGCCAGCGGATCGTCGGCGGGCAGCATCGCCTCGAGCAGCGCGCCGACCTGCGCCAGGGTGAATCCGGGCTGGGCCAGCGGCAGCTCGAAGTCGAGCTCGGCGAGCCGGTCGCCCGGCGGGATCGACACCAGATCGCCGGCCCCGCCGCCGCCGAGCCGGTCCAGCCCGATCGGGGTGGTCAGCACCGCGACCAGCGCCTCCGCCAGCACCCGCACGTCGGCATCGAGTCCGGTGCGGGCGGCCGAGTCGAGAACCATCTCGTGCACGTGCGCCGGCAGGTCCGCAGCCGCGGTGTCGACGTGCTCGAGGACGTCGTGCACCAGGGTGCCGAACGCCGCGCCGAACGGCAGCCCGTTCATCGGCGAGGCCAGAGCGCCGGCCGGCAGCGCACCGGCCGCGGTGTCCTCGTCGGTCGGTCCGCCGTCGACCGGCTCGTCGCCGCGCAGCTGCGCCTCGGTCTCGCTGCCGGTGGTGACCAGGTCCGCACCGGCATGCGCCCGGGCGTGCGCGGCGGCGACCATCGCCGAGTACGAGGTGCGCCGCCACTGCTGATCGACCGGCCGGGTGAACTCGGCGACGTCGAGCTCGGGGACGGCGGTGGCGCCCTGCGGCGGCCGCCACTGCGGCACTGCCCCGTGCCGGCCGGCCGGTTCGACGACGATCCCGGCCCCGGAGGCGGCGACGGCACGCAGGCCGGCGACCACCTCGTGTGAGGAGCCGGGAAGGGCGACGACCTCCGGGATCGGTCCGGGCCGGCCGTCGGCGAGCCGCTGCTGCTGGGTGAACAGCAGACGGTGCAGCGCACCGTCTGCGGTGGTGGTCGACGGCGCCCACCAGAGCACCACCTGGGAGCGGGCCCGGGTGGCCGCCACGTAGAGCAGCCGCAGGTCTTCGCCGGCGTTCTCCCGGCGGGCGGCGGCCTCGCGGCCCCGGCGGCCGGGCGCCTCCCGTCCGCCGACGTCCAGGCGCCGCTGCGCGTGTTCGTCGTGGTAGACGAAGGCCTCGGGCAGGCTGCGCGCCCCACCGTCCCAGCCGAAGGGCACGTAGACGATCGGGAACTCCAGCCCCTTGCTGGCGTGCACGGTCATGATCTGCACCGCCTGTGTGTCCCGGTCGAGCCGCCGGGTGGCTTCGTCGCCGCCGCGCCAGGCCGAGGTGTCGCCGATCTGCTCGCCGAGCCAGGCGACCAGCGCCGAGAGTCCGCCGGCGGTGTCGGGGAGTTGCCGGTTGCACAGGTCCGAGACCTGCAGGAGGTCGGTGAGCAGCCGCTCCCCGCCCCGCATCGCCAGCACCCGGGCGGTGGTGCCGAACAGGTCCATCAGCCGGGCCGCCATCGGGGCGAAACCGCCCTCGGCGAAGACCCGGCCCAGTTCGGCGAGCCGCGCGGCGATCCGGCCCACTCCGGCGTCACCGGCCTCGTCGAGAGAAGAGGCGCTCTCACCGAGCAGCGGGGTCAGGGCGGCCAGCCGTACCCGGTTCTGCCGGGACGGTGCCTCGACCGCCTGCAGCACGTACCACCAGTGGCGGGCGGCGGCGGTGGCGAAGATCGAGGTGCCGGCCCGCACCACCGAGGAGATGCCGTGCGCGGCCAGAGCCCGCTGCAGCGGTTCGACGGTCTTGTTGGTGCGCAACAGGACCGCCACATCGCCCGGATGGACCGGTCGGCGCCCACCGGTGTCCGGGTCGTCGAGTTCGGTGTCCGAGGCCAGCAGCGCCGCGATGTCGGCGGCGACGTCGTCGATGACCGCATCCCGCACCCCCGGAACCAATGGCACGCTGCCGTCTTTGCTGTACACGGTGAAGCACTCGTCGTCGGCGAGGAAGGTACGCAACCGCACCGGCGCCGCGCCGTGCAGCCCTGATCCGGGGCGATGCGCGCGCACCGGTGTGAAGGCGATCTCCGGGTGGCCGAAGGTGGCCTGGGCGAACAGGGTGCCCAGCGCCGACACCACGGCCTCGTCGGACCGGCGGTTCACCGAGAGCCTGCGACGCTGCGCCGCCGCCTGCACGGCGGCCAGGTAGCTGAGCACCTCCGCGCCCCGGAAGGCGTAGATCGACTGCTTCGGATCGCCCACCAGGATCAGCGGCAGCCGGCCGTGGAAGCAGTGCTCGACGATGGCCCACTGCTGCGGGTCGGTGTCCTGGAACTCGTCGATGAGCACCACATCGAACTGTGCGGCGATGCGGCTGCGGGCCTGCTCGCCTACCTGCGGATCGGTGACGATGCGGTGCAGGGTGGTCTGCAGGTCGTCGTAGGTCCGCACCCGGGCGGCCCGTTTGCGGGCTGTGGTGGCCGTCCGCGCGGCGGCGGCCAGCCGCAGACGCAGCACCACCTCGTCGGACGGTGCGTCCAGGCCGCTGGGCGCCAGCTCGGCCGACGGATTGCGGACGGCCTGCTCGGCGATCGTGGTCACGTCGGCCGGGCCGAGCACACCGCCGGGATCGCCGGCGAACTCGGCCAGATACATGTCGGTGGCCAGTTCGGCGACCAGCTCGTCGACGTCGGCGACGATCGGCAGATGCTGTTCCCGGTCGCCGAGGAAGCCGAGGACGGCCAGCATGCGGTTGCAGAAGGTGTGCGTGGTGGCCAGCGTCGCGGCATCGAAGTCGGCGAGCGCATCGGCCAGCCGGCGGCGGATCAGGCCGGCCTCCCGATCCCCGGCCAGCATCGCGATCAGTTCGTCGTCACTGCTCCGGGCGGAGTCCGGATCCGCCAGGGCCGCCAGGCATTCCACCAGCCGACCGCGGGTCCGGTCCCGCAGCTCGGCCGAGGCCGCATTGGAGAAGGTGGCCATGAGCAGCCGGGAGACGGGCACTCCCGCGGCGAGATAGCGCACCGCCAGCGAGACGATCGCATAGGTCTTGCCGGTGCCGGCACTGGCCTCGAGGACCATGGTCTGCTCGGGCAGCGGATCGCTGAGTGCGAACTCGGGCATCGGTGCGGCCCCGGTCATCGTGGACTCTCCTGGTCGAGCAGGTCGCCGAAGATCAGGCCGGCGAGCCGGACGAACATCGGATCCTCGGCGGCACCGGGCAGCCGGGCCGCCGCCGCACCGAGTTCGGCCGGACCCGGCATGGCCTTGGTCAGGTCCCCGAAGTCGGGGACCGCGGACGGATCGCCGGCGAAGACCAGTCCCAGATAGCGGTCGGCGAAGGCCTTGCGGTAGGCGTAGCCGGCGCTGTTCATCGCCCGCTGGGCGGCTCCGGTCCGGTAGGCCGAGGCGGCGGCCTCGACCGCCTCGAGGTGCAGTCCGAGGGGCCGGCGCAGGCCGGCATCGCGCAGAGCCACCAGTGCGGCCAGCAGCCCGGCCGGGTCCTCGGGCAGCCCGAGCCGGCTCACCGCGGCCGCCGGGTGCCTGCCCCGCGCCGCCCCCACGGCCAGCGCCTCGTGGACGGCGCCGGGTGCGGTGGCGGCCGCGGCCAGCAACCGGATCCAGGCGCCGAGGCGATGTTTGGGTCCGAGCCGGGAGAAGGTGACCGTCACCAGCCGGCCGTCGAAGACCTCGCCGACGGTGCCGGTGAGCCGCCGCCCGTCGGGCAGTTCCACCCGCACGTCCAGCGGCTGGGCATCGCCGGCGCGGTACTGTCCGGCGGCCAGCGCCACCGCCTGCGCTTTGGCCCGGATGGGGGTGAACTCGGCGGCGCCGAGCGCGAACGGCGGCAGACTGCCGCGGCGCAGTTCGGCCGCCTGCACCGCCTGCTCGTCGAGCCCGTCGAGCAGGGCCCGCAGATAGCGGTCGCCGATCTCCCAGCGCTGCAGTCCGTCCAGGCCCACGTCCAGCTGATCGGGATGGTCGTCGTCGGGTTCGGTGAGCACCACCTCGAGCCGCTGCCGGACGAAGGCCTCCGCCGGCGCGGTCAGATAGGCCACGAGATCGTCGAGTTCGACGTCGGGATCCCCGGCCGGGGCCGGCAGCCGCGCAGCGGCGAGCAGGTCCGGTTCGGCACCGGCCTCCGGGCCGCTGCGCTGAAGCCGGGCCAGGGTGCGGGCTCCGGCCAGCAGCGACCGGTCGAAGCTGGCCGGCCGGCGGCCGCCGTCGATACGGAAGTTCCGTTCGTCCACCGCGTGCAGGGTGTGCCGGTGCAGGAACGGCGGGTCCGCCCGGTCTCCGGGCGGTGTCCCGAGCACGGCGGCGGCCGCGTCGACCAGTTCGCTGACCACCACCGCCGGTGGCAGCTGTGACCCGGTCACCGGGTCGGCGCCGCTGTAGAAGACCAGCAGATGTTCGGTGGCGGCGTTCACCGCGTCCAGGAAGACCTGGCGGTCCTCCATCCCGGGATCGCGTTCGCCGAGCAGCGGGGTGCGCACCAGCGCGTCGTCGCCGTCGCGGCCGCCGCCGCGCGGGAAGCTCCCGGTGTCCATGCCCAGCAGCACGATCACCCGATGCGGGACCGAACGCATCGGGGTCATGGTGGCCACGGTGAGCTCACCGGTGCAGAAGTTGGACCGGGTCGGCCGTGCCGCGAGCAGGTCGTCGAGCAGTTCGGCGATGTCGCTGCGGACCAGTGGCAGGTCGCCGCCGGCTCCGGTCAGCGCGTCGGTGATCAGGCCCACCGCCTGGCCGCGCTGCCACTGGTCCTCCGGCGGGGTGTCGGTGAGCAGGTCGATCGTCTCGATCAGCAGGGACGACCAGCCGGCCGCGGTGTGCTCGCGGCCCAGCTCGGCGAGCAGCGCGGCCAGCCGCTCGGCGAACTCGGCGAAGCGGCCGGCCAGATCGGTGTCGGTCGAGTCGACGCCGGCCAGCGGCAGCGCGGTCTCGAGCCACTGGTTCTGGTCCTCGTCGGCCACCACCCCCAGCAGGATCCGGTCCAGGCCGGTGGCCACGGTCGCCTGCGGAAAGCCGTTGAGCCCGAAGCGCTCCCGCCAGGTCGCGTCCATCCCCCAGCGGATCGGCGCCCGTGTGACCCAGCCGGCGACGGTGTCCAGGTCGTCGTCGGTGAAGCCGAACCGGTGCCGGACGGCGGGCGCGCCGAGCAGATCCAGCAGCTCTCCGGACCGCAGCCGGCCGCCCGCCGCCCCGATCACCGCCGCCAGCACGTCGAGCACCCCGTTGGTCTCGCGCAGGCCGCGGTCGGCCAGCCGCACCCGCAGCCGGTAGGCCGGATGGGTCAGTCCGGCCTGCCCGAAGGCGCCCCGGATCAACGGCGCGTAGGCGTTCACGTCCGGGCACATGATCAACACGTCCCGGGGTTCGAGTGTCGGATCGTCGGCCATCAGCGCGAGCAGTCGGTCGCGCAGCACCTCCACCTGCCGGCCGGGTCCGTGGCAGGCGTGCACCGCCAGCGTGCCGTCGTCGCCGGCGACACCGGGCACCGGCGCCGGACGGTCGGCGCGCAGTCCCGCGTGCAGGGCGCCGAGCAGGGTCTGCGGGGCGCTCTCGGCGCTCGGATGGTGGCGGTCCCGGCCGATCAGCGGGGTGAGTACCTGCTGCAGCTCCACCACATCGCCGGCCAGCGCCGCCAGCAGCGGATGCCCGGGGCGGATGCGGTCGTCGCCGGTGCGCGGCACCGGTCCGGCCACCGTCCGCCCGGATACCGTCCGCCAGAGCGCATCGGAGGGATGCGGAAGGTACAGGTCCACGTCACGGTGTTCGGCGAGAGCCGCGAGCACCGCGCGCAGCGCCTGCGAGATCCGGGTGGGCCCGAACAGGGCGAGCCGGGCCGGCAGGTCCACCGCGCCGGGATCGTCCCGGAGCCGCTCGGTCAGCTCCGGCAGGATCTCCGCCAGATGCGGCTGCCCCACCTGCTCGCGCACCAGCCGCCACAGCCAGGGCTGCCAGACCAGCTCATCCGGCAGAGCCCGGCCGGCGCCGTCGGTGTCGGAGCCCCGCGCCCAGTCGGCGATCATCGCGGGGCGCTGCCAGCCGTAGCCGTGCAGCAGGCGGGCGATGGTCGACGCGGCCGCGAGCCTGCGGCCGGCGCGCGCCGGACCGGTCAGATGGTTGTGCAGGACGGTCAGCTCGGGCGCATCGAGGTGCTCGTCGATCACCTGCAGCACCGGCCAGCGCAGCCGGTCCGAGTACCAGTTCCGAGCGGCATCGGGGTCCTCGGCGAGGGCCACCACCACCTGCCGCAGCAGCGCGTTGGGCGAGTCGAAGTCGATGTTGGCGGCGATGCCGTCGCCGGCGCCGGGTGCCGACTCGCCGAGTCGCAGGGCCAGCCGCTGGCGCAGCCAGCGCTCGACTCCGCGTTCGGGTACGGCCACCACGTCCGCACGCATCGGGTCCGGCGGCGGCGTCGCCAGCGTCTGCGCCAGCACATCGGCCAGTGTGTCGGCCCGCTCGGCCCGGTGCACCGTCAACATCGTCGTCGATCCTATCGGCGTGCCCCGACAGCGGCGGCGTTCACCGCGCCGGAGGGCCGCCGCTCGTCAGGCCCGGGCCAGCCGGCGGACCAGCCGGTCGTGGTACATGGCCGGCAGGCAGCGCGCCGACACCACGGCCGCCGCGGCATCGTCGTCGCCCATGGCGGCGGCGAAGGCCGTGGCGATGGTCACCGGATGTGCCGGCGCCGGCCCGAATTCGAGGGTGTCGCCGGCGCTGACGGTGCCGGGCCGGACGACCCGCAGGTAGGTCCCGCAGCGGCCGTGGCCGGTGAAGGTCTTGACCCAGCCGGGCTCACCGATGTGCCCGGCGAAGGTGGCACACGGCGAGCGCACCACCGAGACCTCCAGGACCGCGTCGCCGATCGTCACCGGCTGGTTCACCAGCAGATCCTCCAGGACCACTCCTTCGGTGGTGAGGTTCTCGCCGAAGGAGCCGTCGGTGAAGCTCCGGCCCAGCCGCTGCTCCCAGTAGTCGAGCTCTTCCCGGGCGAAGGCGTAGACGGCCTTCTGCGCACCGCCGTGATGTTTGTCGTCGCCGACCAGATCGCCGGCCACTCCGGGACCGTCACCGTACGACGGTCCGGGCGTGAACACCTCCAGCGCCGCCACCGGCCGCTTGTCGATGCCGGTCGGTCGCCGTCCCCGGCTGCCCGGATCCGGTTTGGGGACGGCCAGATTGGTGGACCGGACGACGGCGGTCATGCCGGCGAGGACGCCTGCCGCCGGGCCCGGAAGGGCACCGGGTCACCGGAGTGCGCGGCGAGCAGTTCCCGGAGTTCGTCGTCGATCGGGGTGGGCCGGCCGGTGTCCCGGTCGACCACCGCCAGGGTGGTCTCGGCGAGCGCCGCGACGGTCCCGTCCGCCGCCAGCAGGCGGCAGCCGAACCCTGCGGACTTGCCGCCGATCCGCGAGCACCAGACCTCGCAGCGGGCCGGCTCCACGCTGTACAGCAGCGAGGCGACGAACTCGATCTCCTGCCGCGCCACCAGCAGTCCGATACCGGCCCGCCGTCCGGAGCCGAACCAGATGTCGAGGGCGCGCACGCGCGCCTCTTCGATCAGCCTCGCGATCATGACGTTGTTGGTGTGTTCGAGCGGATCCATGTCGCCCCAGCGCAGTTGGAGCTCGATCACAGTGGGTTGGTTCGACACGCCCACCACCGTATCGGCAGCGCTTCCGGCGACGGTCACCGGATGGCTACACTCGGCACCCGTGATCATCGAGACCGCCGGCCTCCGGCTGCAACCCGTGTCCCACGATGATCTGCCGGATCTGGTGGCGCTCGACGCCGATCCGGCGGTGATGCGCTTCGTCTCCGGCGGTCCGGCGACGGCCGCCGATCAGATCGCCGACTGGGTGATTCCGCGGATGCAGGCGGCGCTGCGCGAGCACGGCGCCGGCATGTGGGTGCTGCGCCCGCGCTCCGGTGACGGCTTCCTCGGCTGGGTGCAGCTGCGTCGCCCCCGGCACAGTCGTGCCCGCGAGCTGGAGCTGAGCTATCGCCTGCGGCGCGAGCAGTGGGGACGCGGACTGGCCGTGCAGGCCTCGGCGGCGCTGATCGCGGTGATGTTCACCGACTCCGACACCGACCGGATCTTCGCCAGCACCCATCCGGCCAACGCCGCCTCGCGCCGGGTGATGGAGAAGCTGGGGATGCGCCTGGCCTCCGGCGTCGGGGCCGACGACCGGCACTTTCCAGCGCAGCACCGGCCGGGCGGGCCGGCCCTGCCCGAGGCCGCCGCCCCCGATGTGGAGTACGAGTTGCTGCGCGAGCATTGGCTGCTCACCCGTGGCCGCGGCAGTTCGGGCGCGCCGGAATCGCTTCCCGCATGACCGGCCGAGCTCCGGAGTACTACCGTTGTCGTGTAGCCGTTCGCATGACGGCCCCGACCACACCGTCCAGCCCCGTCCAGAGGAGTTCTGTTCGATGACCTCTCGCCCCGCCACGGATCCGAATCGCCGCCGCCGAGTGGTCATCATCGGCTCGGGATTCGGCGGCCTGTTCGCCGCCCAGCGCCTGAAGAAGGCCGACGTGGACGTCACGCTCATCGCCAAGACCACCCACCATCTGTTCCAGCCGATGCTGTATCAGGTGGCCACCGGCATCGTCGCCGAGGGCGAGATCGCACCGGCCACCCGCGTGGTGCTGCAGAAGCAGCGCAACACCCGGGTGCTCATGGGTGAGGTCTTCGACATCGACATCGAGAACAAGATCGTTCACTCGCAGCTGCTCGAGCGCATCACCCTGACCCCGTACGACGATCTGATCATCGCCGCCGGCGCCGATCAGTCGTACTTCGGCAACGATCATTTCGCCGAGTACGCACCCGGGATGAAGACCATCGACCACGCCCTCGAGCTGCGCGGGCGCATCCTGGGCGCCTTCGAGCAGGCCGAACTCTCCGACGATCCGGCCGAGCAGGAGAAGCTGATGACCTTCGTGGTCGTCGGTGCCGGCCCGACCGGGGTGGAGATGGCCGGGCAGATCGCCGAGATGAGCGACAAGACGCTCAAGGGCGCCTTCCGCAACATCGATCCGACCAAGGCCCGGGTGATCCTGCTCGACGCCGCGCCGGCGGTGCTCGCCCCGTTCGGCGAGAAGCTCGGCCACAAGGCCTCCCGCCGGCTCGAGAAGCTGGGCGTGGAGATCCAGCTCGGCGCCATGGTCGTCGATCTGGACTACGACGGTCTGGTGGTCCGGGACAAGGACGGCACCGAGCGCCGCATCGAGAGCCAGTGCAAGGTGTGGTCGGCCGGTGTGCAGGCCAGCTCGCTGGGCAAAGTGCTCGCCGAGAAGACCGGCGTGGAGCTCGACCGGGCCGGCCGGGTCAAGGTGGGACCGGATCTGGCGGTGCCGGGTCACCCGGACATCTTCGTCGTCGGCGACATGATGGCCGTCGACGGTGTGCCGGGCGTGGCGCAGGGCGCCATCCAGGGCGGCCGCTACGCCGCCGATGCGATCAAGGCCTCCCTCAAGGGCCAGACGCCCGAACAGCGCAAGCCGTTCAGCTACTTCGACAAGGGCTCGATGGCCACCGTGTCGCGGTTCAGCGCGGTGATGCAGGTGCCGATTCCGGGCACCAAGCGCAAGTTCGAGACCGAGGGCTACTTCGCCTGGCTCGGCTGGCTGGCACTGCACCTGGTGTACCTGGTGGGCTTCCGCAACCGCCTCAACACCCTCATCAACTGGTTCTTCGCCTTCACCACCCGCGGCCGCTCCCAGCTGGCGATCACCGAACAGCAGGTGTACGCGCGCTCGGCGCTGCAGGAGCTGAGTTATCTCGAGCGCCTGCGGCTGGCCCAGGAGGAGCGCGGCACCGACCCGGCGGCCCTGGCGAAGGCGGTCAAGGAGATCGCCGAGTCCAAGTCGGTTCCGCCGGCCGACGAACCCACCAGCTGATCTGCACTCACGAGCTGATCTGAGACTGCGGGCCGGGTACACCGTGAGGTGTACCCGGCCCGCGTCGTCGTGCCCGTCAGTTGCCGGCCGGCGGTGATCCCTCCTGCGTCGCCTGCTCTCCGTCGGCACGGTCGAGGTCCTCGCCTCCGGTATCGTCCGCCCCCTCGTCGGCCGTGGCCTCGGGGGGGTGGGCGTACTCGGTGACCAGGTCGAAGTGCCGGCCGTAGGACTCGTGTCCGGTGGCCACCGCGCGTTCGACCACCTCGTTGCTGTACTCGTTGAGCACCACCATCGGGTCCTTGCGCAGGTCCTTGTAGAGCGCCAGGCACAGGCCGAGCATGACCACCACGAACGGCACCGCGACCACGATGGTCAGATTCTGCAGGCCGTCGAGTGCTTCTCCCCCGCCGCCGCCGATGATCAGCATGATCGCCGCCACCGCACCGGTGGCCGCACCCCAGAAGATCACCGTGGGCCGGCTCGGTTCGTGCGTGCCGCGCTCGGACAGCGAGCCCATCACGATCGACGCGGCGTCGGCACCGGAGACGAAGAAGATCGCCACCAGCAGCATCACCAGCACCGTGGTGACCCCCGCCCACGGCATGGTGTGCAGCAGGTCGAAGAGTGCGCCGGTGCTGTTGACCGACAGCGTCCCGTCATCCCCGCGTTCGGCCAGATCACCGACCTGTTGTTGCTGACGGATGGCCGCGCCGCCGAAGATCGCGAACCACAGCAGGCTCACCACGGTCGGCACCAGCAGCACGCCGGTGACGAACTGCCGGATGGTGCGGCCGCGGCTGATCCGGGCGATGAACATGCCGACGAACGGGGTCCAGGAGATCCACCAGGCCCAGTAGAAGATGGTCCACGACGACAGCCAGGCCGCGAGCTCCGCGCCGCCGTCGGCATTGGTGCGCGAGCTCATCGCCACGTAGTCCTGGATGTAGTCGCCGAGGGCGCTGGGGATCAGGTTCAGGATGAACAGGGTGGGGCCGACCACGAAGACGAAGACGGCCAGCACCAGGGCCAGCACCATGTTGATGTTCGACAGCCACTGGATGCCGCGGGCGATGCCCGAGACGGCGGACAGGATGAACGCCAGGGTCAGGACGACGATGATGGCGACGAGTACCGGGGTGCCCACCGAGCCGACCCAGCCCGCGAACTTGAGGCCGTCACCGATCTGCAGCGCGCCCAGGCCCAGCGAGGCCGCGGAGCCGAACAGGGTGGCGAAGATCGCCAGGATGTCGATGATCTTGCCGCCGATGCCGTTGGCGCGGTCGCCGAAGAGGGAGCCGAAGGCCGCCGAGAGGAGCTGGGACCGCCCCTTGCGGTACATGCCGTAGCCGATCGCCAGGCCGACCACCGCGTAGATGGCCCACGGCTGCAGGCCCCAGTGGAACATGGTGGTGGCCATCGCCGTCTGCAGCGCCTGCGCGGTCTCCGGGTCGGCGGTGTTCGGCGGCGGATTGACGAAGTAGGTCAACGGCTCGGCGACACCGAAGAACATCAGGCCGATGCCCATGCCGGCGCTGAACATCATCGCGATCCACGAGCTGGTCCGGAACTCCGGCCTCTCGTCGTCCTTGCCGAGTTTGATCCGCCCGTACTGGCTCAGCGCCAGCCAGATGACGAAGAAGACGAAGAAGGTGGTGGCGATGACGAACAGCCAGCCCACGTATTTGATCGCATCGTTCTTGGCGTCGAGTGCCACCGAGGCGAGGCCGTCGGTGTCCACCAGACCCCAGACGACGAAGGCGATGGCGAACGTCGCGGTGATCGCGAACACCCACCAGTCGCGCCCCGCCCCCGATCCTTCCGCCGGTGGCGCCTCCGCCGTTCTCACCTCGCCCGAGTCCTGCTCTGACGGTGTCGACATAGCGTGTAGCGCCTCCTCAACGACCCCGGTTCCGGGGACCTGATCTCGGTCCGGCCGGCGCAACGGAACTCATCGGTGACGAGATGCATCGACCGACGGAGCGGCCGTACCGGCGCATCGACCGTAACAGCCCGATTCGCCGATGCACGGGAAGGGCAGTGATATCGGCCACGTCCGCCGCAGCGCGGCGGCCGCGGCCGGGACTACTGCGCGGGCAGCTCGATGTTCTGCAGCCGCACCCGCGACTGCGCCAGCAACCCACCCGTGTCATCGGTCATCTCCACCTGCCACAGCTGCTGGCGACGGCCGCGATGGATCGGGGTGGACACGATGGTGACGACACCTTCGCTGATCGAGCGCAGGAAGTCGGTGTTGTTGTTCACGCCGACGGCGGTGCCGCCCAGGCCGGTCTCCTGCAGCCACACGTAGGCGCTGATCGAGGCGGCCGACTCGCCGAGCGCGCAGTACACGCCGCCGTGCACGATGCCGAACGGCTGATGGTGCTCGGGCCGCACGGTCAGGGTGGCCCGCACCCCGTCCTGCCCGGCTTCGAGGATCTCGGCGCCGAGCAGGCCGTCGAGCCCCGTGGCCTGGTAAACGTCGGTCGAGTGGTCGTTGCTGTTGGTGTCCATGCTTCGAGACTGCCACGTCGGGCGGACACGTCGGCACAGGCCCCGGCAGATGCGCGGCGGCCCCGGCGGTTCGATGTCGAACCTCCGGGGCCGCCGGCGTGGATCGGGGGTCTCTGCAGCCCTCAGGACACTCACGCGATCCTCGTCAATTAATGTAGGGTAGCCTTACCTCGGTGTCAAATCCGGTGGTGGAGCGAGTTTCCGGACACCGGGAACACCAGCGGCCGATCGACCGTTAGACAGACGATGGCAGCGCAGAGCCGACAGGGAGCGGGCGTAGAATGAAGAAGATGAACGGACTTGGCGATCTCGAGCGGGCGGTCATGGACACCCTCTGGGCCTCCAGCCGGCCGCAGACGGTTCGCGAGGTGCACGCTCAGCTGTCCGAGACCCGGTCACTGGCCTACACCACGGTGATGACCGTGCTGCAGCGGCTGACCAAGAAGGACCTCGTCACCCAGATCCGCGACGATCGGGCGCACCGCTATGCGGCCACCCGTCCGCGCGAAGATCTCGTCGCCAGCCTCATGGTCGACGCCCTGCGCGCCGCCGATGCACCCAGTTCCCGGCACGCCGCCCTGGTCTCCTTCGTCGGCCGCGTCGGCGCCGACGAGGCCGCCGCGCTGCGCGAGGCCCTCGACGAACTGGAAGCATCCGAGCAGTCATTGGGCTGATCGGCGCCCGAAGCCGTATTGTGGGAACCGGCCGACGTGCCGGTCCGCACACCGCAGACCACCGCACCCGTCCCAGCCCCTGACCGCACTGACCCGCGAGGACCGTCGATGACCGCGCTGCTGTTCGGCATCTTGACCGTGGCGCTGGTCGGACCCATCCCGCAGACCCTGGCCCGGGCCGCCTGGCCGCTGTACGCGCCGCGCGCCGCGATGGTCCTCTGGCAGTCGATCGCCCTGGCCGCCGTCCTCTCCGCCTTCAGCACGGGCCTGGCCATCGCCGCGAACCTGCTCGCTCCCGGCCCCGACGGCGCTCCCACCACCACCCCGCTGGCCGAGATCAATCGGCTCGGCGTGGTCACCTGGACCGGCTACGTGGTGGTCCTCGCCCTGACCCTGCTCATCGGGGCCCGCCTGTTCGTCACCGTCGTCCGGCTCGGCGTGCGCACCCGCACCCGCCGGCGCGCCCATCGCTGCATGATCGACCTGGTCGACCGCGCCGACATGCACGGCGGCAGCCACCGCGACATCCGGGTCCTCGACGTGGCCGCTCCCCTGGCCTACTGCCTGCCCGGCCTGCGCTCGCGGGTGGTCCTCTCCGAAGGCGTGCTGGCCCGGCTCGACGCCGAACAGCTCACCGCGGTCATCGAACACGAGCGCGCCCACCTGCGCGCCCGTCACGATCTGGTGCTCGAAGCCTTCATCGCCCTGCACGCGGCGTTCCCCCGCTTCGTCCGCTCGGAGTCGGCGCTCGGCGCAGTCCGGCTCCTGGTCGAGGCGCTCGCCGACGACCAGGCGGTACGGGTCACCCGGCCGTCCGCGGTGGGCAGGGCGCTGGTCGCCTGCGCCGACGCCACCGCGCCGCACGGAGCGATGGCCGTCGGCGGCCCTTCGACTCTCACCCGCGTCCAGCGGCTCGGCTACCGCGACTCCACCCGACGGATCTCGCTGACCGCGTATCTGCTGGCCGCCGCCATCCTGGTGGTGCCGACGCTCGCCGTCGCCATCCCCTGGCTCACCGAACTCCAACGACTGCTCACCCACTGATGCGCTTCCTCGAGGGCCACCGGCCCGACCATGACCTGACCTACGACGATCTGTTCATCGTCCCCGGGCACTCCGACGTGGCCTCGCGTTTCGACGTCGACATCGCCACCGACGACGGCTCGGGCACCACAGTGCCCCTGGTGGTGGCCAACATGACCGCCGTCGCCGGCAAGCGGATGGCCGAGACCGTCGCCCGCCGCGGCGGCCTGGTGGTCCTTCCCCAGGACGTGCCGCTGGCCGCAGCCGCCGACACCATCGCCTTCGTCAAGAGCCGTCACCTGGTGGCCGACACCCCCGTGGTCCTCGGCCCCGGTGATCTGATGGCGCACGCCCAGGTGCTCATCCCGAAACGGGCCCACGGGTGCGCCGTGGTGGTCGGCGACACCGGCAGCGAGGCGGGGGTGCCGATCGGCCTGATCCCGCGCGCACCGGCCGGCCACGAGATCGACATGTTCACCGACCTGCGGTCGGCGATGACGCCCATCCCCGTCCTGCTGCCGGTGCAGACACCGCCGCGCGAGATCTTCGACACCCTCACCGAGGCCAACAGCGAACTGGCGGTCCTGACCGCCGGGGACGGCACCCTGGCCGGGGTGCTCACCCGGGTGGGCGCGCTGCGCGCGGGCATCTACCGTCCCAATGTGGACGGCGACGGCCGGCTCCGGGTGGCCGCCGCCGTCGGCATCAACGGCGACGTGGTGGGCCGGGCCCGCGAGCTCGTGGCCGCCGGCGCCGACCTGCTGGTGATCGACACCGCGCACGGCCATCAGGCCCGGATGCTCACCGCCCTCGAGGCGGTGGCCGCCGCCGGACTGGGCGTGCCGCTGGCCGCAGGCAACGTGGTCTCCGCGACCGGTGCCCGTGACCTGATCTCCGCCGGCGCCCAGATCGTCAAGGTGGGCGTGGGCCCCGGCGCGATGTGCACCACCCGGATGATGACCGGTGTGGGCCGTCCGCAGTTCTCGGCGGTCGCCGAATGCGCCGAGACGGCCCGGTCCGCCGGCGCGGCGGTCTGGGCCGACGGCGGGGTCCGGCATCCGCGCGACGTGGCGCTGGCCATCGCCGCAGGCGCCGCGAACGTGATGATCGGCTCCTGGTTCGCCGGCACCTACGAGTCGCCCGGCGACCTGCACAGCGATGCCGACGGCGAGTACAAGGTGAGCTTCGGGATGGCCTCGAAGCGCGCCGTCGCGGCACGCTCGTCCGGAGACGCCGCCTACGATCGGGCCCGCAAGGCCCTCTTCGAGGAGGGCATCTCCTCCTCACGCATCCGGCTCGATCCGGAGCGTCCCAGCGTGGAGGATCTCATCGACCACATCTGTTCCGGGGTGCGCAGCACCGCCACCTACACCGGCGCCCGCAGCCTCGCCGAACTCCACCAGAAGGTGGTCCTCGGTGTGCAGTCCGCGGCCGGTTTCGCCGAGGGCCGTCCGCTGCCCGGGGGATGGTGAGCCGCCCGCGTGGACGTCGTCATCATCGTCGGTAAGCTCCTGGGCTTCCTGGCTCTGACCTTGGGCACCGCACTGTTCGTCGCGGCCGAGTTCTCACTCACCGCGCTCGAACGCTCCACCGTCAACGAGGACGTCGCCCAGCGCGGCGACCGCCGTTCCCGGCTGGTGCAGCGGGCCCACAAATCACTCTCCTTCCAGCTCTCCGGCGCCCAGCTGGGTATCACGATCACCACGCTGATCACCGGTTATCTGGCCGAACCCGTCCTCGCCGAACTCCTCGACCCGCTGTTGCGCAACACCGGCCTGTCCGACGGCGCCTCGTCGGCGATCACCCTGATCCTGGCCCTGGTGATCGCCACCTCGCTGTCGATGGTGCTCGGCGAGCTGATGCCCAAGAACCTGGCGATCGTCAAGCCGCTGGGCGTGGCGCGCGCCACCGCCGGTCCGATGATGGCCTTCTCGACGATCTTCAAACCGGTGATCGTCGGCCTCAACGGCTCGGCCAATGCCATGGTCCGCCGGCTGGGGATCGAGCCGACCGAGGAGTTGCAGTCCGCCCGCTCGGCCGCCGAACTCGGTGCGCTGGTGCGCAATTCGGCCTCCCTCGGCTCCCTCGACGCCGACACCGCCACCCTGGTGGAGCGCTCACTGCGGTTCGGCGACCTGTCGGCGGACGATCTGATGACACCGCGCATGCGGGTCGAGTCGCTCGAGCCCGGCGACACCGTCCGTGACCTGATCGCGGCCGCCTCCCGCACCGGCCATTCCCGCTTCCCGGTCGCCGAGGAGGGCGACCTGGACAACCTCGTCGGCGTGGTGCACATCAAGCAGGCGTTCACCGTCAGCCCGCAGGCCCAGGCGACGGTCTCGCTGCGCTCGCTCGCCCGCCCGGTCACCCGCGTGCCGGACAGTCTGGACGGCGACTCGCTGATGGAGCGGATCAAGGCCGACGGCCTGGAACTGTGCGTGGTGGTCGACGAATACGGCGGCAGCGCCGGCATCGTCACCTCCGAGGACCTGATCGAAGAGATCCTCGGCGACGTGACCGACGAACACGACACCGAAGAGTCCGAAGTGACCCGGGTGGGCAACGGTTTCCGCTGTTCGGGGCTGCTGCGCCTCGACGAGGTGGCCGATGCCGTGGACTACCAGGCGCCGGACGGAGCCTACGAGACGCTCGGCGGGCAGGTCATGTACCTGCTCGGCGCCATCCCCCGGGTCGGCGACGTGGTGGAGCTGCCGGTCCGCGCCGAACACTCCGCCGACGTCGAGCCCACTCGCTGGCGGGCCACCGTCGTGGCGATGGACAACCGCCGGGTCGATCAGGTGTGGCTGACCCCGATCCAGCCGGCCGTGACCGGCGAGGAGGCGTAGACCATGGGCGATCTCTGGGGTGTGCTGCTGACCGTCGTCCTGCTGGCGGCCAACGCCTTCTTCGTCGCGGCCGAGTTCGCACTGATCTCGGCCCGCCGCGACCGGCTGACCGCACTCGAGGAGGCCGGCAAGAAGCGGGCGCGCACGGTGATCCGCGCCTCCGAGCACCTGTCGCTGATGCTGGCCGGCTGCCAGCTGGGTATCACCATCTGCTCGATCCTGCTCGGCCGCGTCGGCGAGCCGGCCATCGCGCACCTGATCGAGAAGCCGCTGGACTGGGCGCATGTCCCGCATTCGCTGCTGCACCCGATCGGCTTCGCCGTCGCCCTGGCACTGGTGGTGATCCTGCACATCCTGGTCGGCGAGATGGTGCCCAAGAACATCGCCCTGGCCGGTCCGGAGCGGGCCGCCATGCTGGTGGTGCCCATCCACCTGGCCTTCATCCGACTGATGCGCCCGGTGATCTGGTTCTACAACGCACTGGCCAACGCCGGTCTGCGGCTGGTGGGCGTCCAGGCCCAGGACGAACTGGCCTCCACCGTCAACGCCGCCGAGCTGGCGCAGATGATCGGCGAGTCCCGCGAACTCGGCCTGCTCGACGCCGACGAGCACGAACGGCTCACCCGGGCGCTCGAGACCGTCGAGCGCACCGTCGACGAGGTGATGATCCCGCTGCGCGAGGTCCGTGCGGTGCGGGTGCAGCTCGATCCGGACACCGGCCGCATCGGGCCGCGGCTGGACGCCGTGGAATCCGCCGTCCGCGAAACCGGGTTCTCCCGCTTCCCGGTGCTGGGCACGGACGGCACCTACATCGGCTATCTGCACCTCAAGGACGTGCTCGACGACATCCTCGACGAGGAGATCGGCGGCGAGTCCATCCTCGGCCGGGACACCATCCGGCCGCTGCCGCAGCTGCCGGCCGGAACCCCGCTCGACGAGGCCGCGGCGGTCCTGCGCCGCGCCAGCGCCCATCTCGGTGCGGTGATCGACGCGGGCGGCACCATCATCGGTGTGCTGGCCCTGGCCGACTTGGCCGAGGCCTTCGTCGGCAGCCTCCGCGACTCCACGCACCGCATCGGCTGACGCCGTGTCCCCGACGCTCCGCGATCGAGACGCCCCGCCGCTGCCGCGCGCGCAGTGGCGCCGCCGGGCCGCCGATCACGAGGACCGCATCCAAGCGCTGATCGGCCCCTACCTGCAGGCCCGCCGCCGCGGCGAGAAACACCCGGTGATCGACTTCCTGTTCACCTACTACAACACCCGGCCCGGACAGCTGCTGCGCTGGCATCCCGGCTACCCCACCGCCCTGGCCGATGCCGCCGACTACGCCGGCCTGGCCGGGTACCGCACCCGCCCCGACGGCGCAGTCGCCGTCGACGAGGCCTGTCTGCGGCACCGGCGCGAGCTCCTCGACTCGATCGCCGCACTGCTCGCCGCCACCGCGGCGCGGCCGCCCCGGTTCGGCTGCTTCGGGCTGCACGAGTGGGCCATGGTCTACCGCACCGACACGCCCCGGCACGCACTGCCGCTGCGGCTGGGCCGTGCGGGCACCGACGCCGTGGTGGAGAGCCGGCCGCTGCACTGCACCCACTACGACGCCTTCCGGTTCTTCACCGAACCGGCCCGGCCGCGCAACACCATCGCCCTCAGCCGCGCGCGTCAGCTCGACAACGAGCAGCCCGGCTGCCTGCACGCCACCATGGATCTGTACCGCTACTGTCTGCGCCTGACCCCGTTGCTGCCCGGCGAGCTGCTCGCCGATGCCTTCGAACTGGCCCTGGCCGCACGCGTGCTCGACATGCGGGCCAGTCCCTACGATCTGACCGCTCTCGGCTACACGCCCGTGCCGATCGAGACCCCGGCCGGCCGTGCCGAGTACATCGCCGGGCAGACCGCGATCGCCGACCGGGGCACGGCCCTGCGCCGGGAACTGCTCACCGCATGTGAGACCCTGCTCACCACCGCCCGCACCGGCGGAAACCGGTTTGATACCGCCGAGTAACATGGCATCGTCGTACGCGCGGAGCGTTCGTGAAATTAAACTCCGGCCGCCGCAGTTGTCCGGAGTGCACATTCCCCAGAATAGAAGGGTTGCCATGACTGATCGCGTCAACGTCAACGGATTGCAGGTCGCCAAGGTTCTCCACGACTTCGTCAACGACGAGGTCCTGCCCGGCACCGGTGTAGACGCCGACCAGTTCTGGTCCGGGGCCGCCGCCGTGATCAACGATCTGGCCCCGAAGAACCGTCAGCTGCTGGCCGTCCGCGACGACCTGCAGGCCAAGATCGACCAGTGGCACCGCGACCACGGCGAGGGCTTCGACTTCGCCGAGTACAAGGCCTTCCTGCAGGAGATCGGCTACCTGGTCACCCCGCCCGAGGACTTCCAGATCGGCACCGCCGGTGTGGACACCGAGATCTCCGAGACCGCCGGCCCCCAGCTGGTGGTCCCGATCCTCAACGCCCGCTTCGCCCTGAACGCCTCCAACGCGCGCTGGGGCTCGCTCTACGACGCCCTCTACGGCACCGACGTGATCCCGGAGACCGACGGTGCGGAGAAGGGCTCCTCGTACAACACGGTCCGCGGCGACAAGGTGATCGCCTACGCCAAGAACTTCCTCGATCAGGCCGTGCCGCTCGAGCGCGGCAGCCACGCCGACGTCACCTCGTACGTCGTCGACGGCGACTCGGTGACCGTCACGCTCGGCGATGCCGGCACCACCACCTTCGCCGATCCGTCGGCCTTCGTCGGCTTCGACGGCGACGCGGCGGCGCCGTCGGCGATCCTGCTGCGCCACAACGGACTGCACATCGCCATCCAGATCGACCCGTCGTCGCCGATCGGCGCCACCGACAAGGCCGGCGTCAAGGACGTCGAGATGGAGTCCGCGATCACCACGATCATGGACTTCGAGGACTCGGTCGCGGCGGTCGACGCCGACGACAAGGTGCTGGGCTACCGCAACTGGCTGGGCCTGAACCGCGGCGACCTGGCCGAAGAGGTCAGCAAGGGCGGCAAGACCTTCACCCGCACGCTCAACCCGAACAAGACCTACACCGCGCCCGGCGGCGGCACCGTGGAGCTGCACGGCCGCTCGCTGCTGTTCGTCCGCAACGTCGGCCACCTGATGACCAACCCGGCGATCCTCGATGCCGACGGCAACGAGGTGCCCGAGGGCATCCTCGACGCGCTGGTCACCTCGGCCGCCGGTGTTCACGGCCTCAGCGCCGAGGGCCTGCAGAACTCGCGGACCGGTTCGATCTACATCGTCAAGCCCAAGATGCACGGCCCCGACGAGGTGGCCTTCACCGCCGAGCTGTTCGGCCGCGTCGAGGACGTCCTCGGCCTGCCGCGCAACACCCTCAAGGTGGGCATCATGGATGAGGAGCGCCGCACCACGGTGAACCTCAAGGCCGCGATCAAGGCCGCCGCCGAGCGCGTGGTCTTCATCAACACCGGCTTCCTCGACCGCACCGGCGACGAGATCCACACCTCCATGGAGGCCGGCCCGATGATCCGCAAGGGCGAGATGAAGTCGCAGACCTGGATCAAGGCCTACGAGGACTCCAACGTCGACGTCGGCCTGGCCGCCGGCCTCGCCCACAAGGCGCAGATCGGCAAGGGCATGTGGGCCATGACCGACCTGATGGCCGACATGGTCGAGCAGAAGATCGGTCAGCCGAAGGCCGGCGCCACCACCGCGTGGGTGCCGTCCCCGACCGCGGCGACCCTGCACGCCATGCACTACCACCTGGTGGACGTCTTCACCGTCCAGGACGAGCTGGCCAAGCGCGCCCCGGCATCGGTCGACGACATCCTGACCATCCCGCTGGCCCCCAGCACCGACTGGACCGACGAGGAGAAGCGCGAGGAGCTCGACAACAACTGTCAGTCGATCCTGGGCTACGTGGTCCGCTGGATCGACCAGGGCGTCGGCTGCTCCAAGGTTCCCGACATCCACGATGTGGCGCTGATGGAGGACCGGGCCACCCTGCGCATCTCCAGCCAGCTGCTGGCCAACTGGATCCGGCACGGCATCGTCAGCGCCGACGATGTGGTGGCCGCCCTGCAGCGGATGGCCCCGGTGGTCGACCGGCAGAACGCCGGTGACCCGGAGTACCGCCCGATGGCCGACGACTTCGACGGCAACATCGCCTTCAACGCCGCCAAGGCGCTGATCCTGGAGGGCACCACGCAGCCGAGCGGCTACACCGAGCCGATCCTGCATCGCGCGCGCCGCGAGTACAAGTCCGCCAACGCCTGATAGAAACAGGTATGGACGCCGAGCCCGGGCCGGGATTCCGGTCCGGGTTCGGTCTGTTCGGACCGTGTCGGCTCGATCCGCGGGACCGCGGGTGAACGGAAGGACGAGGGCGTGAGCAGTCACCGGAGGAACGGTTCACGGGAGCTGGTGTCGCGGCCGTTGCTGGCCGGGATTCTCGCTGTGATGCTCCTCGTGGCCTCCGTCGCCGCCTGGCGCGGACTCGGCGATCGGATCGACGACGACTCGTCGGCCTCCGCGGGCACCTGCCTCGACGGCGAGGCCGTGGTCCCGGTGATCGCCGACCCGGGTGTCGCGCCCGCACTGGCGCAGATCGCCGACGATTACAACGCGCTGCATCCGGTGGTCCGCGACCGCTGCATCAGCGTGCAGGTGCGGCCGGCCGATGCCGTCACCGTCCTCGAAGGCCTCACCGCCGACGACTGGGATGAGCAGGCCTACGGCGCATTCCCCGGTGCCTGGGTGCCCGAATCGTCGATCTGGACCGCCGCCCTGCAGACGGCCCGGCCCGAGGTCCTCTCCGGAGATCCGCAGTCGCTGGTCACCAGCCCGGTCCTGCTGGCCATGGAGCCGCAGATTGCCTCGGCCGGCGGCGACGGCGTCGCCTGGTCGGAGCTGCCGTCACTGACCCGCGCCAACGCGCTC
This sequence comes from Gordonia sp. VNK21, assembly GCF_046098115.1. Classification (NCBI taxonomy): domain Bacteria; kingdom Bacillati; phylum Actinomycetota; class Actinomycetes; order Mycobacteriales; family Gordoniaceae; genus Gordonia; species Gordonia sp. VNK21. The sequence continues at coordinate 69,224 of NZ_JBJURU010000008.1, read as the reverse complement.
GCCGTCTACGGACGCAGCAGCTGGGGTTCGATGCGCATCGCGATGCCGCAGGGCGCACAGTCGGACGCCACCGCGCTCGCCGGCCAGGCGGTGGCCGCCGCCACCGCAGACACCGACCAGCCGCTCACCGAACGGCAGGCCTCCTCCGGCGCGGTGACCGCGGCACTCGATGAGCTGATGTCGGCACCGCCGCGGATCGGCGACGGTTCCGCCGAGGCGGCCGTGCGCTCGATCATCGACACCGATGATCCGGGCGATACGCCGGTGCGCGCGGTGCCGATCACCGAGCAGCGGCTGTATCTGCTCACCCGCGACGACCGGCGGGCCCGGGTGGCCGCGGTGAGGCCGGAGGGCGCCACCCCGCTCGCCGACTATCCGGTGATCAGCCTCTCCAGCGCACAGTCGCGCGCCTACCTCGCCGATGCGACCAGCGAGTTCTTCACCTTCGCCCGGAAACCCGAACAGCTCAAGCTGCTCACCGCCTCCGGCTTCCGCGGCGCCGGTCCGCTGCCCGAGCCGACCGCCACGGTGCGATTCGACGAGGTGCGCGATCCACTGCCGGTTCCGCAGCCGGCCGCGGCCACCACGATCAACGCCGTGGTGCTGCCGGCCGCGACTCCCTGAAAGCCCAGCTCCCTGAGAGTCGGCCCCGGTCAGCTGCCGGCGGCACGCAGGATCGCGTACTGCGCCGAGATCACCTGCTGAGCCTCGATCAGTGCGGCGCCGGACGCCTGGGCGAAGTACCGTCCGTGAACGAGGAAGCAGTAGTACCGATTGCCCGCGTCCTCTTCCCCGCTGTCCCAGCAGGTCGCCGACGGCAGGTCGCGGGGCGAATCCTGCTGCACCGTGGACGTTCCGGTGTTCCGCAGCAGGCTCGTCATGAACGCGCCGAAGGCCTTCGCCGCGGCCGCGTCCCGGGTCGCGAACAGGTCGTCGGCGCGCACCGCCACCTCGGTGATGCCGGCGGTCTCCATCGCCTCGAGCAGCGCCGCACTGTCACCGTAGTTCCGGGCGATCGCCCGCGGACCGGCCACATAGTCCTCGTTTCCGTAGCGATCCTGGGTGTCGACGATCGGCACGGACAGACCCAGCAGCGTGGTACCGGCCTCCGACCGCGGCTGCTCGGCTGCGTCGCCGGATCGGTCGAGCCGGTCGATCTGGGCGGCACCGGCCGCGACCACGGTGCGCGCCGACCACGACCGGCCGCCCGCCCCCTTCGCACCCGCGTACACCACCACCACGTCGCTGCCGTGCGGGATCACCGCCTGCGACGACACCCAGCCCGAGGGCCGGCCGCCGGCGGTGAAGGATCGTCCGCCGGTCATCCCCGGCACGGCGTCCGAGACCCGCGGATAGTTGACCTTCGCGTTGGTCCGGGCCACCGCGGCGAGTTCACCGGCGGCGGTGCGGGCCGCCCCCGCGTCGCGGTAGCGCACCACCGCCACCTGCACCGAGTTCTCGCCGGCCGAGTCCGACGGCGCCCGGCCTGCCATCATCGACCCGTACCGCAGCTGCCGCGAGCTCGGCTGCGCCGAGGCCTTCGGGGTGGTCGGCTGCCGGTTGTCGACCACCAGTGGCGGGGTGAAGAAGGTCAGCGCATCGAGATTGTTGGTGCCGGAGATCGGCAGGCTCTGCGCAGGCGCGGTCAGGACCGGATCCACCTCGCCGCGCAGCAGCACCGTCTCGGCGGCGTTCACGGCCTGCTGCCCGGCGCCGTCGGGCTCGCTCAGGTCCGCCGCCGGGGTCGGCTCCAGACGGTAGCGGCCGGTGTCCAGATCCAGCGGCCCGCGCTGGGCGACGCCGTCGACGGTGCAGGCGGTCAGTGCCAGGCAGGCGGCTGTCATCGTCGCGGCGGCACGCGTGCCGCGGCACCGGCCGGCCCGCCGCGTCACCGGCCCACCGAGGTCAGGATCTCGGTCTGCGCCGAGATCGCCTGGTGCAGCGTCGGCAGATTCGGAGCGCCTCAGTGCCATGTTCATCGACGCTGATCGTAGACGGCGCCCGGCCGCGGCGCACGCCCGGTACCTGCGGATTCGCCGCGGAGACCGGCTTGCGCCCACGGTGATCGGAACGATTGCCGCCACCGGGGTCCTCGCGCAGACTTGAGGGCACACGGTCCACACGGATTCGGTTGTCCCCCACACCTTCCCACCCTCAGTACCCACCGGAGGTCTCTTCGTCATGCCTGCCAACGGACACGCGCACTCGGTGCAGCAACGGCTCGAGGCCGCACACGAACCGCTTCAGTTCGCCTACTGGGTGCCCAACGTCAGCGGTGGACTGGTCGTCTCCTCGATCGAGCAGCGCACCGACTGGAGCTACGACTACAACCGTGAGCTCGCGGTGCTCGCCGAGAACAACGGCTTCGACTACGCCCTCACCCAGGTGCGCTACATCGCCTCCTACGGCGCCGCCTACCAGCAGGAGTCGACGGCGTTCTCGCTGGCACTGCTGCTGGCGACCCAGCGGCTGAAGGTGATCGCCGCGGTCCATCCGGGCCTGTGGCAGCCGGGCGTGCTGGCCAAGCTCATCGCCACCGCCGACCAGCTCTCCGGTGGACGGGCCGCGGTGAACGTGGTCAGCGGCTGGTTCAAGGACGAGTTCACCAAACTCGGCGAACCCTGGCTCGAGCACGACGAACGCTACCGCCGTGCCGAGGAGTTCATCGGCTACCTGCGCGAGATCTGGACGGGCGAGCACGCCGAGTTCTCCGGCGACTTCTACCGGCTGCACGACTTCGATCTCAAACCCAAGCCCGTGCAGACGCCCGGCCGGCCGCATCCGGAAATCTTCCAGGGCGGCAACTCCACCGCGGCGCGCGCCATGGCCGGCCGGGTCAGCGACTGGTACTTCAGCAACGGCAAGGACTTCGACGGCATCACCGAGCAGGTGGTGGACGTCGCCGCCGAGGCGGCACTGCACCGGCGGACCGTCAAGTTCGGGCTCAACGGCTTCCTCATCGCCCGTGACACCGAGTCGCAGGCCCGCGACGTGCTGCGCGAGATCGTCGCCAAGGCCGACCGGGAGGCCGTCGAAGGCTTCGGCTCCGCGGTCACGCAGGCCGGCCGCGCCGCCGGCGACGGCAAGGGCATGTGGCAGGACTCCGAGTTCGCCGACCTGGTCCAGTACAACGACGGCTTCCGCACCGGACTGATCGGCACCCCCGAGCAGATCGCCGAACGGATCGTCGCCTACAAGGCCCGCGGGGTGAACCTCTTCCTGCTCGGCTTCCTGCACTACCTCGAGGACGTCGCCCACTTCGGCGAGAAGATCCTGCCGCTGGTCCGCGAGCTCGAAGCAGACCAGGCCGCCAGCGGCCGCCTCGAATCCGAACTCGCCCGCCACGGCGTCCTCTCCTGACCACCCCACCGACCCCCGAAGGAACCCCTCCCATGACCTCGACCCTGCCCCGCACCCCGGCGCCCGCCACCGGCGGCGGTCTCTTCGCCGACGCCCTGAGCCGCGCCGAGGCCGTCGCCGGCCGGCTGCGCACCACCGCCGCCGAGCGCGACCGCGCCAACGCCGCACCGATCGCCGAGATCGGCCTGCTCCGCGACGCCGACCTGCTGCAGGTGGGCGAACCCGTGGAGTTCGGCGGATCCGGCCTCGACTACGCGCAGTCCCAGCAGCTCACCCGGGTGATCGCCCGCGGTGACACCTCGGTGGCCCATCTGCTCGGCTACCACTACGCCCAGCAGCGCATCCCGCACCTGTTCGGCACCCCCGAGCAGGCGCGCGAGTTATCCCGCGCCAACGCCGCCGACCGGCTGTTCTGGGGCGGCGTGCAGAATCCGCGCGGTGCCGCCGGACTGGAACTGACCCGGGCCGGCGACGGCTACCGGCTCAACGGCACCCGCACCTTCGCCTCCGGGGCGTCGGTGGCCGACCGGCTGTCGGTGACCGCGGCGTTCGAGGGCGAGCTGGTCTTCCTCTCGTTGCCCGCCGGCAAGGAGGGCTTCACCGCCCTCGGCGACTGGGACAACATCGGTCAGCGGCTCACCGACTCCGGCGGCGTGGTCTTCGAGAACACCCCGGTCTCCCGTGCGGAGATCCTCGGCGACGATCCGCTCACCGGCCGGACCCTCTCCCCCTACCAGACCCTGGTCACCCCGCACTGGCAGCTGGCCTTCGTCAACTTCTACATCGGCACCGCTGAAGGCGCCCTGGACGAGGCCCTCGACTGGACCCGCACCCGGGCCAGTGCCTGGGAGACCTCCGGACTCGATTCGGCCACCGACGACCCGTACATCCTGGAACTGGTCGGCGAACTGCGGGCCCAGGTCACCGCGGCCGCCCTGCTCGCCGACCGCGCCGGCGAGGCACTGCAGGAGGCCCTCGACATCGGTCCGGCACTCACCGCCGAGCAGCGCGCCGAAGCAGCCATCGCGATCGCCGAGGCCAAGTATCTGACCACCAAGGTCTCCCTCGAGACCGCCTCCCGGCTGTTCGAGATCCAGGGCGCCCGGGCCACCACCACCGGCTACGGCTTCGACCGGCACTGGCGGAATCTGCGCACCCACACCGTGCACGACCCGGTGGCCTACAAGGCCCGCGAGATCGGTGACTGGACCCTCAACCGCCGGGCCCCCGAGTTCACCCTCTACAGCTGATGGCGGTCCTGCACCGCGCAGCCGGGGCCGACGAGGTGCTCCGCACCGGGGCCGACGAGGTGCTCCGCACCGTGCACGACCTGGCCGGGCAGTTCGCCGCCGGCGCGGCAGAGCGCGATGCGCAGCGCCTGCTGCCCCGCGAACAGATCCGGGCGCTCGCCGACGCCGGGGTGCTGGCGGTGACCGTCCCGGAACGCTTCGGCGGACCCGGGCTCGGGGCTGCGGATCTGGCCCGCATCGTCGCCGCGCTGGCGGCGGCCGATCCGAGCATCGCGCAGATCCCGCAGAGTCACTTCACCTTCCTCGAGGCACTGCGCCGGCAGGGCGCCGAGGACCTGCAGGAGCGCATCTTCGGTGCGGTCCTGCGCGGCGCGGTGCTGGCCAATGCGCAGACCGAACGCGGCGGGGCCACCGTGACCGACGATGCGACCACGGTGCGCCGGGCCGCCGGCGGCCTGGTGCTGCACGGGGTCAAGTACTACTGCACCGGTTCGGCGTTCGCCGATCTGCTCGCGGTGCGCGCGGTGACCGAGAGCGACGGCGGCACACAGCGCAAGGTGATCGTGTACCTGCCCGCCGACACCCCCGGAGTGAGCATCGACGACGACTGGGACGGAATGGGTCAGCGGACCACCAGCAGCGGCACCGTCGTCTTCGACGATGTGCCCGTGAGCCCGGACCAGCTGCTCGACTTCACCGCGCTGCTCTCGCGTCCGAGCACCTACGGGGCCCGGGCGCAGCTCTACCACGCCGCGATCGACACCGGGCTGGCGCGCGGCGCGCTCACCGCCGCCGCCGAGGCCGCGAGCCGTGCCCGGCCCTGGTTCGAGGCCGGGGTCGAACGGGCCGTCGACGATCCGTACCTGATCGCCCAGGCCGGCGAGCTCGAGGTGGCGGTGCGCTCGGCCCAGGCGCTGCTCGCCGCCGCCGGGGCCGCGATCGATGCCGCCGACGCCGGCGGGTCCGCCGCCCCGGCCGCCGTCGCCGAGGCCTCGCTGGCCACCGCGGCCGCCAAGGTCGCCGCCGGCCGCGCGGCCCGTGAGACGGGAGCCGCACTGTTCGACTTCGGCGGCACCCGCGCCGCGGCGGCGCCGGCCAACCTGTCCCGGTACTGGCGCGATGCGCGCACGCACACGCTGCACGATCCCGAGCGCTGGAAGCTCCATCACCTGGGCCGGTGGGCGCTGACCGGCAGCACACCGCCCAGCCACACCTCTCTGTAGAACGGAAGATCTGACCCGACATGTCTGTGAAACTGCACTGGTTCCTGCCGACCTACGGCGACTCCCGCTTCATCGTCGGCGGCGGCCACGGGCTGCCCGCCGGCGCGGCGCGCGGGGATCGGGACGCCTCCATCGGCTATCTCTCGTCCATCACCCGGGCCGCCGAGGACTTCGGCTTCACCGCCGCCCTGACTCCGACGGGCGCCTGGTGCGAGGACGCCTGGCTGACCACCGCCATGGTGGCCCAGCACACCGAACGTCTGGCCTTTCTGGTGGCCTTCCGGCCCGGGCTGATCAGCCCCACCCTCGCCGCCCAGATGGCGGCGACCTTCGACAAACACGCGCCGGGCCGGCTGCTGCTCAACGTGGTGACCGGCGGCGAACCCGCCGAGCAGCGGGCCTACGGCGACGATCTGGACAAGGCGCAGCGCTACGCGCGCACCGACGAGTTTCTGACCGTCGTCCGCCGGCTCTGGACCGGTGAGACCGTCACCTTCCGCGGCGAGCACCTGTCGGTGGCCGAGGCGAGCCTGCAGACCGTGCCCCGGCCCGCGCCGCCGATCTACTTCGGCGGCTCGTCGCCGGAGGCCGGACCGGTGGCCGCCACCCATGCGGACGTCTACCTGACCTGGGGAGAACCGCCGGCCGCCGTCGCCGACAAGCTGGACTGGATCCGGTCCCTGGCCGCGCAGCGCGGCCGGCGGGTCCGGTTCGGCATCCGGCTGCACGTGATCAGCCGGGACACCTCCGAGCAGGCCTGGGCCGAGGCCGGACGACTGCTTTCGGCGCTGGATCCGGCGGTGGTGGAGCAGGTGCAGACCGGACTGGCCCGCAGCGAATCCACCGGGCAGGCTGCGATGGCCGCACTGCACGCCGACCGCCGGGCCGACGGCGGCTGGCGTGATCCCCGCGCCCTGGAGATCCATCCCAACCTGTGGGCCGGGGTGGGCCTGGTGCGCGGCGGCGCCGGCACCGCGCTGGTCGGCAGCCACTCGGAGGTCGCCGACCTGATCGAGACCTATGCCGCGCTGGGCATCGACGAGTTCGTGCTGTCCGGCTACCCGCACCTCGAAGAGCTCTACTGGTTCGGCGAGGGCGTCGTTCCGCAACTGGCCCGGCGCGGCCTGTTCGGCGACGACGCTCCTGCACCCTCGGCCGCTTTCGGCGGCACCCCGTTCGTTCCGGCCGGCGCCCGCTGACCGCGCCCCGATCCGCATTGGAGGCACACCCCATGTCCACCCCCGCCCTCGCCGACCGGGCCGCCCCGGCGCCCCGCCTCGACCAGGCCGGACTGCGCCGGGCCTACGGTCAGGCGCCTAGTCCGCTCGTCGCGATCGCCGCCCTCGGCCCCGACGGTCCAATCGGGCTGATCGCCTCGTCGTTCACCTCGGTCTCGATCGAACCGGCCCTGGTGTCGGTGAACATCGCCCTGAGCTCGACCACCCTGCCGCTGCTGCGGGAGGCGCCGCACTGGGGTGTCAGTGTGCTGGCCGACGGCCAGCAGGAGGTCACCGAACAGCTGCGGCGGCCCGCCCGGCGCCGCTTCGATCAGGTGGCGTGGAGCGTCGACGAGGACGGTGCGGTGCACCTCGACGGTGCGGCCGCCGGCTTCTCCACGCAGCCGGCGGCCTGGCTGCCGGCCGGCGACCACACCATCGTGCTGCTGCAGGTCCACGACCACTACGGTCACGACCATCGCAGCCCGCTGGTCTTCCACCGCAGCACCGTGGCGCGCCTGTCCGGCGGGACGCTCCGGTGAGCGCCCCGAACCTGCGGATCGCCGTCGCCGACGCCTTTGGCTGGCGCGAGTTGACCGCCGACGCCGCCGGCGCACCGATCGAGCGCATCACGGCGGCGACGCTCGGGGAGGCCTCGGCCCGCACCGCCCGGGCCGACCGCCCGGTGTTCGTCGACGTGGAGGTGATTCTCGACGAGTCGGTGCCCGGGGCGCTCGACGCCTTCGACCGCCGCTACCCGGGCGTCCCGGACCGGATCGTGCACGCCGGCACCCCGGCCACGCTGGCCGGCCTGCTGCGCGATGTGTGGGCCGCCGAGGTGGCGCACGGGGTCACCCTGACCACCCCCGACGGCGCCCCGCTCGAGGCCTCGGTGCTCTCGCACATCACCGCCCAGCTCGGCGCCCGCGGACTCGCCCCGGCGCTGGCCCTCTTCGGCTGAGCCGGCCGGCGACGGTCAGAACGCCCGCGCCTCCTGCATCGACAGCACGAAGCCGCGGCCCGCACCGGTGGTGCAGGTGACGCCCTCGACCCGGGAGACGCAGGTGTACCCGTTGGCGCTGACGCTCGACCCGTAGTCGAGCACCCGCTTCTCCGGTGACGTGAAGATCCCCTGGTTGAAGCACGACGGGGTCACCGAGTCGGGTCCGAGGATGAATCCCCGGCTGAGGGTGTCCTGCGGATACATCTCGCTGCCCGCGCAGTCGGCGCCGGCCGGGATGGGGGCATTCTCCGCCTGGCAGCCGGCCGTGTACTGCTCGGCGCCGAGGCGGCACCAGATGTTGCCGCTCGGCGAGACGAAGGCGACGTCGCCACCGTTGCTCCCGCCGGAGCGGTAGTCGTCGGGGTTCACCGCGGTCGGCTCGCCGGCCGCATCGCCGGTCGTCGCGGTGGGCTCTCCGGTGGCCGGTGCCGGGTTCCCGGAGTCCGACGGCGGCGCGGCGGTCACCGTCTCGGTCACCGCGGTACCGCCCCCGCCGCCGACCCCGCCGTCGTCGCTGCTGCAGGCGGTGGCCGCCAGCAGCATCCCACCGGCCAGCACCGCCGCCGCCAGCCGTCCGAACGTACGCGTAGCGTCCTCCATTCGGGTGACACTACGCCGGCTGGGCACATCGTGTGCTCACTCGGCGAAGGCGTCCACCGGCGGGCAGCTGCAGACCAGGTTGCGGTCGCCGTAGGCGTTGTCCACCCGGCGCACCGGCGGGAACACCTTGGGCCGTGCGCCGGCCGAGGGCAACCCCTGGGGGTACACGGCGGTGAGCCGGTCATAGCCGTGATTCCACTCCCCGACCAGGCATTCGGCGGTGTGCGGGGCACCGGCGAGCGGATTGTCGTCGACGGTCCAGGTGCCGTCGGCCACCTTGGCGATCTCGCCGCGGATCGCGATCATGGCGTCGGCGAAGGCATCGAGTTCGGCCAGGTTCTCGCTCTCGGTGGGCTCGACCATCAGGGTGTCGGCCACCGGGAAGCTCATCGTCGGCGCGTGGAAACCGTAGTCGGCCAGCCGCTTGGCCACATCGTCCACGCTCACCCCGGTCTCCTTGATCAGTGCCCGCAGATCGAGGATGCACTCATGGGCCACCCAGCCCTGCGGGTCGGTGTAGAGCACCGGGAAGTACTCGTCGAGCCGGCGGGCGAGGTAGTTCGCCGAGGCGATGGCGGTCAGCGTCGCGGTCCGCAGACCCGTCCCGCCCATCATCGCGATGTACGCGTAGGTGATCGGCAGGATCGACGCCGAGCCGTAGGGCGCGGCGGAGATCGTGATGCCGGTGTCCGGGAGTTCCGGGGCGAGCGGATGGCTCGGCAGGAACGGTGCCAGGTGCTCGCGCACCGCCACCGGACCCACGCCCGGGCCTCCGCCGCCGTGGGGGATGCAGAAGGTCTTGTGCAGGTTCAGGTGCGAGACGTCGCCGCCGAAGTGACCGGGCCGGGCCAGTCCGACCAGGGCGTTGAGATTGGCCCCGTCGACGTAGACCTGACCGCCGGCCTCGTGCACCGCGGCGCAGACGTCGGTCACCTCGTGCTCGAAGACCCCGTGCGTGGACGGATAGGTGATCATGATGGCGGCGAGCCGCTCGCGGTGCTCGTCGATCTTGGCCCGCAGGTCGTCCACGTCGACGTCGCCGTTGGCCCGGGTGCCGACCACCACCACGCGCATGCCGGCCATCACCGCCGAGGCGGCATTGGTGCCGTGGGCGCTGGCCGGGATCAGGCAGACGTCGCGCTGCTCGTCGCCGCGGGAGCGGTGGTAGCCGCGGATGGCCAGCAGGCCGGCGTATTCGCCCTGCGAGCCGGCGTTGGGCTGCAGGCTCACCCGGTCGTAGCCGGTGATGGTCACCAGCCAGTCCTCGAGGGTGGTGATGAGCTCTCGGATGCCGGTGCTGTCGGCGTTGGGTGCGAAGGGGTGCAGGCCGGCGAACTCCGGCCAGGTGATCGGCTCCATCTCGGTGGCCGCGTTGAGCTTCATGGTGCACGAGCCGAGCGGGATCATGCTGCGGTCGAGGGCGATGTCCTTGTCGGCGAGCATCCGCAGGTACCGCATCATGGCGGTCTCGGTGCGGTAGGCGTGGAAGCACGGATGGCCGAGGTATTCGCTGGTCCGGTTCTCGATGTCGGCGCTGAAGCCCGCCGGTGCGGCGCCGGCCGCGCCGAAGACGGACAGCACGTCGGCCAGGTCGGCGTCGGTGGTGGTCTCGTCGAGGGCGATGCTCACCGTGTCCTCGTCGGCCTGCCACAGGTTGATGCCGTAGCTGGTCTTGGCGGCGGCGACGAGTTCGCCGGCGCGCCCGGGAACGAGCACCTGGACGGTGTCGAAGAACTGCGCGTGCCGCACGGTCAGCCCCGCCCCGGTGAGCCGGTCGGCGAGTTCGGCGGCCAGTCCGTGCACCCGCCGGGCGATCTCCCGCAGACCGGCCGGACCGTGATAGGAGGCGTACATGACCGCCATCACCGCCAGCAGCACCTGTGCGGTACAGATGTTGCTGGTGGCCTTCTCCCGGCGGATGTGCTGCTCGCGGGTCTGCAGCGACAGCCGGTAGGCGAGATTGCCGTCGGCGTCCTTGGAGACGCCGACCAGGCGGCCCGGCAGCTGCCGGGCGTGCTTGGTGTGCACGGCCAGATAGCCGGCGTGCGGGCCGCCGAAGCCCATCGGCACGCCGAAGCGCTGCGTGGTGCCGAAGCAGGCGTCGGCGCCGAGCTCGCCGGGCGGGGTGATCAGGGTGGCGGCGAGCAGATCGATGCCGGCGGCGATCAGCGCCGAGCGCTCGTGTGCGGCCTCGATGATCGGGGCCAGGTCGGTGATGCGGCCGCTGGCACCGGGCACCTGCACGATGACGCCGAAGAAGTCGCCGTCGGGCAGACCGGCGCCGGGCGCCTGCGGGTCGAGCCGCGCCTGGACCACCTCGATGCCCAGCGGCTTCGCGCGGGTGTCGATCAGCGCCCGGGTCTGCGGGAACAGGTCCTCGTCCACTACGAGGCGCTGGGACTTGCTGCGGCCGGCCCGGCGCAGCAGCGTCATCGCCTCGGCGGCGGCGGTGGCCTCGTCGAGCATGGAGGCGCCGGAGACCTCCATACCGGTCAGGTCGCCGACCATGGTCTGGAAGTTGAGCAAGGCCTCGAGCCGGCCCTGACTGATCTCCGGCTGGTAGGGGGTGTACGCCGTGTACCAGGCCGGGTTCTCAAGGATGTTGCGGCGCAGCACGGCCGGGGTGTGCGTGCCGTAGTAGCCCAGTCCGATCATGCTGCGGGCGACGACGTTCTTGCCGGCCAGCTCACGCAGCCGGGAGGCGACCTGCGTCTCGCTCAGGGGTGCGGGCAGCGCGCCGAGGGAGTCGCCGGCCTCGGCGATGGCCGCCGGGACCACCTTCTCGGCCAGCTGGTCGAGCGAGTCGAGACCCAGGACGGAGAGGATACGGGCGAGTTCGGCCTGATCCGGGCCGAGATGTCGGGCGGCGAATTCGGGTGCGGCGGGAGTCGGCATCGACGAGGACCTTCGGTGGTCGGGTCCGGGGTACGGACGCGGGTCCTCTCCCTCTGTCATATCGCCGTGGCGATGCCTGAGAGATTCAGTCGCAGACGCCGGGGCGGCCGCGGCCTTTCACCGTGGGCGGACGGCTGGCGCCGTCGCTTTCCAGAGACGCCGGCAACTGCCACGGTCCTGGTGCCTGAGAGTTTGACGGAGAGGTGTTGCTCCTTCGGCGGCCCGCTGGACGACGATCCGTCCACCGAACGCTCTCCCGCGGCGCAGCGGCGTGTGCCCAGTTTACAGGCCGGGCGCTATCCGGTGCGGCGGGTGCGGCTCTTGCGGCGGGCCGCGAGCTCGTCCTCGGGCGCCGTCTCCGAGACGCCGCCGTCGGCGCGCTCCCCGGGGAAGTCGGCGATGGTGCCGGTGAGCTCGCGCATGGCGCCGGAGACCGCGATGCCGAAGACGCCCTGCCCGCCCTGGAGCAGGTCGACCACTTCTTCGGCGGAGGTGCACTCGTAGACGGTGGTGCCGTCCGAGAAGAGGGTGATCCGGGCGAGGTCCTCGACCCCGCGCTGGCGCAGATGGTCCACGGCCACCCGGATGTTCTGCAGGGAGATGCCGGTGTCGAGCAGCCGCTTGACGATCTTGAGGACCAGGATGTCCTTGAACGAGTACAGCCGCTGGCTGCCCGATCCGGCGGCGCCGCGGATCGAGGGCACCACCAGTGAGGTGCGCGCCCAGTAGTCGAGCTGCCGGTAGGTGATGCCGGCGATCTGGCAGGCGCTGGGAACCCGGTAGCCGACCAGCTCGTCGGGCACGGTGTCGTTGGGGAACAGACCGGGCGCGATGTCGTCGAGTCCGCCCTGCACCGGAACGGCGGGCGCGACCTGGTCCGCTGTCTTCTGTTCGTCGGACCGCAGATCGGACGGCTGGTCTGCCACGGCAACTCCCTTACGCAAGTTCGGACCTGAGCGGGTCCCTCGTTCGAGGGTACTCCTCCGGGTCGTTCCGGTGTGTCCGCCGACCAACCGCGTCGGCGCTTGCGTATGAAGTTAGGGTCATCGCGGGCCTGAGACAACGCGACGCGCGGTAAACCTCAACCTAAACTTCAGGTGTAGGTGAACGGTGACTCGGGAGAGACCGTTCCGTGACCGGCGCCGGCCGATCAGCCCGGCGCGTCCGGCCCCAGGAAGTCCTCCGGAGAGACCTGATCGAGGAACTCCCGGAAGGCCTCGAGCTCCTCCTCGCTGGTGCCCGGCTCCTCCCCGCCCTCGGCGGCGGCGTCCTCGTCCGGGATCTCCAGGCCGGCACCGTCGAGCACCTCGTCGGCGGCGACGATGGTCGCGCCGGTGCGCAGCGCGATGGCCACCGCATCCGACGGCCGCGCCGACACCACGATCCCGGAGTCGAAGACCAGGTCGGCGTAGAACGTGCCCTCGGACACGTCGACGATGCGGATCTGCGTGAGCTTCTGGTCGAAGGCCTCGCAGAGATTGACGATCAGATCGTGGGTCAGCGGTCGCGGCGGCTCGATGCCGCGCTGCTGCAGGGCGATCGACGCCGCCTCGCTCTGCCCGATCCAGATCGGCAGGAAGCGGGTCCCGTCGGCCTCCCGGAGCAGCAGTACCGGCTGATTCTGCGGGGACTCCACCCGGATCCCGACGACGCGCATCTCACCCATCGAAGTCACCTCTGCCGTTGCCGATTCACACCTGACGCCCGGCGCGTCAGTCCAGGACGCCGCGGACGGCGGCCTTCACCAATTGAGTATGCAGCGTCACCGACAACGCCGCCATCTCGCGGATCAGCTCCTCGGCACGATCACGCGAGCCGGTCCCCCGGCCTTTGGCGATCGGGCTGGCGATCTGCGCCACGAGGCCGGCCTCGCGGTCGGCGCTGACCTTGAAGGCCCGCAGGTGGCGGGTCTCCAGGCCGAAGTTCGCCAGAGCCGCGGCCGCCTCGACCAGCCGCACCGCGTCCTCGTCGAAGAAGCCGCCCGGCCCCGCCGACAGCAGACCGTTGCGGGTCAGTTCGGAGATGAACGCCGAGTCGACCCCGGTCCGCTCGATCAGCGACTCGCGGGAGACGCGTCCGCCGCGGGACGAGAAGTCGGTGGCCGGCGCCACCGCGCTGCGCGCCGACGAGAGCAGCGCGGTGCCGCCGCCGTCGCCCTCGCCGTCGATCGCGTCGAGCTGCTCACGGATCACCTTCAACGGCAGATAGCGGTCCCGCTGCGCGGTCAGCACGAAGCGCAGACGTTCGCAGTCGGCGTCGCTGAACCTGCGGTAGCCCGACGGGGCACGCTCGGGCGTGACCAGACCCTCGGACTCCAAGAACCGGATCTTGGAGATGGTGACGTCCGGGAAGTCCTCCCGGAGGATGGCCAGCACGGCGCCGATCGACATCGACCGGTCGCCGCCGGCATCAGAGCGAGCAGCTGACCCGGTCACGATGCAGAAGCGCCCGTCTCCCCGGCACGCGGGCCGGACAGGAACACCAGGCGGAACTTGCCGATCTGCACCTCGTCGCCGTTGCTCAGGGTCGCGGTGTCCACCGGCTCGCGGTTCACATAGGTGCCGTTGAGGCTGCCCACGTCCACCACCTCGAAGTCGGTGCCGGAGAGTCGGAACTCGGCGTGCCGGCGGCTGACCGTCACGTCGTCGAGGAAGATGTCGCTGTCCGGGTGCCGGCCGGCCGAGGTGGTCGGCTGATCCAGCAGGAAGCGCGAGCCCGCGTTGGGACCGCGCTTGACCACCAGCAGTGCCGTACCCGGCGAGAGCCGCTCGACTCCGGTGTCAGCGGGCTCCGGCGTCGTCGCGGGCGCGTCGATCTCCTTGATGAAATCTTCGCGGAAGACCGAAGTCGTCTCCACGGGGGCTTCAAAACCGTCGTCGTTACCGCTCACCACAACTCCTTCACCGGCCACGGCCGGGATATCGCTCAATCAGTTTTCCCGCGAACACTCCTCGCCGTTGAGCGCGTTCGCGACAGCAGGAACTCCTACCTGGAGAACCTACCGGTTGGGTCGGCTCTGCGTCAGCAGTCACCGACGATTCCGTCCACGCCGAAATCATATCCGGCGCACCCGTATCGGCCGTTCAGTCCCCGATGACTGCGGCATAGCCGGCCGCATCGAGCAGCCCGGCCAGCACCTCGTCCAGGTCCACCCCGTCGGCCACCGTGATCTCGGCGAGCCAGCCCTGTCCGTAGGGCTCCGAGTTGACCAGTTCCGGCGACGCGTCGACCGCATCGTTGACCGCCGACACGGTACCGGCCAGCGGACCGTAGATGTCCGACACCGACTTGTGCGACTCCACCTCGGCGAACGAGTCACCGACGACGACCTCGGCCCCCACCTCGGGAAGCTGGACGTAGACGACCTCTTTGAGGGCATCCTGAGCGTAGTCGGTGACACCGACCCGGACCGTCGACGGTCCGACCTTGGCCACCCACTCGTGATCTTCGGTGTAGCGCAGGTCGTCGGGAATCTGGGTCTCGCTCAACGTTTCACCTTTCATTCGTCACCGGCGCAGAGCACCGGTCGGCACCTGAAGATTCTATCGGCCGGGGGCGCTCGCCGCGCCCGCAACCCGGGGCATCCGGCGCAGCACCTCGATCGTCTGGATCCAGTACAGGACCAGCGACCAGAGATACATGCCGACGCCCCAGATCAGGAAGGCCCAGCCGACCGGGAAGAAGACCGTGCCCACCCAGCCGTCGATCTGCCCGGCCAGCAGCCACGGGAAGGCGCTCATCAGCGCGAACGTCGCCGCCTTCCCGATGTACAGGGTGGGCAGGGCGGTCACTCCGCGCGAGGCCAGCAGCGGCGCGGTGGCCAGCAGCAGCACGTCCCGGGCGATGATCAGGCCGATCAGCCACCACGGCACATAGCCCTGGATGCCGAAGCAGATCGGGATGATGATCACGTACAGCCGGTCGGCGGCCGGATCGAGCAGCGCACCGAGCCGGGACGACTGGCCCAGCCAGCGAGCCAGTTTCCCGTCGAGCCAGTCCGACAGCCCGGAGACGAAGAGCACCACGAACGCCCAGCCCGGCGAGTCGACGTCGAGCAGCAACCAGATGAAGACCGGGATCAGTGCCAGGCGCATCACGCTCAGCGCGTTCGGGACGGTCCACACCGCATCCGAGCGCTCGCGCGCCCGCGAATCGCCGTCCCCGGCCCGAGTCACCGGAAGATACCCACGATGCCCTGCAGCGCCTGCGAGCCGGACGAGAACTGGTTCTCGTGAACCAGGTACGTCCAGGTCATCGTCGACCGGTGCATGTCGGCGTCGTCCATGTCCAGACCGTCCTGGGTGATGGTGGCGGTCCTGAAGGTCTCCCGGGCCGCCTCCCGGGCCTCGTCGACGATCTTGGTGAACTCGGCGAAGATCAGCTTGTTGAACTCCTCGAGCGGGCTCTGGTCGCCCAGCGCGCGCAGGTGGATGCTGGCCTGGACGTCGGCCACATAGGCCAGATGGTCGGCCCAGCCGCGGTCGAGGTGGAAGAGCATGATCTGGCGCACGGCCTCGGCGATCACCTCGTCGTCGACGGTCTCGGCGAGCTCGGTCCAACGCTCGGCTTCGAGGTCGCGCAGCTCGTCGGCGGCGACCTCGGTCTTGAGGATGTCCATGCGGCGGCGCACGATGGCCTCACGCTGCTCGTTGACCCGCTTGTTGAAGTTCCAGGTGTTCGAGTGCTGGGTGAGCATCGCGGCCTCGGCGATGCGCTGAGCCTGCTCGACGGTCTCGATGCCCTTCGCCCCCATCGAGCCGTCGGCCTCGGTGGACTGCGGATCGCGCTTGAGGCTCATGTTCTTGACCACCAGCGGATCCTCGAGCGAGGAGAAGAACACCGACCGGCCCGGATCGCCCTGGCGGCCGGCCCGGCCGCGCAGCTGGTTGTCCAGACGCTCGGTGTCGTAGCGGCCGGTGCCCACCACGCACAGCCCGCCCAGTTCGAGGACCTCTTCGCGGGCCTCGTCGTCGCCGCTCGAGCCGCCGAGCCGGATGTCGGTGCCGCGGCCGGCCATCTGCGTGGACACCGTCACCGCACCCTTGCGCCCGGCCTCGGCGATGATCGCCGCCTCCTCGGCGTCGTTCTTGGCGTTGAGCACCACCGCCGACACGCCGGCCTTGTCGAGGAAGTATGCGAGCTCCTCGGACTGGGCCACGTCGTGGGTGCCGATCAGGATCGGCTGACCGGTCTCGTGGACGGTGGCCACGTAGTCGACGACGGCCTCGACCTTGTTGGCCTTGGTGTCGTAGACGCGGTCGGGCTCGTCGTCGCGGATGTTGGGGGTGTTCGGCGGGATCTGCGAGACGGCCAGCCCGTAGAACTGCCGGAACTGCTCGCCGGCGGCGATCGCGGTACCGGTCATCCCGGCCACCCGCGGGTAGCGCCCGATGAGCGCCTGCACGGTGATCGTGTCGATCACCTCGCCGGCCTCGGTCAGCGCCAGGCCCTCCTTGTACTCGACGGCCGCCTGCACGCCGTCCGGCCAGCGCTGAAGCCGGGCGACCCGGCCGCGCGAGGCGTTGATCAGATGGACCCCGCCGTCGCGCACGATGTAGTGCACATCGCGTTCGAGCAGATAGTAGGCGTAGAGCGCGACGTTGACGTGCACCAGCGTGCTGCCCACGTGCTCGTCGTCGTACAGGTTGATCCCGCCCAGGGTGGCCTCGACCAGGCCGGCGCCCTCGTCGGTGAGCGCCACGTTGCGGCCGTCGGAGTCCACCTCGTAGTGCTTCTTCTTCAGCCGGGAGACCACGTCGTAGATGGCCTTGTTGCCGATCGATGCGGGTGTGGAGCCGGCCAGGATCAGCGGAACCAGCGCCTCGTCGACGAGCACGGAGTCGGCTTCGTCCACGATCGCCACGTCGGGCACCGGCGCCACCAGTTCGTCGGCGCTGACGGCCAGCTGATCGCGCAGCACGTCGAAACCGATCTCGTTGACCGAGCCGTAGGTGACCTGGCCGCCGTAGGCCTCCTGGCGCCCGGTCCGGGTGGAGTCCTCGGCGATCGAGCCGACGCTCACCCCGAACAGCTCGTAGAGCGGCGCCATCCACTTCGCATCGCGCACGGCCAGATAATCGTTCACCGAGATGACGTGCACACTGTGCCCGGAGAGCGCATAGCCGATCGCCGCGATCGCACCGGCCAGGGTCTTGCCCTCACCGGTGGCCATCTCCACGACGTCGCCCTCGAGCATCCGCAGGGCGCCCTGCAGCTGCACGTCGAACGGGGTCATCTCCAGCGCCCGGGTGCCGCCCTCGCGGGCCAGCGCCAGGAACTTGGCGCGGTCGCCCTCGTCGAGGAGATCCAGATCGCCCGCAGCCTCCGCGAACTCGGCATCGGACAGGCCGGCGGCCCACTCGTCGTGATCGGCCGAGGCCTCGATCAGCTCCACCGATTTCGACTGATTCCGGGAGGTCTGCGCACCGAGCATGCGCCACATCGCGTTCGAGAACTTTCCCACCGGGCTATCCCACTCCTCAAGCATCGCCATGGGGCCGCCCACGCGCGCGGGCGACGAATCGTGCTCTACCGTACGCGGCCAGAAGCCCGACGGCTCGCACCTCCTCCGGCTACCGTGGCGAGGGTGAGCAGACGCACCGCTTTGATGGCCGCCGTGAGTGCCGCACTGATTCCCGTCGCCGCCGCGCTCAGCGCGTGCAGCGCCGACGGCGACGACCACGCCGCCACCGTCTCCGTCGATCCGGCCTCGCTGGTCGGCAAGACCTTCGTCTCCGATGTCGTCGAGGGCACCGCCATCCCCGGCGGCGGCCCCCTCGAGGTGTCCTTTCCCGAGGAGGGCCGGATCCGCGCGACGGCGGGCTGCAACCGGCACGCGGGCACGGTGACCTTCGACGGCGGCACCCTCACCACCGGACCGCTGGCCGGGACCCGGATGGCCTGCGCCGGCGAGCGCGGCAACGCCGACGCCTGGCTCAGCGACTTCTTCTCCGGACCGGTGACCTGGAGTCAGACCGTCAGCGCGGCCGGCGAGACCCCCGCCGACCCGGACGGGTTGCTGCTGCGCCGCGGCGATCAGACCGTCTCTCTGGCCCAGCAGCGGCCCACCGCACTGGTGGGCACCGAGTGGGCCCTGCAGTCCCTGGTCCGCAAGCAGGGAGTGGAGTCCTCGGTGGACATCGAACAGGCCGACGTCCGGCTGCGCTTCGGCGACGACGGCCGGCTCACCGGCAACACCGGATGCAACACGGTCTCCGGACCGGCGACGGTGAGCGGCCAGACCATCACGATCGGGCCGCTGACCACCACCGAGAAGGCCTGTCTGGAGGAAGGAATCGCCGACGTCGAGCAGGCTGTACTGGCGGTCCTGGCCGGAGCGGTGAAGTATGAGATCGACGGCGATCGACTGGCGCTGACCAACGCCGCCGATCCCGCCATCGGTCTGCGCCTGACCGCCCGCTGAACCGGACCGCTGCGGTCCGGCAGCACGCCCCGCCTCCGCCCCGAAAGGACCCGCATGTCGCCCACCACCCGCACCCCCGCCGTCGTCACCGTGACCGGAGCGGCCGGCAGCATCGGCTATGCCGCCCTGTTCCGGGTGGCCTCGGGCGCCATGCTCGGCGACGATCAGCCGGTGGCACTGCGGCTGCTCGAGTTGCCGGGCGCGGTCGCCGCCGCCGAGGGCACCGCGATGGAACTCGACGACTGCGCCTTCGACCTGCTCGCCTCCGTGGACGTCTTCGACGATCCGCGGGCCGCCTTCGACGGGGTGAACCATGCGCTGCTGATCGGCGCCAAGCCGCGCACCAAGGGCATGGAGCGCGGCGACCTGCTGACCGCCAACGCCGCCATCTTCCAGTCCCAGGGCGCCACCCTCAACGAGGTGGCCGCCGCGGATCTGCGGGTGACCGTGGTGGGCAACCCGGCCAACACCAATGCCGCGATCGCCGCCTCCTGCGCACCCGACATCCCGGCCGAGCGGTTCACCGCCCTGACCCGGCTCGACCACAACCGGGCCGTCGCCCAGCTCGCGCGGCACGCCGGTGTTCCGGTCTCGCAGGTCGGCGGCATCAGTATCTGGGGCAACCACTCGGCCACCCAGTATCCCGACATCTTCCACGCACACGCCGGAGCGCGGCCGGGCAGCGAGTTCGCGCAGGACCGCGGCTGGCTGACCGACGACTTCATTCCCACCGTCGCCCAGCGCGGCTCGGCGATCATCGCCGCCCGCGGCGCATCGTCGGCGGCATCGGCCGCCAATGCGACCATCGAACACGTTCACGACTGGGTGCTCGGCACGCCCGGCGAGGTGTGGACTTCGGCCGCGGTGGTCTCGAGCGGCGCCTACGGCGTTCCCGAGGGTCTGGTCAGCTCCTTCCCGGTGCGTTCGCGCGACGGCCGCTGGGAGATCGTGGAAGGCCTTGAGGTGAACGACTTCTCACGCGCACGCATCGATGCGTCCGTCGCCGAGCTCGAGGCCGAACGTGATGCGGTGGCCGCGCTGACCTGAACACCCGGACCGGCTCGGATCGCCCGGGCGGCCGGACTACGATCAGTCCATGAGCAAGTCCAAGGGCAAGACCGAGTCAGGTCCCCAGCTGTCGAAGAAGGCCTACGAGTCCGAACTGTTCCGGTTGCAGACCGAACTGGTGGAACTGCAGGAATGGGTGCGCGAATCCGGCGCCCGCGTGGTGGTGATCTTCGAGGGCCGCGACGCCGCCGGCAAGGGCGGCGCCATCAAGCGGATCACCCAGTACCTCAGCCCCCGCGTGTGCCGGGTCGCGGCGCTGCCGGCGCCCACCGACCGGGAGAAGGGCGAGTGGTACTACCAGCGCTATGTGGCGCATCTGCCGGCGCCCGGCGAGATCGTGCTGTTCGACCGCTCCTGGTACAACCGCGCCGGAGTGGAGAAGGTGATGGGCTTCTGCACGCCGGAGCAGCACACCCGCTTCCTGCGGCAGACCCCGATCTTCGAGCAGATGCTCATCGACGACGGAATCCTGTTGCGCAAGTACTGGTTCTCCGTGTCCGAGGAGGAGCAGCTCCGGCGCTTCCGCGCCCGCCGCGACGATCCGGTGCGGCAGTGGAAGCTCAGCCCGATGGATCTGGAGTCGATCTACCGGTGGGAGGAGTACTCGCGGGCCAAGGACGAGATGATGGTGCACACCGACACCTCGGCCAGCCCCTGGTACGTGGTCGAGTCGGACAACAAGAAGCATGCGCGGCTCAACATGATCGCGCACCTGCTCGGCTCGATCGACTACCTGCCGGTGGAGCGGCCGCGGGTCAAGCTGCCCAAGAAGCTCGAATCGTCGGGCAACTACCACCGCCCGCCCCGCTCGCTGAGCAAGTTCGTCCCCGACCACGTCGCCACCCTCGTCGGCGACAGCGACGACTGAGACCGGAGCCGATCCCCGGATGACCCCGACCCTGACGGGCCTGCGCCGCCGTGCCCGGCGCGCGGCCGAGAGCGCCGATCTGATCTACCTCGTCTGCCCGGCCGGTTTCCCCAACTACGGCGATGAGCTGATCGCGCAGGCCTGGCTGCGCCATCTGGCCCGCCATCGCCCCCTGGCCACCGTGGTGGTCGACTGTCCGCGGCCCGGCGCCGCCGCGCTGATGCTGCGCCGCGCCAACCGGCGCGCGGTCTTCGTCAACACCCTCTGGGAGTTGACCGGCTATGCGCACGGCGCCGATCGCGACGGGATCGACCCGCAGGCGCCCTGGGAGTGGGTGGCGCAGGCGGCCAGCCGATTCGGTCCCGCCCCGCGCGAAGGCCACGGCGTCGACATGCTCTTGCGCGCCAGGACCCTGCACCTGCTCGGCGGCGGCTACGTGAACGCGGTGTGGCCGCAGCACGTGAGTCTGGTCGCCGCCCTCGCGGCCGTGGCGCGCACCACCGGCGCACGCGCCGCGGCCACCGGTCAGGGACTGCTGCCGGCGGTCACCGGTGGTGCCGCGCAACGTCTTTCCGACGATCTGCGCGGGTTCGACATCGTCGACGTCCGGGATCAGCCCTCACACGACCTGATCGCCGACCAGCCGGGTGCCTCGTTCAGCGGCGACGATGCGTGGCTCTCCCCCGCGATCGATCCGGAGCGCCCGGCCGTCGCGCCGTCCGGTCGGGTGGTGCTGTGCGCGCAGAGCGACCTGACCGACGACTTCGAGCACGGCGGGCTCCGCGGCGCCGGCGCACTGGCCGGCTATCTGACCGAGGTCCTCGACCACTGGCGGGTACCCGGTGACCGGGTGATCGTGATCGAGGCGATTCCGGGCCTGGACATGGTGGTGCCCGGGCTGATGGGCGAGCGGCTGTCCGGGGCGCAGCGGCTGTCGTTCCTGGACGTCTGGGAGAACGGCCTGCCGCTGCGCGGCGGCCACACCTGGCTCTCCACCCGCTTCCACCCGCATCTGGTGGCCGCCGCCGCCGGGGAGCCCGGGGTGGCCGTGGTGCCGAAGCCGGACTACTACGGAACCAAACACGCGAGCCTGCGAGCCCTCGGCTCGGACTGGCCGATCGTCGCCGGCGGCGACCTCGTCCCGGATCGGCCGCCGGCCGACGGGGGCTTCACCGCCGACGCGGTGACCTCGGCCCGGCGCCGCAAACGCGCCCTCGCCGACCGCCTCTACCCCCGGGGCGTCCGGCTGCGCTGATCACCGGCCGAAGCCGGCATCGCGCAGCGCCTGCGCCATCGAGCCGTTCGCCGGCCGCTCCCCGCCGCGGGGGTTCTGGCTGTGCTTGTTCTGCCCGCGCTTGCCGCCCTCGGACTTGCGGCCGCCGGGGCGTCCACCGGAGCGGCCGCCGCGCGGATTCGCCGGATCGTCGTTGAGCCGCAACGACAGCCCGATGCGCTGGCGGTCGACGTCGACCTCCATCACCTTGACCCGCACCACCTGGCCGGAGCGGACCACCTCGTGCGGATCGGAGACGAACTTCTCGGACATCGCCGAGACGTGCACCAGTCCGTCCTGGTGCACGCCCACGTCCACGAAGGCGCCGAAGGCGGCGACATTGGTCACCACGCCCTCGAGCACCATCCCGGGGGTGAGATCGGAGACCTTCTCGACGCCCTGCGCGAAGGTTGCGGTCTCGAACGCCGGCCGCGGATCGCGACCGGGTTTGCGCAGTTCGTCGAGGATGTCGGTGACGGTGGGCACACCGAAGCGCTCGTCGGCGAAATCCGCGGGATTCAGGGCGGCCAGCGCCCGCTCGTCGCCGATCAGCTCGGTGAGCTCGCGCCCCGTGGCGTCGAGGATGCGCCGCACCACCGGATAGGCCTCGGGATGGACCCCCGAGGCGTCGAGCGGATTGCCGCCGCCCCGGATCCGCAGGAAGCCCGCGCACTGCTCGAATGCCTTGGGGCCCAGGCGCGGGACCTCCAGGAGACCCTTCCGGTCGGTGAAGGCGCCGGCCGAGTCGCGGTGCTCGACGATGGCCTTCGCCAGCGAGTCGGTGATGCCCGAGACCCGGGCCAGCAGCGGCACCGAGGCGGTGTTGACCTCCACGCCCACCGCGTTCACCGCGTCCTCGACCACCGCGTCGAGGCTGCGGGCCAGGACCGCCGGCGTCACATCGTGCTGATACTGGCCCACGCCGATCGACTTGGGGTCGATCTTCACCAGTTCGGCCAGCGGGTCCTGCAGCCGGCGGGCGATGGAGACGGCCCCGCGCAGCGAGACGTCGAGCTCGGGCAGCTCGTGGGAGGCGTATTCGGAGGCCGAATACACCGAGGCGCCGGCCTCGGAGACGACCGCCTTGGCCGGTGCCCGCTGACCGGCCGTGCGGATCTCGGCGACCAGCTCGCCGGCCAGAGCATCGGTCTCCCGTGAGGCGGTGCCGTTGCCGATCGCGATCAGATCCACCTCATGCCGGGCGACGAGCGCACCCAGAATCGCCTTGGCCTGATCCCACTTGTTGGCCGGCTGGTGCGGGTAGATCGTGGCGGTGTCGACCACCTTGCCGGTGCCGTCGACCACGGCCACCTTGACGCCGGTCCGGAAACCCGGATCCAGGCCCAGGGTGGGCCGGGTGCCGGCCGGCGCCGCCAGCAGCAGATCCTTCAGGTTGGTCGCGAAGACCTCGACGGCCTGTTCCTCGGCGGTGCGGCGCAGCCGCAGCCGGGCGTCGACGGTGGCCGAGATCATCAGCTTGGTGCGCCAGGCCCAGCGCACAGTGGTGGTCAGCCAGGGCGTGGCCGCCCCGGCCGCGGCCCGGTCCACCCCGAGGGTCGCGGCCGTGAGCGCCTCGTACGGTTCGTCCTCACCGCCGTCGAAGGCCACCGTCAGCACGTTCTCCTTCTCGCCGCGCAGGACGGCCAGGACCCGGTGCGAGGGCATCGTCGCGGCGGCTTCGGCGAAGTCGAAGTAGTCGCGGAACTTCTGTGCGGCCGGGCTCGCCGCCACCTGATCGGACTTCGGTTCGGTGCGTACGGTGGCCTCCCGCCAGAAGCGTTCGCGGACCGCGCCGACCAGCTCGGCGTCTTCTCCGGCGCGTTCGATGAGAATGTGCCGGGCGCCGTCGAGTGCCGCGGCCGCGTCGGGGACCTCGTCGCCGAGATAGCCCGCGGCGGTCTCCTCCGGGTTGCGGGCCGGATCGTCGAGCAGCGCCTGGGCGAGGGGTTCGAGGCCGTTCTCGCGGGCGATCTGCGCCTTGGTCCGCCGTTTGCGCTTGTACGGCAGGTAGATGTCCTCGACGCGGGCCTTGGTGTCGGCGGCCCACAGGGCGGATTGCAGCTGCGGGGTGAGCTTGCCCTGTTCGTCGATCGCAGCGATCACCGCGTCCCGGCGTTCGTCGAGTTCGCGCAGGTAACTCAGCCGCTCCTCCAGCCGCCGGAGTTCCGCATCGTCGAGTCCGCCGGTGGCCTCCTTGCGGTAGCGGGCGATGAAGGGCACCGTC
This sequence comes from Gordonia sp. VNK21, assembly GCF_046098115.1. Lineage (NCBI taxonomy): Bacteria > Bacillati > Actinomycetota > Actinomycetes > Mycobacteriales > Gordoniaceae > Gordonia > Gordonia sp. VNK21. The sequence goes on along the minus strand of NZ_JBJURU010000008.1, from coordinate 44,820 downwards.
GAGCCCTCGTCGAGCAGGGAGACCGCAGCCCGGACCCGGTGTTCGGCCACCTGGAGATCGGCGGCGATCCGCGCGGTGACCGGGGCCGGAGGCCCGGAGGCGGCGGCCGGTGCGGTGGACGGGGACACGAGTGCGGGGTCACTGGTGGGCACCCGAGCAGGCTACCGGTCAGTGACCGGGCACCGGTACCTCACCCCGCGCCTCCGGCACGCGGGGCGGCGCCTCCGCCGCAGCCGCTCCGGCCGTCCCCGCGGCCTCGCGCCGGCGGAGCATGAGCCGCACGGCGGCGACGATCACGACGATGGTGGCCAGTTGCAGCAGCCCGCCGCCGACCAGGGCCGCGCGCGGGCCGAAGAGTTGCGCCAGCCAGCCCAGCAGCGGCGCGCCGATCGGGGTGCCGCCCATCAGCACCGTCATGTAGAGCGCCATCACCCGGCCCCGAACCTGCGGGTCCACACCGGTCTGGATGTACATGTTGCAGGCGGTGAGCGTCAGCAGGGAGGCTAGTCCGGTGATCGGCAGGCTGATCGCATAGGTCAGATAGGTCGGCGCCAGTCCGGACAGGCCGATGAGCACCGCCACCGTGGACGCGGACACCACCACGAAGCGCAGGCCGGGTGCGGTGGCCCGCCGGGCGGCGATCAACGCGCCGAGCAGGGTGCCGATGCCCATGATCGAGCCGAGCAGTCCGTAGGCCTCCTCCCCCATGCCGAACTGACCGCGCACCATCAGGGCGTTGGTCATCTGGAAGTTCATCCCGAAGGTGCCGACGGCGAACGCCACCCCCAGGGTGATGAGCAGATCGCTGCGCCGGGCCACATACGAGAAGCCTTCGCGCAGCTGTCCTTTCGCCCGGGCCAGCGGGACACTGCGATGGAGTCTGCTCTCGTCGAGCGCGGCCAGAGCCACGATGAACGCCAGATAGCTGACCCCGTTGGTGAGAATGGCCCAGCCGGTGCCGAAGGCCGCCATGATCAGTCCGGCGATGCCCGGCCCGATCAGCCGGGCCGCGTTGAACGACGAGCTGTTGAGCCCGATCGCGTTGGTCAGATACTTGCCGCCGACCACCTCGGAGACGAACGCCTGCCGGGCGGGCGCGTCGATGGCCGCACCGATGCCGAAGACGAAGGCGAGCAGGTAGACGTGCCAGGTCTGGGCGACACCGGAGACGGCCAGCGCACCGAGGATGAGGGCGGAGAGCGCCATCCAGGTCTGCGTGACCATGAGCAGCTTGCGCTTGTCGAAGCGGTCGGCGAGCAGCCCGCCGACCGGCGAGAGCAGCAGGGCCGGCAGGAATTGCAGCGCCGTGGTGATGCCGACGGCGATCGCCGAGTTCCCGGACAGTTGCAGCACCAGCCAGTCCTGGGCGACGCGCTGGATCCAGGTCCCGATGTTGGAGACGAAGGCGCCGGTGACGTAGAGACGGAAATTGGGAACGGCGAGCGAGGCGAAGGTGTGTCCGCGAACCCTGCTCAACCGACGGCCTCCTCACCTGTGCACCGAGAAGTATCAACGGTGCGGGCGGCCGGGATATTCCCGGGCTCAGTCGAGCGGGGCGGGCGGCTCCCCGTCGCCGAACGGCTCGCCGCCGAGCTTCTCGCGCCCGTGCGGGGTGTGCCAGTTGGCCAGATCGGGCCCCTTGGGCACGATCCCGGACGGGTTGATGTCCCGATGTACCTGGTAGTAGTGCCGTTTGATGTGATCGAAGTCGGTGCAGTCGCCGAATCCGGGGGTCTGGAACAGGTCGCGGGCGTACGCCCACAGCACGGGCATCTCGGACAGCTTCTGGCGGTTGCACTTGAAGTGGCCGTGATACACCGGGTCGAAGCGGGTGAGGGTGGTGAACAGCCGGATGTCGGCCTCGGTGATGGTCTCGCCCACCAGGTAGCGCTGATCGGCGAGCCGCTCGGACAGCCAGTCGAGGCGGCTGAAGAGCTGATCGTAGGCGGCGTCGTAGGCGTCCTGGGAGCCGGCGAAACCGCACCGGTAGACGCCGTTGTTCACATCCCGGTAGACCACGGCGTTCACCGCGTCGATCTCCTCGCGCAGCTCCTCCGGGTAGAGCACCGGTGCCCCGGGCCGGTGGTACGGCGCCCACTCGGTCTCGAAGTCGAGGGTGATCTGCGGGAAGTTGTTGGTGACCACGGCGCCGGAGGGCACGTCGACGATCGCCGGGACGGTGATGCCCTTCTCGTAGCCGGGGATCCGCGCGAAGTAGGCGTCCGCCAGCCGCGGAATGCCGAGCACCGGGTCCACGCCGCCGGGGTCGAGATCGAAGGTCCACGAGCGTTTGTCGTGGGTCGGCCCGCACACCCCCATGGAGATGACCTTCTCCAGCCCGAGCAGCCGGCGGACGATGATCGACCGGTTGGCCCACGGGCAGGCGTAGGAGACGACCAGCCGGTAGCGGCCGGGTTCGACCGGGTAGCCGTCCGCGCCGTCGGCGGTGATCCGGGTCTCGATGTACCGGGTGTCGCGCTCGTACGGCTGGTTCACGAGCACATAGCTGCCCTGCTCCCCCGCCTGCGGCGCCTGCTGATCGGACATCACGCATCTCCTTCGGATGTGGGCTGAGGCTCCTGGACCGCCACCACCGGCTCGGCGGGCTCGCCGGGTTCGGCGGTCTCGCTGGGTTCGGCGGTCTCGGGTTCGGCGTTCTCCTCCGGCTCGTCGGCGGCCGCGCCGGCGTCGCCCTCCAGGGCGCGGCTGAGTTCGGCGGAGACGTCGATGAAGCGCGCCTTACGCGCCTCCGGCTTCTCGATCTCCTGGGCCACGGTCCGTGCGATCACCCGGCGGATCTCCGCATCGACCTGGGCGAGGTTGCGGATCAGTTCGCCGCGCATGTTCCTCGAGGCCACGTCCACGAAGACGTCCGACGGCCTCGGCGGCTCCACCTCGATCCGCAGCTGCAGCGGACGGGCGCAGCGGACGGGGAGCGGGAGGGTGACGACGTCGCGGTGCCGTCGGCCATGCCTGACACGGCACGGAAGCTGTTGCTCACCACCGTAAAGCTCGACGAGTGGGACGGGCCGTGGCGGACGGGCGGCGCCGACGCGCTACGGAGGGTAGCTACTCAGGCATGTGGCTGTTCCGGGTTCCTAACTCACGCACTGGCTGGTCTGAGGGCGGCAGCTCTGAGGCGCAGGCCGGCTGGGCCGGCCAGGCCGGCTGTTGCGAGGGCAGCACGGCAGCCTCCGGTAGCTAGGCCTGGTCATGTACTGGATGCTCCTCAAGCCGGCCCGGAAGAAGCTTCACCGCCACTGGCGGCTTGCCGAGCCGCGTCGGGAGCCACGCGACCGGCCGCTCCGGAAAGTCCACCCCGGCTAGGGCCGACCGGGGCCGCCGTACCACTTCCACGCCCGGCTGCAGGTCCAGGTGCTTGGCCGGTAGTCGGCCGTCGACCCGCTGGACTAGTGCAAGTGGCACGCCAACGGCGACTGGTAGCCCGACGAGTAGCTGGAGTTTGACCTGGCCGACGTGATGCTGCACCGGCCGGACTAGTGGGAGGGCGAGTGGCAGGCGACGCGGGCAGGCGACGTCGACGCCTAGCTCCACCTCGGCGGCTCCGGCAGCCTGCAGAAGCACCTGCACCGGAGCTCCTTGTACGCGCCGCTTGACTAGGCGTTGGAGCGGGTCCAGCTACGCCTCTAGGCGGCC
>NZ_JBJURU010000008.1:39569-41153 GCF_046098115.1 Gordonia sp. VNK21 | reverse complement strand
ACCCCCATGGAGATGACCTTCTCCAGCCCGAGCAGCCGGCGGACGATGATCGACCGGTTGGCCCACGGGCAGGCGTAGGAGACGACCAGCCGGTAGCGGCCGGGTTCGACCGGGTAGCCGTCCGCGCCGTCGGCGGTGATCCGGGTCTCGATGTACCGGGTGTCGCGCTCGTACGGCTGGTTCACGAGCACATAGCTGCCCTGCTCCCCCGCCTGCGGCGCCTGCTGATCGGACATCACGCATCTCCTTCGGATGTGGGCTGAGGCTCCTGGACCGCCACCACCGGCTCGGCGGGCTCGCCGGGTTCGGCGGTCTCGCTGGGTTCGGCGGTCTCGGGTTCGGCGTTCTCCTCCGGCTCGTCGGCGGCCGCGCCGGCGTCGCCCTCCAGGGCGCGGCTGAGTTCGGCGGAGACGTCGATGCAGCGCGCCTTACGCGCCTCCGGCTTCTCGATCTCCTGGGCCACGGTCCGTGCGATCACCCGGCGGATCTCCGCATCGACCTGGGCGAGGTTGCGGATCAGTTCGCCGCGCATGTTCCTCGAGGCCACGTCCACGAAGACGTCCGACGGCCTCGGCGGCTCCACCTCGATCCGCAGCTGCAGCGGACGGGCGCAGCGGACGGTGAGCGGGAGGGTGATCAGGCCGGCCACGTCGTAGTGCAGCCGGTCCAGTTTGAGGTCGATGAGCAGCCCGATGGTCAGCGGCAACCGCACGGTGAACGTGATCAGGTCGCCCAGCTGCCGGCTGATGGCCGGTTCGTGGACCTGGACGTCGGCCCGCACCTTCACCATGCCGCCGGGGCCAGCCGGGATCGGCCCCACCTGAAAGGCCTCGCCGGCCAGCGCACCGAGGGCTGCGCCGAGCCGTTCGGCGGTCACCGCCACTTCGAAGAAGGCCCGGCCGAACTCCTCGTAGGTCATGTACTGGTCCGGATCGATGGCCTCCGACGGCACGACGGGAGCGTTGTCGGCCGGACCGGCCGGGTCGGCCGGACGCGGAGTCTCGACGGCGGGAGTCTGGTCGGTCACGCACTCAATCCTTGGGCCTTGTCGGTGTACGGACTCATCGATGGGAGGCATCGCGCAGCCGCGGCGGGCAGGCGGTGCCGGGCAGGGTGAGCAGCTCGAAATGCCACCACTCGTTGTCGAAGGCACGGCACAGTCCGTACCGGCTGCCGTGGCGCTGCAGCCAGCGGGCTCCGCTGCGCGGCCCCACGTCGATCGCCTCACCGGTCACATGCGTGGATTCACCGGGCGGCAGCACCCAGCGGCGCGCCTGTCCCGGGCTGCCGTAGGTCGCCAGCCCGTCGCGCCAGAGCGCGGCCTGCTCGGCCCGGCTGCGTTTGCCGGAGGTGATCGACAGCGGTACGCCGTCGGCCTTCGCATCCCGGGAGGCCAGCGTGTACGCCAGGGCCAGCTGCAGAGTGAGGCCCGCGGTGCCTTCGGCCAGGCGCACCCCAAATACGGAGGCGGCGGGTGCGGCTGCCGCCGGCGCGGCTACGGCGCCGGCCGCGACCGGGCCGAGCACCGCCAGGACGGCGGCGAGTCCGGAGACCGGCCGCGGCATCGGCGCGGCCGCCGTCGGC
>NZ_JBJURU010000008.1:4782-39559 GCF_046098115.1 Gordonia sp. VNK21 | reverse complement strand
GTTCGGCGGAGACGTCGATGAAGCGCGCCTTACGCGCCTCCGGCTTCTCGATCTCCTGGGCCACGGTCCGTGCGATCACCCGGCGGATCTCCGCATCGACCTGGGCGAGGTTGCGGATCAGTTCGCCGCGCATGTTCCTCGAGGCCACGTCCACGAAGACGTCCGACGGCCTCGGCGGCTCCACCTCGATCCGCAGCTGCAGCGGACGGGCGCAGCGGACGGTGAGCGGGAGGGTGATCAGGCCGGCCACGTCGTAGTGCAGCCGGTCCAGTTTGAGGTCGATGAGCAGCCCGATGGTCAGCGGCAACCGCACGGTGAACGTGATCAGGTCGCCCAGCTGCCGGCTGATGGCCGGTTCGTGGACCTGGACGTCGGCCCGCACCTTCACCATGCCGCCGGGGCCAGCCGGGATCGGCCCCACCTGAAAGGCCTCGCCGGCCAGCGCACCGAGGGCTGCGCCGAGCCGTTCGGCGGTCACCGCCACTTCGAAGAAGGCCCGGCCGAACTCCTCGTAGGTCATGTACTGGTCCGGATCGATGGCCTCCGACGGCACGACGGGAGCGTTGTCGGCCGGACCGGCCGGGTCGGCCGGACGCGGAGTCTCGACGGCGGGAGTCTGGTCGGTCACGCACTCAATCCTTGGGCCTTGTCGGTGTACGGACTCATCGATGGGAGGCATCGCGCAGCCGCGGCGGGCAGGCGGTGCCGGGCAGGGTGAGCAGCTCGAAATGCCACCACTCGTTGTCGAAGGCACGGCACAGTCCGTACCGGCTGCCGTGGCGCTGCAGCCAGCGGGCTCCGCTGCGCGGCCCCACGTCGATCGCCTCACCGGTCACATGCGTGGATTCACCGGGCGGCAGCACCCAGCGGCGCGCCTGTCCCGGGCTGCCGTAGGTCGCCAGCCCGTCGCGCCAGAGCGCGGCCTGCTCGGCCCGGCTGCGTTTGCCGGAGGTGATCGACAGCGGTACGCCGTCGGCCTTCGCATCCCGGGAGGCCAGCGTGTACGCCAGGGCCAGCTGCAGAGTGAGGCCCGCGGTGCCTTCGGCCAGGCGCACCCCAAATACGGAGGCGGCGGGTGCGGCTGCCGCCGGCGCGGCTACGGCGCCGGCCGCGACCGTGCCGAGCACCGCCAGGACGGCGGCGAGTCCGGAGACCGTTCTGCGCATTCGGTACGGGTCCTTCCCGTGAAGGGGCTCTGCTTACGCATTGTGCCACCGATCACCGTGCACCGTTCAGGGCAACAGGCCGAATCGACGGCCCGCGACCACCGCCTGATGGCGGCTGTGCACGTCGAGCTTGCCGTACAGCGTGCGCACATACGATTTCACCGTCTCCGGCGCCAGGCCCAGCCGCTCGGCGATCTCCCGGTTGGAGCTGCCCAGGGCCAGATGCGCGAGCACCTGACGCTCCCGATCCGAGAGCGCCACCGGAGGCGGTCCGGACGGTGCCCGCGCCGCCCGCAGCCGGTCGCCGATTTCGGCCAGGGTCGCGGCCAGGTCGGTGCCGGGTGCCGTCCGCGCCAGTTCGTCGAGTTCGACGATGCTCTCGGTGATCGCCAGCGCCAGCTGCTCGTCGAGCGGGCCACTCGCACGCCGGCCGGCCGGAATCGCCTGACGCAGCGCCGACAGCCGCCGGCTCACCTCGTCGTCGATCCTGATCTCGTCGGCCAGTTCGGCCGCCAGCCCGGACAGTGCGCCGAGCATCCGGTCGGGCACCCTGGCCACCGATCGCAGTCCGCCGTAGATGACGGCCCGGGTGCGCCCGCCGACGACCGCGGGAACGGCGACCAGGGTCTCGATGCCCTCGCCGCCCACCTGCCGGTCGTACTCGTGGGTGATGGCGGTCGACCGCGAGTAGTCCACCACCTGTCCGGGCCGCCTGTCGTGCAGCACCCGTCCGCCCAGGCCCCGCCGCGAACCGATCGTCAGTCCCTTGAGCAGTCCGGTGCGGGTGCCGACGAAGCCGCTCAGCGGGAGTTCGCGGGCCTCGACCAGCCCGCCGAAGAGCACCGGCATCCCGGTCTCGGTGCGCGCCCGGCGCAGCGTCGAACGCACCTGCTCCTCGAGGGGCTCGGCTGGGGACATGATCACTTCCGTCGGCTGCTCCGGCCGACGTGGTCACCACCCCCGTCCGGGGGTGGTGACCACGCCGATGTGCTTCATAGCATAGAGGCTCACAGTCGTCGGCCCCGTCACGAAATGGACCCACCATGACCCCCTCGACCGGTCTCACCGCTGGCCCGGTGCTTCCCGGCGTCGCGTTCGGACACGCGAACACCTCCCCGCTGACCCCGCTGCGCTTCCTGGATCGCTCGGCGCGCGTCTTCCCCGGCCGCACCGCCGTCACCTACGGCCGCCGGGAACTGACCTACGCGGACTTCGCCGCCCAGGTTCAGCAACTGGCCAAGGCGCTCGCCGGCCGGATCGCCCCCGGTGACCGGGTGGCATACCTGGCGCCGAACATCCCCGAACTGCTCCTGGCGCACTACGCGGTGCCGCTGGCCGGCGGTGTGCTGCTGGCCCTGAACTCGCGGCTGGCCGGTCCCGAGCTGAGCTACATCCTCGACCACGCCGAGGCCAGGGTCCTGGTCTTCGACACCGAGTACGCCGCGACGGTCGCCGGGATCCGCGACGACCTGACCACCGTCGAGCACTTCGTCTCGGTCACCGACACCGAGTTCGGCCCGGAGCCCTCCGCCGGCACCGACTTCGCCACCGAGTACGCGGACTTCGCGGCCGGCGGAACCGGTCCGGACCTGCCCTGGACGGTGGCCGACGAGAACACGGTGATCGCCCTGAACTACACCTCGGGCACCACCGGAAAACCCAAGGGCGTCATGTACACCCACCGCGGGGCGTATCTGAACTCACTCGGCGAGGTCATTCACAACGGCTTCGATCGCGACACCCGCTACCTGTGGACGCTGCCGATGTTCCACTGCAACGGCTGGTGCACCACCTGGGCGGTCACCGCGGCCGGCGGGCGGCACGTCTGCCTGCGCGCGGTGCGCGCCGACGCCGTCTGGGACGGCATCGACGAACTCGGGGTGACCCACATGTGCGGCGCCCCGGCGGTCTGCACCACCATCGTCGGCGATCCGCAACGCGCGCACCGGGTCCCGCATCCGGTGCGGATCACCACCGCCGGCGCACCGCCGTCGCCGACGGTGCTCGGGCAGCTCGCCGCCATCGGGATCCTCGCGGTGCACGTGTACGGGCTCACCGAATCCTATGGGCCGTACACCATCTGCGAGTACCAGGACGACTGGGACGCCCTCGCCCCGGACGAGAGGGCCCGAATGCTGTCCCGGCAGGGTGTGGGCATGGTGCAGGCCGAGAACGCCCGGGTGGTGATCCCGGCGCCGGACGGCGGCCTGAACGACGTCCCGGCCGACGGCGAGACCATGGGCGAGATCGTCCTGCGCGGCAACAACGTGATGGCCGGCTACTTCAAGGACGCCGATGCCACCGCGCAGGCCTTCGCCGGCGGCTGGTTCCACACCGGCGATCTCGGTGTGATGCACCCCGACGGCTACATCCAGCTCAAGGACCGGGCCAAGGACATCATCATCTCCGGCGGCGAGAACATCTCCACCGTGGAGGTGGAGCAGGCCGTGGTCACCCACGAGTCGGTCCTCGACGTGGCCGTGGTGGGCGTACCCGACGAGAAGTGGGGCGAGCGGCCCCGCGCCTACGTGCAGCTGGTGCCGGGCGCGCCCGTACCGACCGTCGACGATCTGATCACGCACACCCGGGCACTGCTGGCCGGCTACAAGGTGCCCCGCGACATCCACATCGTCGACGAACTCCCGCGCACCTCCACCGGCAAGATCCTCAAGTTCGCGCTGCGCGAGCAGGCCCGCACCGAGTGACGCCGCACGGGTTTACCGTGGAGGGGTGGCAGCACCTCCCGCGATCGGACTGTCGGCATCGGCGCCGGCCCGCGCCGCCGATGCTCCCGGGCTGGCCGCACTCGAGCGCCTGATCGTCTCGTGCGCCGCCTGCCCGCGGCTGGTGGCCTGGCGCGAGGAGGTGGCCCGGGTCAAGCGGGCCGCCTTCGCCGACCAGACCTACTGGGCGCGCGGCGTGCCCGGCTTCGGACCGGCCGATGCGTCGATTCTGGTGGTGGGGCTGGCGCCGGCCGCGCACGGCGCCAACCGCACCGGGCGGATGTTCACCGGCGATCGCAGCGGTGACGTCCTCTTCGCAGCGCTGCACGCGGTGGGGCTGGCCTCGCAGGCCCGCGCCGTCTCCGCCGACGACGGACTCACCCTGTCGGGGGTGCGGATCAGTTCACCGGTCCGCTGCGCTCCCCCGCAGAACAAGCCGACTCCGGCCGAGCGGCGCACCTGCGCACCGTATCTGTCGCGGGAGATCGATCTGCTCGCCCCCACTCTGCGGGTGGCGGTGGTCCTGGGCGCCTTCGGCTGGCAGGCGCTGCTCGCGGTGCTCGTCGAGGCCGGCTGGGAGGTGCCCCGGCCGCGGCCGAAGTTCGGTCACGGCGTCACCGTCGCCGTCACTCACCCCGACGGCCGGAGGCTGACCCTGCTGGGCTGTTTTCACGTCAGCCAGCACAACACCTTCACCGGACGGCTCACCCCGGCCATGCTCGAGGCGGTCCTGCAGACGGCGAAGGAGATCGGAGGCACAGATGAGTGAGGGAACACGCGTGCAGGTGCGGCGGATCTACGATCCGCCCGAGCCGGACGACGGTGCGCGGGTGCTGGTCGACCGGCTGTGGCCGCGCGGCATCAGCAAGCAGCGCGCGCAGCTCGACGACTGGTGCAAAACAGTGGCGCCGTCGACCGACCTGCGCAAGTGGTATGCGCACGACCCGGACAAGTGGACCGAGTTCGGGCGGCGCTATCGGGACGAGCTGACCGACGACGACCGCGCCGAGGCGCTCGCCGGTCTGCGCCGGCGGGCGGCCGCCGGGCCGTTGACCCTGCTGACCGCCAGCAAACGCGACGACATCAGCGAGGCCGAGGTCCTGCGCGAGGTGCTCTCCGGCGAGTGAACTGCTCGCCGGAGAGCACAGCGGCCCGGCTCAGTATCCGACGGCGAAGTTCCGCCGGTGGTGCGCCGGCTGCTCGATCTCGTCGACGAAGGCGACCGCGAAATCCGGTCCGGAGATGTAGGACTCCCCGTTCTCGCCGGTCACCAGCACCTCCCCGCCGTCGCGGTAGCGGCCGGTGCGCTCGCCCGGGTTGTCGCCGATGAAGCCGGCGGCGGGGTTGATCAGGAACCAGTCGAGGGTCTCCGGAGTGGCCTTGAGATCGTCGAGCACGCCGATCATCTCCCGGGCCTCGGCCTGGATGAAGTCGGGGAACTCCGGGGTGTCGGCGAGCAGCGGCCCGTCCGGGGCCACCCGGGTGCCGCCGGCCCCGCCGACCACTCCGAGCCGGGTGCCGGACGGGATCCGGGCGGCCAGGTCGGCGACGGCCGGACGCACCCGGCCCTCCATGTCTCCGCGCGGCGACAGCGCGACCGCCACCACGTCGGGCGCGGCCAGCTGCTCGTCGGTCACGTCGGCCACCGAACCGGATCGGTAGTCCGCGCCGGCGACGGCACTGACCGGGGGTTTGCGGGAGAGTACGGTCACCTGATGGCCGCGGGCGAGCGCCTCGGTCACGATGTTGCTGCCTGCGTAACCGGTTCCGCCGATCACCAGAAGATGTGCCATGGTCAGTCCTTCTCTCGTCGGGATTGCGGTGGGTCTACCCGGTCTGGTCGGCCGGGTCGGGGAGGTCGAGCTGTTCGACGAAGGCGCCCTGCCACACCGTGTCGAAGGGCGTGTGGCCGCTCACCCGGCCGGCGATGCCGGCGGCGGTGAACTCCTTGGCGAAGGCCACTGCGTCGGCGACGGCCGCGCCCTTGGCCAGCTCGGCGGTGATGGCTGCGGCGAGCGTGCAGCCGGCGCCGGAGACCCGCTCCGAGCCGACCTTCGGCGAGCGCAGCACCGTCACCTCCTCGCCGTCGAAGAGGACGTCGACGGCGTCGGGACCGGGCAGTTCCACCCCGCCCTTGGCGACCACGTACTGCGGGCCGAGTCCGTGGATCCGGCGGGCGGCCTCGGTGAGGTCGTCGACGTCGTCGATGCGCTCGAGCCCGGAGAGGATGCGCGCCTCGAAGAGGTTCGGCGTCACCACCGTGGCCTGCGGGAGGATCTGTTCGCGCAGCGCGGTGTCGGTGTCGAGGGCGGCACCGGGCTCCTGCCCCTTGCAGATGAGCACCGGATCGAGCACCACGTGCCGCCAGGTGCGCTCGCGCAGCGCCGCGGCCACTGTGTCGATGGTGGCCGGGGTGCCCAGCATGCCGATCTTGACCACGTCCAGGTCGTGTGCGGCCGTCGCCGCCTCGATCTGATCGGCGATCACCCCGGGGTCGATCGGTACGAAGCGGTGGTTCCAGCCGTCCGCCGGATCGAAGGAGACGATGCAGGTGATGGTGCCGACGCCGTAGACGCCGAGTTCCTGGAAGGTCTTGAGGTCCACTTGAAGTCCGGCGCCGCCGGTCGCTTCGGAACCGGCGATGACATAGGCGAGATCAACCACGGTATCCGAGGTTACTCACCAGAAGCGCCTCTGTCCGCCTCAGTCAGTGCGCGGCCGGAGTGATCCGCACCTGGATGTTCTTCATCAGCGGCTGATCGCTCTGGGTGCTGTAGTCGGCGGCGCCGATGAGCGCGTTCATCTCCGGCATGTAGCCGGCGGCGCTGCCGGCCGGCAGGTCGTATTCGATGGCGCGGAAGCTGCGCAGGGTGCGTTGCGAGCCGTCCTTGGAGGTGGCGACGATGTCGACCGCGTCGCCCTGTGCGATACCGCGGGCGGCCATGTCGTCGCGGTGCATGAACACCAGCTCGCGCAGGTTGGTGATGCCGCGGTAGCGGTCGTCGGCCGAGTAGATGGTGGTGTTCCACTGGTCGTGTGAGCGCATCGTCTGCAGCACCAGCACCTCCGGCGACTCCGGAATCGCCTGCGGCAGAACGGCGTGCGAGAACTCGGCCCGGCCGCTCGGAGTGTGGAACACCCGCTCGCGCGCGGCCTGCGGGATACGGAAGCCCAGCGGCCGGCGCACCAGCTCGTTGAAGCCCTCGAAGCCGGGCAGCACCCGGGACATGATCTCGCGGATCCGGTCGTAGTCGGCGGTGTACTCCTCCCACGGGGTGGCGCTGCCGGGCAGCGTCGCCCGCGCCATGCCGGCCAGGATGGCGATCTCCGAACGCAGGTGCGGTGAGGCGGGCCGCTTCTTGCCCACGGACAGCTGCACATTGCTCATCGCGTCCTCGCAGGACACGCCCTGCACGCCGGAGGCCTGTCGGTCGCGTTCGGTGCGGCCCAGGCAGGGCAGGATCAGCGCGCGGCGCCCGTGCACCAGGTGGCTGCGATTGAGTTTGGTGCTCACCTGCACCGTGAGCTCGCAGTTGGCCAGTCCGCGTGCGGTGTAGCGGGTGTCCGGCGCGGCCAGCACGAAGTTGCCGCCGAGAGCGACGAAGACCTTCACGCTGCCCTCGTTCATCCCCTCGACGGTGGCCACGGTGTCCAGGCCGGGTGTGCGCGGCGAGCTGATGCCGCAGTGCTCGTCGAGACTGTCGAGCAGCGCCGCGCCCGGATTGTGGTTGATGCCGCAGGTCCGGTTGCCCTGCACATTGCTGTGGCCGCGGACGGGCGACGGTCCGGCGCCGGGGCGCCCGATGTTGCCGCGCAGCAGCAGCAGGTTCATGAACTCGCGGACGGTGTCCACTCCGTGCTCGTGCTGAGTCACGCCCAGGCACCAGGCGATGATGGTGCGCGGCGCGTCGAGGTAGAGCTGGGCGAGCGCCCGGATCTCGGCCTCGTCGACGCCGGCCTGCTCGCTCAGCTCGGCCCAGCTGCTCGCGTCCACCAGCCGCCGGTAGTCCTCGGCGCCGTGGGTGTAGCGCTGCAGGAACTCGTGGTCGAGGGCGCCGCCGCCGGGGGCGGCGTCTTCGGCTTCGAAGACCGCCTTGGCCATGCCCCGGATGAGCGCCAGGTCACCGCCGGGCCGCACCTGCACGTTGCGGGTGCCGGTGTCGGTGGCCTTGAAGCGGGCCATCCGGGTGATCTCGTGCGGAACGATGGTGCGGGTCGCCGCGGCCTCGACCATCGGATTGATGTGCACCACCTGGGCGCCGCGTTCGACGGCGTGGGCCAGCGAGGTGAGCATGCGCGGGGCGTTGGAGGCCGCATTGACGCCGAGGACGAAGAGCAGATCGCAGGTGTCCCAGTCGTCGAGGTCCACGGTGCCCTTGCCGGTGGCGATGGAGGCGGTCAGGGCCCGGCCAGATGCCTCGTGACACATGTTGGAGCAGTCCGGAAGGTTGTTGGTCCCGTATTCGCGGACCCACAGCTGGTACAGGAAGGTGGCCTCGTTGGAGAGCCGGCCGGAGGTGTAGAAGGCCGCCTGGTCGGGACTGTCGAGGCCCTGCAGAGTCTGGCCGACCAGGGCGAAGGCGCCGTCCCAGCTGATCGGGACGTAGTGGTCGGTGTCCGGGTCGTAGACCATCGGCTCGGTGAGCCGGCCCTGGTCCTCGAGGTCGAAGTCGGTCCAGCCCGACAGTTCGGTGACGCTGTGCGCGGCGAAGAACTCGCGGTCCACGCGTTTGCGGGTCATCTCCCAGGTGACGTGCTTGATGCCGTTCTCGCAGATGTCGAGCGTGATGCCCTTGTTGTCGTCGGGCCAGGCGCAGCCCGGGCAGTCGAAGCCCTTCACCGGGTGGTTCATGGTGAACATGGCGCCGGTGCCGGCGAGCAGTTCGCGTTCGGTGACGAGCACCTTGGAGACCGACGCGGCCGCTCCCCAGCCGGCGGCCGGATGGTGGTAGGGCCGGGACGACCAGGCCTTGCCGGTGGCCGGGCCGAATCCGCCCTGCCTGGGCACGTTCGGCAGCAGACCGGGCACGTCGTCGTCGGGTTGATACCGGCTCGGCTTGGCACTTTCCGGGGCGACCATGTCCGGTCCTACCTTCCTGGGGATCCGGCGGCACGGGCTGTGTGCGCCGCCACATGTCTTCACGGTAGTCCGCGGCCGCCGCGGCCGCGAACGGACACCCGCACCGGTTGTGCTTGAATCCAGGTATGGGCGCCGCTGTATCGCCGGACTCCGCAGGGACCGGAACCGCGATGCGCGCCGTGCTGGTCAAGACGGGCGGCGGCGAGGGGGTCGTGTTCTCCCCCGTGCTCGAACCGGTGCGGGTGGAGCTGGGGCGGACCTGGTCCATCTCGCTGCCGGCGGCCCGCCGCTTCCCCGTCGCGGTGGATCCGGACAGCCCGGAGCACTTCACGCTGATCGACAACCCGGAAGCGACGCCCGCGCCCGCGGCCGCGGTCCCCGGCGTCCCCATGCCGGCCGCGGCGGGGCCGCCGGTGGGCCCCTCGCCGGTGGAAGTCGACTGCCCGTCGCCGTCTATCGAGGACTATCTCGGTCTGCTGACCGGCGGCGCGCCGAGCCGGCTGGAGGACACCGATCAGCCGGTGCTGCTGCAGGCGCTCGCGCTGCGTGTGGAGCAGCTCAGGCCATGCCGCTGTATGCGAGCATTCGCCGCTTCGAGCGGCCGGACCGCCGGCCCGAACGGCTCCTCGCGGCGGTCTACACCTCCAGCCGGGGGGCACACGGCGCTGGTGGCGTCGGCGCGAGCGCGCGGATCCGGGCGCGGCACTCGAGTTGCTGTGGGCGTCGAGCCTGCGGCGGCACGACGCGGTGCTGACCGATTACCTTCCGTTCGAGCTGGATCCGCAGGTGATCCTGACCTGTCCGGCGGCCCTCGACGTCCAGGTGCCCGAGACCCGGGCCTCCCACGAGGCTTCGGCCACCGCATCAGCGCTGCGGACCGAATCGGGTCCCGCCGATGCGGGGCATGGACAGGCGTACGCCTCTGCGGTCTCCGAACTCGAGGCCGCGTGGACTGAGGCCAAGCGGCATGCGCTCGAGGTGGGTCTGGACTACCTGCAGAGCGGCGAAGTGCGTGACCGGCAAAGGATTTCGGGTCTGCTGCAGCATGCGGACGCCACTACCGGAGCGGAGAGTCAGAGTTCCCGGCAGCGCGCCGCGGAGATACTCGCCGCCCTTCCGCCGCGGGGCACGGAGGAGTCACTCGGCACGCTCCGGCGCGCGGTACGCGGCGAGTTGCCTAGGGGCACAACTGATTAGCGCAGAGATCAGGTGAGATGCCGAGTGCCCCCGGACATATCGTCGCGGGGGCACTCGGTGTGAAGATCAGAAGATCAGAGAGCGCTCACGTTGGTCGCCTGGGGACCCTTCGGGCCCTCTTCGATGTCGAACTCAACGCGCTGCGCTTCTTCCAGGTTGCGGAAGCCGCTGCCCTGGATGGAGGTGTAGTGGACGAAAACGTCGCTACCCGAGTCGTCGGGAGCGATGAAGCCGAAGCCCTTTTCGCCGTTGAACCACTTGACGGTTCCCTGTGCCATAACTTGTGTACTTCTTTCATTGGTGCATGCGCGCCAAGGTCTGACGACGCACGGGTTATTGTGTCACACATCCGCGCAAATGGCGCTACCTGACAACAATCCGCGTCGATCGGGGTGTCAGACCGCGGCGCCGCTGCCGCTCACGGCGGCCGTGGTGTCGGGAACACCGAGCGTATGGGCCTTGTCGTCGGCCAGAGCCAGCAAGCGCCGGATGCGGCCGGCGACGGTGTCCTTGGTCAGCGGAGGCTCGGCGTGCCGGCCCAGTTCCTCGAGGCAGGCGTCGCGATGGGCCACCCGCAACCGTCCGGCGAGCACCAGATGCTCGGGCGCCGAACCGTCGGCGATGTCGTCGGCGAGCAGCTCGAACGCCCGCTCCACGCGCGAGACGGCGATTGCGGCGGCGTGCGCGGTGCGGCGGGAGTTGGCGTCCTCGAAGTTCACCAGCCGACTCTGGCTGTGCTCGACGGCCGCCCGGCTGTAGTGGTGATGCCACACGCGCGCGGATGCCACCGCACCGATCCGGTTCAGCATGGACTCGATCGCGGCGCCGTCGCGGATGACCACGGCAGGTCGTACGGGTCCGGATGCGCCGGCGGCGTCGTGGAATTCCCGCGCCCGGGCCGGAATGCCGAGCCGGCGCGCCGCACCGACCAGAGCCAGTGCCGACTCCGGACCGGGACAGGCCACCTCCAGCCGGGGTGCCGCCGCATCCGGCGCACTGATCGTGCCGGCTGCGAGAATCGCACCGCGCCAGGCGGCTTCGGCGTCGCGCACGCTGCCGCCGACCACGTGCACGGGCAGCCCGCGCACCGGCCGGCCGCGGCCGTCGATCAGGCCGGCACGACGGGCCAGGTCTTCGCCGTTGTCCACGAACCGCACCTCGTAGCGGAAAGTGGTGACGCTGCCGGTCTTCCGCCGCACCCGCACCTCGGACGGATACCGGTAGAGTGCGTGGACTTCCTGGCACAGCCAGCGCGCACTGTTGCCGCAGTCGAGCTCGGCCTCGACCACCAGTCGGCCGCCGACCATCCGGACGCCGCCGGAGAAGCGCAGCAGCGCAGCCACTTCCGCGCGCCGGCCGGCGATCAGCGGGACGGTGAGCCGGCTGAGTTCCTCACGCAGCCCGAGGGTCATCGCCGATCCGGTGGGCGCGGACTCGACGGAACCCGGTCCGGTCGGCACTGACGCAACAGATACGGCACTCACTTGGCGAACACACTCACTTCGGTCGAGGCTGACATCCGAACCACAGAGTACGAAGCGCCGGTCGCCGAATCCTGAGTCGACGGCCCCGCACCGCGCGGGCCCAAGGTCCTCTGTTCGGGTGAATCATGCGTCGTCGGAGCGCGTTCGGCGAGCATGTGGTATTAGGTAATGCTAACCTATCTCGACCGAGCGAAGCCCTGGGTGATCACCGGATTCCGCATCGTGATCGGCTTCCTGTTCTTCTGCCATGGCGCGTCGACGCTCTTCGCCTGGTTCCAGGAGCCGCACGGCGGCGGCACGGCCGAGTTCGGTGCCTGTCCGGCGTGGTGGGCGGGCGCCATCGAGTTCGTGGGCGGCATCGCCGTCATGCTGGGCCTGGGCACCCGGATCGCGGCCTTCATCGGCTCCGGGGCGATGGCCGTCGCCTACTTCTGGAAGCACGGCGACGCCCTGCTGCCCATCCAGAACGACGGCGACGCCGCGGCTCTGTTCTGCTGGGCACTGTTCCTGCTCGTCTTCATCGGGCCGGGACGGCTGGCGCTGTCGACCGTCGTCCTCGGCCGGCGAGAAGGCGCACCGGAGCGCACCGAGGCCATCGACGCCGAGACCGTCACGGCGTGACCGCCACGTCCGACTCCTGACCGATGTCGCGCTGGCGAGAGCCGGGCCGCTCTGACGCGCTCCTCGGGATGCGTCAGGGGGTGTAGCGCACCCAATCGACCTTGAGGGTCGCATCGTCGGCGGTGTCCGCGTCGGGCGCACCGGGCCAGTTCCCGCCGACGGCGACGTTGAGGAGCACGTAGACCGGCTTATCGAACACCCATTTCTCGGTGGCGGTCAGCGACGATTTGTCGATCGAGTAGAACGGCTTTCCGTCGAAGGTGAAGGTGATCTTCGACGGCGCCTTGGTGACGCCGTAGGTGTAGTACTGGGCGGGGTTGATGTCGGTGACGTCCGAGCCCCGCTGGTAGCGGCCGGTGATCATCGATTCGATGTCCCCGAGTCCGCCCAGACCGAGGGAACCGAGGGCACCGAGGCCCAGGCCGCCCAGATCGAGCGAGCCGTTGCTGGGGGCGCCGTTGGTGGTGGGTCCGTGGATGCCGGCGTGCACGAAGTTGCTGCCGGTGATGTGCTCGGCGATGTCGACCTCGCCGGATTCGGGGAAGCCCACGTTGTAGATGTCCTCGCCCAGGAGCCAGAAGCCGGTGTGCAGCCCCTTGCCCATGGGCATGGCCATCCGAGCGGAGAGGGTGCCGTAGGTGAAGGTGAACTTGTCGAAGGTGTTCAGGCGCGCGGAGGTCCAGCCGGAGCCGTCCCGGCGGGCCTGGATGAGCAGGTGTCCCGAGCCGTCGAGGCGGGAGTTGTCGCGCGCGGAGGTGTAGACCTGCTGCTCGTTGTTTCCCCAGCCGCCTCCGCCGGTCTCGAAGTTCCAGATGCTCCGATCGGGCGACGCACCGGCGGCGCCGTTGAACTCATCGGAGAACGGCTCGGCGGCGTGCACAGGAGCCGCGGTCACCAGGGCGACGGCGACCGCGCCGGCCAGGATCAGACGTGCCCGCTTAGTGACGTATGTAGCTTTCATAAGGGTAGGCTTAGCATAGTGCTGCCGGATCGCTCTCTCCGAGCGACCAGGAGCGGCGCACCTCACACTTCCACCCTGCGATCGCCGACAACAGAAAACCGCCCCCACCGTGTAGCCGGTGAGAGCGGTTGACCTGCTGTTCCTGTCGGGCTGACAGGATTTGAACCTGCGACCACTTGTTTCAGTCGCGGCGTGCTCGCTGGTCTGGCTGGCCTTGTTGGTTCCTGTTGGTGCAGGTCAGTGGACCGGTTTCGTTCCGTCCAGTCTTGCTAGTTGTGCTGATTCCGTGAGTTTTGGATGGGTAAAGGGGTGGGTCGGCAGAGCCCTCAACCGGCCGGAGGATCGGCTGCGCGATGCGGAAAGCGCCCCAGCCCGAAAGCTGGGGGCTACCGTCCACGGCATGGACGACGGGGATGACTGGTTGACCGAGCACTACGACGCGCTTGAGGAGGAAGGGCTCGCCGAGGATCCGGCGGCGTGAGCCGCGCTCGAGACGGTGCGGGCGCAGCTGGTCGACTATGGGCGGTTCACGCAGCGGCACTGATTACACCGAAAGCCGCCCCACACGGGAGCGGCCACGAGTGGGGGTGCGAAACGTGCACAGACTTGTGGATCCCTGCCCCGATTGACCGATTCGGCGACGCCGACCGAAACCTGAACCTACGCCATCGCGATCGGCTGGCTCGGCGGCCAGGTCGTCCTGTTCCCGGTCATCAACGATGGCATCCTGAAAGGGCAGGTCAACTATCTGGGACTGCCGACATTCAACCTCGACGGGTTCCCGAAGCTCGACTCGATCAGCGACATCATTCCGTCCCTGGGTGTCGGGAAGTTCAAGACCCCGATTCCTGGGGTCGACATCCCCGAATGGTCGACCGACGGGCTGCTCGATGCGGTCTCGACGTCCTCGACGACGACCGTCGAGACGGAATCGACCCACACCGAGTCGCGCCCGGCGATCGCCGCGCTCTCCGAAACCGCCGACGAAGCTCAGAACGAGCAGCCGATCGCCGAGCAGCCGGCCGTCACCGAGAACGACAGCACCGACCCGGAGACCACACCCACTACCGACTCCGAGGCTGCCGATGCTGACACTCCGACACCGTCCGCTGAAACCGACAGCGGCCAAGGCGGCACCGAGCAGAGCGCCGAGGCCCCGGATATCGACGCCGGCACCAACGACGACACCTCGGACGAGACGACAGAGCCGTCGACCGAGACCGAGTCGACCGCCAACGTCGACACCGAACCGGCGACGTCCGAGTCCTGACCGCCCCCGACACGCACGACAGCCGCCCGCCCCGCGATAGCGGACGGGTGGCTGTCGCGCGTACTACATGCGGTGAAGCGCAAGAACCGGGATCACGCGCACTCCAGCGGTCTTCTCTGCGTACTCGGCGAACCCGGGATACCTGCGCGCCTGCTCAGAATAGATGCGAACCCGATCAGCACCAGAGACCTCGTTCACGGTGACGTCGAACTCTTCAGTACCGACCTCAACGTGCCCCCGTCCCGCGCTGGTCAGGTTGTAGTACCACGCCGGATTACTGGGCGCGCCCGCATTCGACGCGAACACGTACATCGTGTCCCGGTCAGCATCGTCGGGCAGGTACATCATCGGGGTGACGAACTGCCTGCCCGATCTGCGGCCGACATGGTGTACCAGCACCATCGGTGCACCCTCGAAGCCGCCACCGACACGTCCCTCGTTCGCCCGAAACTCGCTGATGATCCGCGAATTCCAGTTGTTTCCCTCAACCACGACAACTCCTGTAGATCGATAGTGGTCCAAGCATCCACTCCTACCGGGCGCGACGTTATGACGCCCTTTGACAGCCCAAACTCCTCGCAGCTAGCCTGTGGCCCCCTGTTCGATCAACACGCTGGAGGTATGAAGTCATGAACGATGTCTTTACCCACGCCAACGAAGCCGACGTGATCGAGCAAACGCTGGTTGTCGACTGGGACGACGATGACCAGTATCCGCGGGCCGAGTCAGGATCGTTCGCAGCCTGACCCGCACGCACGACGACCGCCCCGCTCTCCACCACGGAGTGCGGGGCGGTCGGCCCTCGCACGGTGTCGAACACGCGCTAGTCGTTACGAGAGAGCTTCACAACGGACAGGATCGCTACGATGGGCCAGCAGATCACCGCCGCCCACACGGCGAACCCGTGACTACCGGTGGAGAGTCCGATAATCGAGGTGATCGTGAGCAGTACTGCAATGACGATCACAATCCAGGTGAGAATGATTTGCCGCTGACTCATTTCCTCACCTTCTCACACCAGGTCACCCTGCGGCGATGAACTTCACGCTGGGACCCTCAGCTTCGTAGTGACCTCGACACCCTCGCGATCTGCGCCTACCGTCAACGTATGGGGACCACCAACGAAGCACTGGCGATGTACGTGCGCGTCCCCCTCATCGGCGCCAGCGGAATCCGCCTCGCTGAGGCACTCGCCGACGACCCCTGGACTGACGGCGCCATCGCCAACCTTCCGCGCGAACTCGCCCAGGCGATTCGTCGGGTAGTCTGACCGCGGTCCGGACAGTCCCCCTCGAATACCACATCGTGCCCGCACTAGGCGGGGTGCGCGTCCAGGAGGCCACCGTCGGCCACCTGGACGTGTTCCTGCGGTCGCTGTCGTCGGCGTCAGTGCGGGCGCAATGCAGGGTCGTGCTGGCCGGGATGATGAAGCTCGCCGCACAGCATGACGCGATCGACCACAATCCGGTGCGCGAGACCACGAAGGCCCGTCGCGATCACGTGCAGGTGCGCGCGCTTACGGTCGCCGACTTCCATCGACTGCGCGCCCGGATCGCGGCCTGGGCGGGCGGCAATACGTCGGGCCCGAAGCGCGGCACCGATCTGCCGGACATGTTCGATGTGATGGCCGGAACAGGGGCGCGGATCGGTGAGGTGTTGGCGCTGCGATGGGATGATGTGCAGTTCTCATCCGGCCGAGGCAAAGCCAGGACACCAGCGACGGCAACGATCGCGGGCACGGTCATCGACGACGGCACCCGGCAGCCCTTCCCGAAGTCGCACAGCAGCGCGCGGACGATGGTGCTCCCGGATTTCGCGGAGGCCGCGCTGCGGCGGCAGCGCGGACGTCGACTGCCGTCCGAGGACGGCCTGGTGTTTCCGTCGCGGACTGGGGGGCCGCGGACTGCGGCGAACACTCGGCGCCAGTTGCGTCAGGCCCGCCGGACGGTGCCGGCCGGGGACGGAGGTCCGGCCGACGAGTTTGATTGGGTGAGCCCGCATGTGCTGCGGAAGACGGCGGCGACTCTGATTGAGGGTGAGATGGGCATGGAGTCGGCGGCGCGCCAGCTCGGCCATGCGTCGCCGGAGGTGACGCGGACGCACTATGTGGCGCGGCCTGAGGTGGGCCCGGATGTCCGCAACGCGCTCGATGTTCTGGCTCCTGTCGCGTCGGTTTCGGATGGGTTTCGGGGTGGCGATGCACGAAAGCGCCCCTCCACCGGGTAGGCAGAGGGGCGCTGAACTGCTGTTTCTGTCGGGCTGACAGGATTTGAACCTGCGACCACTTGACCCCCAGTCAAGTGCGCTACCAAACTGCGCCACAGCCCGTTCCCCCGTGCGGGGCGCCCCGGTCAACCGGAGCGAAAACTACCTTAGCCGACGTCCGGGGCGGACTGGTAATCGCACCCGTCAGCGGCGGCGACGCTCCTCGCGCTTGTCCTTGACGCGCACGTTGACGCGCACCGGTGAGCCGTCGAAACCGAAGGCTTCCCGAAGCTTCCGTTCCAGGAAGCGGCGGTAGCCGGCCTCGAGGAAGCCGTTGGTGAACAGCACGAAGGTCGGCGGCCGGGTGGCCGCCTGGGTCGCGAACATCACCTTGGGCTGACGCCCGCCGCGCACCGGCGGCGGCGTCGCGGCGATGATGTCCTTCAGCCAGGTGTTGAGCCTGCCGGTCGGCACCCGCTTGTCCCACGATTCGAGGGCGCCCTCCATGGCCGGCACCAGCTTCTGCACGCTCCGGCCGGTCTGCGCGGAGATGTTGACCCGCCGGGCCCACGGCACACGCGCCAGTTCCCGGTCGATCTCCTTGTCCAGCTCGTAGCGCCGGTCCTCGTCGACCAGATCCCACTTGTTGAAGACGATCACCAGGGCCCGGCCGCTGTCGATGATCATCGACAGCACCCGCAGGTCCTGTTCGGTGATCGGCTCGCTCGCATCGATGAGCAGCAGCGCGATCTCGGCCGAGTCCAGCGCAGCGCGGGTGCGCAGCGATGCGTAGTACTCGTGCCCGGTGGCGGTGCGCACCTTGCGCCGCAGTCCGGCGGTGTCGACGAACTGCCACACCGTGCCGTCCAGTTCGATCAGCTCGTCCACCGGGTCGACGGTGGTGCCGGCGACATTGTCGACCACCGAGCGCTCCTCGCCGGCCAGCTTGTTGAGCAGCGAGCTCTTGCCCACGTTCGGCTTGCCGACCAGCGCCACCCGGCGCGGACCGCCGGCGGGCGCCGACTCGCGCGGGGTCTCGGGCAGCACGCGCAGGATCTCGTCGAGCAGATCACCGGTGCCGCGACCGTGCGCGGCGGAGATGGTGTGCGGCTCCCCCAGACCCAGCGACCACAGGGCCGCGGCGTCGGCCTCGGCCCGCTCGCTGTCGACCTTGTTCGCCGCCAGGACGACCGGCGCCTTGGAGCGGCGCAGCACCCGGGCCACCGCCTCGTCGGTGGCCGTGGCGCCGACGGTCGCGTCGACCACGACCACGATCGCATCGGCGCTGCGCATGGCGTACTCGGCCTGGGTGGCCACCGCCTGCTGCAGCCCCTTGGCGTCCGGCTCCCACCCGCCGGTGTCGGTGACCATGAAGCGCCGGCCAGTCCACATGGCCGGGTAGGACACCCGGTCGCGGGTCACACCGGGAATGTCCTCGACGACGGCCTCGCGGCGTCCGAGGATGCGGTTGACGAGCGTGGATTTGCCCACGTTCGGCCGGCCGACGATCGCCACCACCGGCAGCTTCACGTTCTCGGCGGCTTCGGCTTCGGTGACGAAATCGCTGAGATCCCAGTCGGATTCGTCACTCCAGGTGCCGTCGCCGGCAAGGTCGGCACCGTCGCTGAATTCAGCGTCGAACATCTCGTCAGACATGGCGTTCTCCGATCGTCGTCGCCACCAGTTCGGTGAGCCGGTCCAGTACCTGCTCCAGAGTCAGATCGCTGGTGTCCACCAGGATCGCGTCGTCGGCGGCCCGCAGCGGGGACACCGCACGGGTGGAGTCGAGGTGATCGCGCCGGTTGACGCTCTCGAGCACCTCCGCGAGGTCGCTGGGCCGGCCGGCGGCCAGGTTCTGTGCGTGCCTGCGCTGCGCCCGCGCCTCCGGTGTGGCGGTCAGGAAGATCTTGAGCTGCGCGGTGGGAAACACGACGGTCCCGATGTCGCGGCCCTCTGCGACCAGGAAGGCGTCCTCGGCGTGCCGCTGCTGCAGCGCCACCAGCTTGGCGCGCACCGACGGCTGCGCGGACACCGCCGAGACGGCCGCGGTCACCTCATCGGTGCGGATCGGCCCGGACACGTCCTGCCCGTCGAGGTAGACGTGCTGGCCGTCGTCGGCGAACCGCAGCGCGATGTCGGCCCGGTCGACCACCTCGGCCGCCTCCGGCGACTCCGGGTCCACCCCGGCCCGCAGCACGGCGAGCGTGGCGGCCCGGTACATCGCTCCGGTGTCGAGCATCTGGGCGCCCACGCGCTCGGCGAGCCGCGCCGAGACCGTCGACTTCCCGGTCCCGGCCGGCCCGTCGATGGCGATGACCCGCACCGGCGTCTGGATGGGATCGTCGACGGTCACAGACCCACCGCCTTGTAGAGCGCCCCGACCTCTTTGCTGTCGAGCACCCGCAGGCTGCCCGGACGCTGGTTGCCCAGTGCCACCACCCCGATGTCGGTGCGGACCAGCCGCTGCACCGGGAAGCCGACGGCGTCGAGCATCCGGCGCACCACGTGCTTGCGCCCCTCGTGCAGGGTCAGCCGCAGCAGCGTCTGGCCCTCGTGGATCTCGAGCACCGCGAAGTCGTCGACCGTGACCGGACCGTCCTCGAGTTCGATACCGCTGCGGAGGCGGCGGCCCAGGCCGCGCGGCACCTGCCCGCGGACGGTCGCCAGGTAGGTCTTGGGCACCTCGTAGGACGGGTGCATCAGCCGGTGCGCCAGTTCCCCGTCGTTGGTGAGCAGCAGCAGCCCCTCGGTGTCGGCGTCGAGCCGACCCACATGGAACAACCGCTGACCGGCCATCACGCGCTCGGCGACGAGGTCGCCGACACAGCGGCGGCCCTGCTCGTCGCTCATCGTCGACTGGACGCCCTTCGGCTTGTTCAGCGCCAGGTACTGCTTGGTCTCGTCGACCACCACGCGGGCCCCGTCGACCTTGATGACCGCCGTGTTCGGGTCGATGCGCAGGCCCTGCTCGAGGACGATCTGGCCGTCGACCTCCACGCGGCCGGCCGCGATCAGTTCTTCGGCACCGCGCCGGGAGGCGACACCCGCCGCCGCCAGCACCTTCTGCAGCCGCATGCCGTCGGAGACGTAGGTGGCGCCGTCACCGTCGACGAGGTCGTGACGGGGTGCCTGATGCCGTGCCGGTTTGGCGTTGTTGAGCCGGACCTTGCCGGATTCGACGTTCGGCCGCGAACCCTTGCGGTGCGGCTTTCGGGTCGATGCTTGCTGATTGCGGCCCTGACCTGAGGTCTTCTGACCCTTGCCTGCCGGCTTCTGGCCCTTGCCGCCGGCGGTCTTCATATTCTTGCTGGACGAGCGCTTGCGCCCGTCTCCGTGTCCCGGTCTGCCGTCTCGGCTAGCGGTTCCCATGGAATGTCCTTAAGTTGTGTTCACATCACTGCAGGATCACTGCTCGTCGGCGTCGGCCAGAGCTTCGGCCGCAGTGTCCTCCGTCGATTCTGCCGTCTGAGCACTCAGTTTGGCGAATCGCGGGTCGTCGAGGATCTCGTCGCCGAGGTCCTCGATGACGTCGACGTCGGGCAGCAGCGGCGCCAGATCGGGCAGTTCGCCGAGTGAGGCGAGGCCGAGTCGTTCGAGGAAGAGTTCGGTGGTCGCGTACGTGGTGCCGTGCGTCTGCTCGTCGGCGCCGGCCTCGCTGATCAGGCCGCGCGCGAGCAGGGTGCGCATGACGCCGTCCACGTTGACGCCGCGGATGGCGCTCACCCGGGCGCGGGTGACCGGCTGCCGGTAGGCGATCACCGCAAGGGTCTCGAGAGCGGCGCGGGTGAGCTTGGAGCGGGCTCCGTCGAGCAGGAGCCGTTCGACGTAGGGCGCGTAGTCGGCGCGGGTGTAGAAGCGCCAGCCGTCGCCAGCGAAGCGCAGGTCCATGCCGCTGCCGGCCTCGGTCAGATCGGCGGCCATCGTGTCGAGCATTGCGCGCACCCGTACCCGGTCCTGGTCGGTGACCACGGCGAGTTCCTCGGTGGAGATCGGCGAATCGACCACCAGCAGAACGGCTTCGAGCGCCGAACGCAGCTCGCGGTCGTCCAGGTAGAGCGCCCCCGCCTCGTCGAGGGTCGGTTCGGCCGCTTCCCGGTCGGACTGTGTTCCGGTCTCGTTCTCGGTCATCCGTACTCCTCCTCGGATCTGTCGAGCTCAATGTCCTGCACGTCGCGGTCACCGGTCCAGCCGACTTTGAGTTCGCCGAGCGCCTCGGGCTGTTCGAAGGCCACGGCCCGTTCCCGGTACAGCTCGAGCAGCCCCAGGAAGCGGGCCACCACCTCGAGTCCGTTGGCGCATTCGGAGACCAGCTGACCGAAGGTGAGCCACTCCCCTTTCGCGGCAGTGAGCAGCTGGGAGAGCCGCTTGGCCTGTTCGGGCACCGACACCTTCGCCGCATGCAGATGATCGAGGCCGACGGTGGGTGTCGGTTTCGGGGCCATAGCTGCGGCGGCGATCTCGGCGAAGCGTCCGGCGTCGACCCCCAGATCCACTTCGGGCAGCAGCTCGGCGAAGCGCTCTTCGAGCGAGACCGCACGCGGATAACGTTGCAGCGCAGCGGCTTCGAGTTCACCGAAGAGGGCGGCGACCTGCTTGTACGCGCGGTACTGCAGGAGCCGGGCGAAGAGCAGATCGCGGGCCTCGAGCAGTTCGAGGTCGTCGGGGTCGGTGACCTCGCCGGACGGCAGCAGCCGCGCCGCCTTCAGATCGAGCAGGGTGGCGGCGATCACCAGGAACTCGGTGGTCTGCTCCAGGTCGGCCTCGGCCCCGAGCGCCTTGGTGTAGGCGATGAAGTCGTCGGTGACCACGTGCAGGGCCACTTCGGTGACGTCCAGCCGGTGCTGACTGATCAGGTTGAGCAGCAGGTCGAAGGGGCCGCTGAAGTTGGTCAGCTTCACCTCGAAGGTGCCGGGCACCGCCGCAGGCCCAGCCTGTTCCGGGGAGGTCTGCTCAGTCACCGCGCGGCTCGTTGTGGGCGATGACCTCGCGAGCCAGGTTCCGGTACGCCTTGGCGCCGTTGGAGGTGGGGGCCCAGGAGATGATCGGCTCGCCGGCCACCGAGGTCTCCGGGAAGCGCACCGTCCGGCTGATGACGGTGTCGAAGACGGCGTCGCCGAAGACCTCGACGACTCGTGCCATCACATCGCGGGAGTGCAGGGTCCGCGCGTCGAACATGGTCACCAGGATGCCGCCGAGTTCCAGACGCGGATTGAGCCGGTCGCGCACCTTCTCGATGGTGTCGGTGAGCAGTGCCAGCCCGCGGAGGCTGAAGTACTCGCATTCCATCGGGATGAGCACATTGTCCGAGCAGGCCAGGGCGTTGACGGTGAGCAGGCCGAGCGACGGCTGGCAGTCGATCAGGATGTAGTCGTAGCGGTCGGCCACCGGGTGCAGTGCGCGGGCCAGCGCCTGTTCGCGCCCCACTTCGCTGACCAGCTGGATTTCGGCGGCCGAGAGATCGATGTTGGACGGGAGCAGATCCAGTCCGTCGACGCGGGTGCTCAGCAGCACGTCGTCGGTGCTCGCATACGGCGGCACCAGCAGATTGTGGACGGTCTCTTCGAGCTCGTGGTGGGCCACACCCAGGCCGGCCGAGAGCGCCCCCTGCGGATCGAGGTCCACCAGCAGTACCCGGCGACCGGTCTCGGCCAGTGCGGCACCGAGGTTGATCGTCGACGTGGTCTTGCCGACGCCGCCCTTCTGGTTGCAGACCGCGATGATCTTGGCCGGACCGTGCTTGTCACGCGGCAGCGGATCGGGAACGTCGCGGTACGGGCGGCCGGTGGGACCGAGTTCCGGCACGGCAGGAGCATCACCGAGAGGCAGCTGACCGGCGGCTTCGGGCGTCGTTCCGCTCACCTGTCCGTTGCTCCTCCCCGGCGAGGTCATCGCCTTCTGCGACTGCGGACGGCATCCGTGCGCCCGTGATCACCCTAATGGTAGTCACGGCGGTGGCGCGGCCCTATGAGGCGCACCCGTCAGAACGGCGGTGGGCCGGTGTCGCTTCTTTCGGCGGCGAGGCGCCGGTTGCGACGGAGTCGAGCGCGTTCGCGGCGGCGCCAGGCGTGTTTGGCTCGGGTGGGGCTGAGCCTGTCACCGGCCTGTGGTTGAGACCGGGGTGGGGATTCGGGTGTGGTCGTGGCGATGCTCTGGTGGCGGCAGTGCAGGTGGGTCAGTTCGGGGAAGAGCCACTGGTTCTCGGCGGGTTTGGGTGCCGAGTGCTGTTCGGGGGTGGTGGTTTCGGTCCAATAGTGGCCGGTGTCACCGTCGGGGTAGAGGTCGTCGATCCAGTCGTGCGCGAAGGTCTTCAGGGCGTGGTGGAACCGGCATTTCGGGGCGATGTTGCACAGGCAGGTCGGTCCGCCCGCGGCCGGGTCGAGCTGGTCGTATTCGGTGGTGTGGTCGAGTTCGCACGCCCATGCCGGGCGGTCGCAGCCGGGCACGGTGCAGGTGCCCCACAGGAACCTGATCACCACCTCGGCGGTCGTGGCCAGCCGGTACGGGTCGCTGGGCAGGGCCATCGCGGCCAGCCGAACCGACTGCGGGTGTGGGCTATCGCCCCGGCGTGGTGCCGGGGTGTCGGGGCGCGGTGTACTTCGCTGTTCGGGGCCGCCGCCGGTGTTCGCGTGCAGGTAGGACGCGATCGCCGCGTCGAGGAGCCGTTCGAGACCGGAGTCGAACGCGTCGTCACCCCAGTGCGGGCCGTCCCCGTCTGAGCTGTCCCCGTCTGAGCGGCCCCTATCTGGGTCGTCCGGGTGGGGTTCGGTGATGTCGTCGAGGTTCAGGGGCCGGAGGCGGGTGTCGGGGCGTTGGGCGAGGTCGCGGACGTGCCGGCCGGAGATCGGGCCGTGACCGTCGAGAACACCCGGCCCGGCACCGCCGTCGAGGGTCTCTCGGCGGCAGATCACGTGGATGACGATCCGCGCCTGCCGATCCGACACCGCCTGATCGTCCAGCATTGCGGTGCAGGTGACCGGATCACCGCATTCGCAGGTGAACGCGACCCCGCGCAGCCGGGCCGTGGCCGCCGCCGACCGGCGCTGGGCCTTGGTCCGTGGATCGTTCGGGCACACCCCGGCGATCAACGCCTCGAGTGCGGCCATCGCCAAGGCCACGTCCTCGGCCGAAGCGGTCACCGTCAGCGCCGACAGACCACCGTCGAGGGGCCGGGAGGTCACCCGTTTCTTCGCTGCGGCGGCGTCCTCACGGCGGCGGATCGCCTCGGGATCGCAGACCATCAACACCCGATCCACCAACCGCTGGAGCCGGCCGGTCGTCCCCGGGCCGCCCTCACCGAGCACCTCGGCCAACCGGCGATCGATCGCGGCCATCGCCACAGGGTCGTCGACCAGCGCGGTACGTGCCACCACACGCTGGAACTGCCCGACCGTCAGCACTCCGGCACGCAACAACCCGGCCACCAACGGCAGCCGATCCCTCGCGGCGAGCGCCTCGTCCAACAGTGTTTCGGCCGCACGCTGGGAGATGCGCAGCATCACGGCCAGGCGGGCCGCGGTCGACGAGTACGGGTCACACACCCGTGCCGCCAGTTCACGACGCCGCTGACGGTCGAGGTCCCCGCGATCGGCCGCGGCGGTGTACTCGTCGTAGAACCGGGCCTGCACCAGATCACAGATCTGCGCCGCACCCCGATACTTCGCCCACGCCAGAAACGACTCACCCCGCGTCGCGGTCTGCACGTACGTCATCCAATCCGCGGCCTGCTGCACCTCACCATCGGCCTCACACGCCCCGACCAACCCGATCACCGACAGATCCGCACACTCCCACCCACCACGCACATCATGACCGTCAACCGGACCCGAACCCACGATCGACACCTCCCCCGACAGCGCCAGACGAACACCATGATGTTCGCTCTCTAGTTCCAATCTACGCCGCGATATAAGTTCGCACAAGTGTTCGATTGAAGAAATCTCAAATGATTGTTTTGTCGGTGTTCCTGCAGGTCAAACCCATGTCCCGATAGTGCCCGTCAGTAGTCGCGGCCGGCGTGAATCCGCGCGATCAGCTCCTCGCCCGCGGTGAAGCGGCGCAGGTTCTCGGTGAGGAAGGGTGCCATCTCCCGGGTCAGACCGCTCGACGGGTTCGCGATGTGCGGGGTGACGATGATGCGCTCCGACGAGAAGATCGGGTCGTCGTCGGCGGGCGGCTCGGGATCGGTCACATCGAGTGCGGCGCCGGCGATCTCACCGGCCTCCACCGCGTCCACCAGCGCGGCCTGATCGATCAGCGGGCCACGACCGACGTTGACGATCCAGCAATGCCTCGGCAGTGCGGTGAGCACCCGAGCGTTCACCAGATGCCGGGTCTGCGCGGTCACCGGTGCGGCCAGCACCACGTGGTCGGTCGCCGCCCACACCTCGTCGAGCCGGTCGTGTGTCAGCACCTGATCGGCGCCGGGAACCTCGCGGCCCGAGTGGTTCACCGCGAGAACCCGTGCGCCGCATGCCTTCAGCCGCGGAACCAGCGCGCGCCCGATGCCGCCGGCCCCGACGATCGCCACCGTCGAACCGCGCAGCGTCGTCACCCGTGGATCCAGCTCTGCGGCCCAGCGCCCGGCGCGGACGGACGCTGCGATCTGCCGCAGTCCGGCCAGCAGCAGCCCCAGCGCATGCTCGGCCACCCCTTCGGCGTAGAAGCCCGACGCATTGGTCCACAGTCGCCGATCGTCGATCACCCCCGCAGCGGTGAAACCCTCGATCCCGGCGGTCTTGAGCGCGACGTACTCCACCGTGTCCGGCAATGCGGGGAACTCCCCCGGCGTCCCCAGCCACACGAGCACCCGGGCCCGGGCAAGGTGGGTGACCACCCCTCCGGAGGCCTCCACCGCGGCCACCGCCTCCGGGTCGGCTACGGGTTCGACGGCGACGGTCAGCAGGGCATCGGTCATGCCTCCATGATGCCTCGCACAGCCGGGGTCTGCGCCTACCATCGGGTCGATACCGCTCTCCGGAAGGATTCGTCATGGCACTGCGCGAGATCACCTTCGCCTCGGCGAACGGGCGGGACACCGTCCACGGCTGGATCTACAGCCCCGCCACGCAGCCCCGGGCGATCGTCCAGATCGTGCACGGCCTCGGCGAACACTCCCGTCGCTATCTGCACATGATCTCGGCCCTGCTCGACGCCGGCTTCGTGGTCGCCGCCGACGACCACGCCGGTCACGGCGCCACCGCGGTGGCCTCCGGGGTCTGGATGGACACCGGTGAGAACGGCGCCCGCGCGGTGGTCGACGACGAACGCACCCTGCACGATCTGACCGTCGATGCCTTCCCCGGACTCCCCCACATCGTCTTCGGCCACAGCTGGGGCTCGATGATCGCCCGCAGCTACGCCGAGCACCACGGCGACGATCTGACCGCCCTCGCCCTCTGCGGGGTCGCCGCCCAGATCGTCGGTATCGACCGGCACCTCGACCGGCCGGCACTGGCCGCCGCACTCGCGCAGGGCCGCGGTGAGGAGCCCGGTGCGGAGTTCATGGGCGCGATGTTCACCGGCATGATCGAGCGCTTCCCGGACGCCGTCAACGGCAACGAATGGATCGCCCGGGAACCGGCAGTGGTGGCCGATCACGCCTCCGATCCGCTCAACGCGCTCGCCGATCCGATGACGGTCCGCTTCGTCGGCGACTTCGTGGACCTCTACGACGCGGTCAACGACGGCTGGGCCGAGCGGGTGCGCACCGATCTGCCGGTGCTGATCCTGGCCGGCGCCCAGGACCCCGTGGCCAACTACGGCGAGGGCGCCTTCCACGTGGCCAACGCCCTGTGGTCGAGCGGTAATCGCGACGTCCGCACCGTGGTCTATCCCGGTGTGCGCCACGAGATCCACAACGAGCCGCCGACGCGCGCCGCCGTCGAGCACGAGCTGATCGACTTCGTGAACGCGCAGATCGGCTGAGCAGCCGTCGATTCCGCTACCGGGCGCGCGGATGCGCCGTCGCGTACACCTCGCGCATGGTGTTGACGGTCACCAGCGTGTACACCTGCGTGGTGGTCACCGAGGAATGCCCGAGCAGTTCCTGCACCACACGCACATCGGCGCCGCCGTCGAGCAGATGGGTGGCGAAACTGTGCCGCAGTGTGTGCGGTGAGACGTCCTTGTCGATCCCTGCCCGCTCGGCCGCGTCGACGAGCACCTGCCAGGCGCTCTGCCGCGACAGCCGGCCGCCGCGCGCATTGAGGAACAGCGCCGGACCGCCCTTCTTGGCGAGCGACGGACGACCGCGCACCAGATAGGCGTCGACGGCCGCGACCGCCGGCCGGCCGATCGGCACGATCCGGTCCTTGCCGCCCTTACCCCGCAGCACCACCGACCGGTCCTCCAGGTCCAGGTCGTCGACGTCGAGCCCGGTCACCTCGGAGATCCGGGCCCCGCAGCTGTACAGCAGCTCGAGCAGAGCCCGATCACGCAGTGCGCGTGGATGATCGGCCGCACCGGCCGCCTCCAGAATGGCCAGCACCTCGTCCACCGGGAGCGCCTTGGGCAGCCGCCGCGCCGGTTTCGGAGGCCGGACAGCGTGGGCCACATCGGTATCGACGAGCCCCTCCGCCGCAGCGAACTTGTGCAGTCCACGGACCGCCACCAGAGTCCGGGCCACGGACGAATCGGCCAGCGCCGGCTGCCCGGCATCCGGATCGCCCTTGCGCAGCTGCACCAGGAAGTCGCGCACCGCCGCCTCGTCGACGTCCCGCAGCGCGGCCAGCCGCCGGCCGGCGAGGAAGTCGCGGTAGCGTTCCAGATCCCGCCGGTAGGACGAGACCGTGTTGGCAGCCGCGCCCCGCTCGACCACCAGATGGTCCAGATAGCGCTGCACCACCTCGGCGACGTCCTGTTCCGGCACGCTGATCTCCTACGGGTGCTCGCCGGACTCGCGGCGGGCCGCGAACCGGGTGGACCGGTCGCGCCACGGCGCATCGGCCGATCGCAACGGCGCCCCGGACTGCTCGGCGGCGTACAGGGCCAGAATGCCCGCCGCCGCACTGGCATTGACGATCTCCCCCGCCAGCACCGCCGCCACGGCGTCGGCCGGATCGAGCCAGTCGATCGTGAGATCGGCCTCCTCGTCGGCCACTTCGCTGCGCGGCACCTCGGTGAGGTCTTCGGCCAGGTACACCCGCAGCGCCTCGTCGGTGAATCCGGGTGAGGACAGCAGGTCTGCCAGGGTGTGCCAGCGGCGCGCCGCCAGCCCGGCCTCCTCGGCCAGTTCCCGCTGCGCCCCGGCCAGCGGCGACTCGCCGGGCCCGCCGTCGAGCAGGCCGGCGGGCAGTTCCAGCAGCCGGCGCCCCACCGGATGCCGGTACTGGTTGATCACCGCGATCCGGCCCTGCGCATCGCGAGCGAGAACGACGACCGCACTGAGGTGTTCGACCACTTCGCGTTCGGCGGTGCGGCCACCGGGCATGGTCACCTGATCGCGTCGCAGCGCGACGATCGCCCCGTCGTACACCGTCTCCGATCCGGTGACGGTGAACGCGTGCGATCCCGGTCCGCTCACTCCGGTGCAGCCGCCGGACGATCGGTCGCCGGCGTCTCGGCGAAGGCGGCATCGTCGACGGCGCCGTCGTCCAGAGCGGTCGCGTCGTAGCCGTCGAGCTCCACCGGAAGCCGCTGCGAGGCCTTGTATTTCACCGCGGCCTCGATGAACGCCGAGAACAGCGGGTGCGGGCGGGTGGGACGGCTCTTGAGCTCCGGATGCGCCTGGGTGGCCACCAGGAACGGGTGCTGCTCGCGCGGGTACTCGACGAACTCGACGAGCGTGCCGTCGGGCGACGTGCCGGAGAACACCAGACCGGAGCCGGAGATGGTCTCGCGGTAGGCGTTGTTCACCTCGAATCGGTGCCGATGGCGCTCGGAGATCTCGGTGGCACCGTATGCGCGCGCCACCTGGCTGCCCGGGATGAGCGTGGCCGGGGAGGCACCCAGGCGCATGGTGCCGCCCAGGTCGGCGTCGCCGGCCACGGCGGCCTCCTGATCGGCCATGGTGGCGATCACCGGCGCGGTGGTGTCCGGATCGAATTCGGTAGACGATGCCTCGGCCAGGCCCACCGAGCGGGCCGCCTCGATGACCACGCACTGCAGACCCAGGCACAGGCCCAGCAGCGGGATCCCGTTCTCCCGCGCGTACTTCACGGCGCCGAGCTTGCCTTCGATGCCGCGGATGCCGAAGCCCCCGGGGATGAGGATCGCGTCCGCGTCGCGCAGGGCGGCGTGCGCGCCCGCCGGCGACTCGCAGTCGTCGGAGGGCACCCAGACGATCTCGGTGCGCGCATAGTGCGCGAAGCCGCCGGCGCGGACCGCCTCGGTCACCGACAGGTAGGCGTCGGGCAGGTCGATGTACTTGCCGACGATCGCCACCGTGACCGTCTCACGCGGCGAATGCACCCGCTCGAGCAGATCGCCCCACACCGTCCAGTCCACATCCCGGAACGGAAGCCCGAGCTGGCGGACCACGTAGGCGTCGAGCTGCTCGGAGTGGAGCACCTTGGGGATGTCGTAGATCGACGGCGCGTCCGGAGTGGAGATCACGCCGTCGATGTCGACGTCGCACATCAGCGCGATCTTCTTCTTCAGCGAGTCCGGCACCGGCCGGTCGCAGCGCAGGATCAGCGCGTCGGGCTGGATGCCGACACTGCGCAGCGCCGCCACCGAATGCTGGGTGGGCTTGGTCTTGAGCTCACCGGACGGCGCCAGGTAGGGCACCAGCGAGACGTGCAGGAAGAAGACGTTCTCCCGGCCCACCTCGTGCCGGATCTGCCGGGCCGCCTCGATGAACGGCTGTGACTCGATGTCGCCGACGGTCCCGCCGATCTCGGTGATCACCACATCGGGCACCTCACCGCTCGAATCCGGCTCGTGCATCGCGAGCATCCGGCTCTTGAGCTCGTCGGTGATGTGCGGGATCACCTGGACGGTGTCGCCGAGGTATTCGCCGCGGCGCTCCTTGGCGATGACCGTCGAGTACACCTGACCGGTGGTCACATTCGCCGAACCGGACAGGTTGCGGTCCAGGAAGCGTTCGTAGTGGCCGATGTCCAGGTCGGTTTCGGCACCGTCCTCGGTGACGAAGACCTCTCCGTGCTGGAAGGGGTTCATGGTGCCCGGGTCGACGTTCAGATACGGGTCGACCTTCTGCATGGTCACGCGCAGTCCGCGGGCCGTGAGAAGCTGACCGAGGCTGGAGGCGGTCAGACCCTTGCCGAGCGACGACGCAACACCTCCGGTGACGAAGATGTGCTTGATCTCCGGCTGCCCGTGACGCAGTGTTCGCAAAAGAATTTCTCCCGTCGGGATGAATACCTACGGGACTTCAGCTTATCAGCAACGCTGCGGGAACGACGGACCCGTCAGGGCGCGCCGCAGTGCGTCTCACTTCTGTTCGGCACCCACCGTGATCGCCGTCGCACCCGGTCCGGTGCCGTAGGCCCCCGATCGGCCGTTGGCCTCCTCGTCGAGGGCCAGCACCACCGTCGTCCGGCCGATCTGGTCCTGCACGTCGTCGACCGTCGAGAGCGCATTGCCCAGTGCGGTGTCGCCGCGGACCGCGGCGATCGCGGCACCGCCCTGCGCGGAGCCGTCGCGCCCGGCCAGTACTCCACCCCGGGCGTGCGTGGCCATCGCCACCGCGAGGCGGCCCACCAGCATGCCCTGGGCCCCGGCGTCGTCGCCCAGGGATCCTCCGGTCACCACCAGCAGCAGATCCGCCGGCTCGACGGTGCGATCGGCGTAGTCGATGAAACCGCCGGTCCGCAGCGACTGCAGGACCGTCGACCGGTCCGCCGCACCCGCGGCCTTCTGGCCCTCCCGGGTGAGCAGCGCCGTACCCAGCAGGTCTCCGAGCCGGGAACCGGAGTCGGTGTACTCGACCCGCAGCTGCTGCCCGGTCGGGATGGTCTGGTCGATGATCGAGCTCAGCTTGGCCGCGTCGCCGTCCTTCACCAGGGTGTCGGTCAGGGCGATCTGCCCCGAGTATCCGGCGCCGGCATCGTTGAGCAGGCCTTTGAGCTCCTGCACGTCGGCCTCACCGGCGTCGGGTGCGGTCACCACCAGCACGGACTTGCCTTTCAGCAGGCCGTCGACCAGCCGCGGGCTGACGGCGCCGATGAAGGCGCCGTCCTGGTTGACCCGACGACTCAGGTCGTCACGTTCGTCCTGCAGCTTGCTCAGCTTGTTCCGGTCGGTCCCGGTGAGCGAGTTCAGCTGGTCGCCGATGAAGCCGGAGCCCAGGAACAGACCCACCGCCAGGGCCAGGAAGACCGCGATCAGCGAGATCGCGTGCTGACGCATGGAGATCATTGACTGTTCCGCAGTCCGCTGACCCAGTCGGTGAAGTCGCCCCAGCGATCGACGATCCAGTCGCCGATGTCCGCGCCGGTGCTGCTCATCGCCAGCGCGGCGATCACCACGATGAGGGCCGCGAGCACCAGCATGGCGATCGCCACCCCGCTGACGCGGCTCTGGTACAGCGTGGAGACGGCTTTGGCGTCGACCAGCTTCTGCCCCACCTTGAGCCGGGTGAGGAAGGTCGACGGGATCTGCTCGCGGAGGCTGCGGTCGAAGAAGTCGTTGATGCCCCCGCCCAGACCCACGGCGACGATGAGGTCGGCACCGTGGTGGTCGGCCAGCAGCAGCGCCAGGTCGCCGGCGCTGCCGGCGGCCGGGAAGGTGACCGCCCCGACCCCCAGGTCCTGGATCCGCTCGAGACCCGAGGCGTGGCCGTCCGGATCGGCCGGCAGAACCAGCTCCGCGCCGCACTTGAGGGTGCCGGTCTTGATGTCTTCGGGGTCGCCGACGATCACCGACGGACGGTAGCCGGCCTTCATCAGCGTGTCCGCTCCCGAGCCGACGCCGATCATGATCGGCTGATACTCCTTGATGAACGGTTTGAGGTTCTTCAGGTCGACGGTCCGGTCGGGTCCGTCGCCGACCACCACCACGTGGCGTCCTTCGAGCGTGGTGTGCAGTTCGGGGATGCCGACCCCGTCGATCAGCAGCGGCGATTCGCTGCGGATGAACTCGATGGTGTTGCCGGAGAACGCCTCCAGATGGTCGACGAGCCCGGTCTTGGCGTCGAGCATGCGCTCGGCCACCTCGGTCTCGCCCAGTTCGGTGCCGCGGGCCACCACCCGGTCGCCGATGTAGAGCCGGTCGTCGTGCAGCCGGACCTTGCTGCCCTCCTTGACCCGGGCGAAGACCTCCGTGCCCACCGCGTCGAGCAGCGGGATCCGGTTGGCCGCCAGCACTTCCGGCCCCAGGTTCGGGTACCGGCCGGTGATCGACGGCGAGGCGTTCACCACGGCCGCCACCTCCGCGGCCACCAGCTGGTCGGCGGTGATGCGTTCCAGATCCACCTCGTCGAGGATGACGACGTCACCCGGGCCGACCCGGTCGACGAGCCGTTTGGTCTTCTTGTCGATCCGGGCGATCCCGATGACACCGGGCAGTTCGGTGGTGGTCCGTGAGAGCAGAGCTGGCATCCTCATGCGTCCCATCCTGATCACCTGCACCGCATACATCACGGAGGCGCGCCGTAACAAGTGCAACTTTTGTCACACGAGAATCACAAGTATCTAACTACTCAGGCACCTCACGTGTCACCGCGCTATTGAGCTGCGCGTGCCTCCTCGGCCGTCTGCAGCAGTTCTTCCGCGTGCGCACGGCCGGTATCCGAATCGCCGAGGCCGGCCAGCATCCGTGCCAACTCGGCGATCCGCTCGTCCCGGTCCAGCGAGGTGAGGGTGGAGGTCTGCCGGCCACGGCTGCCGCCGCCGCTCTTGCCCACCACCAGATGCTGGTCCGCGAAGGCCGCCACCTGCGGGAGATGGGTGACGACGATGACTTGGCGGTTGCGTGCGAGCTTCGCCAGGCGCGCGCCGATCTGGACGGCCGCACCGCCGCCGACCCCGGCGTCGACCTCGTCGAAGACCATGACCCCACCCGAATCCGGCTCGGCCAGCACCACTTCCAGGGCGAGCATGACCCGGGACAGTTCACCGCCGGAGGCCGATCTGGCGATCGGCAGCGGCGCCGCACCGCGATGGGCCACCAAGCCGAACTCCACCCGGTCGGCGCCGTCGGGCCCGGCCTGGGCAGCGGTGCCGTCGACGACGATGCGCAGGCGCTCGTCGTCCGGCGCGGTCAGGTGCACGCTCACCGCCAGTTCGCTGCCGCCCATCGCCAGACCGGCGAGCTCCGCAGACACTTTGCCTGCCAGCTTCGCGGCGGCCGTGCTGCGGCGCTTGTGCAGGTCGGCGGCCAGCTGCGCGACCGTCTCGCGCTGCTCTGCGGCGGTCTGCTCGAGTTGCTCGATGGACGCGCCCGGATCCTCGATCTGGGCGAGCCGCTGCTGGGCCCGGCGGTGCCAGTCGAGGACGCCGTCGATGTCGGCGGCGTACTTGCGGGTGAGCACCTTCAGTTCTGCCTGCCGGCTGAGCAGACGGTCCAGATCGTCGGCGTCGGTGGGCAGTGAGGACAGGTATCCGGAGAGCTCATCGCTGAGATCCCCGACCACCGCCAGCGCCTCGGCCACGCGCGGCAGCAACGCGCGCAGCGCGTCGTCGTCGGCCGCCTCGAGCTGACTGCGCACCACGCCGAGCCCGGTCAGCACGCCCGCCTCGTCGTGGGTGATCGCCTGATGGGCGCCATCGGCCGCCGAACGCAGATCCTCGAGGTCGGTGAGCCGGCGGATGGTGGCCACCAGGTCCGTGTCCTCTCCCGGCTCGGGCGCGACCGCCTCGATCTCCTCGATCCCGAAGCGCAGCCGGTCGGCCTCCTGCGCCAGCTCACGTGAGTCGGCCCGCCGCCGGTCCAGTTCGTCGAGGGTGGTCAGCAGGTCCCGGCGTGCGGCCCGGTAGCGCTCGAGCAGTGCCGCCGTCGCCTTCCCGGCGAAGCGGTCGAGCGCCGCACGCTGCTGGTCGCCGCGGATGAGTCGCAGCTGGTCGTTCTGGCCGTGCACGGCGAGGATCTCACCGGTGAGCTGACCGAGTACCCCGACCGGCACCGACCGGCCGCCCAGGTGGGCGCGGGAGCGGCCGTCGGCGCCGACTGTCCGCGCAGCGATCACGGTGTCGTCGTCGTCGAGTTCGGCTCCGGTGGATTCGAGCACGTCGTCGACGGCCGGTGGTCGCTGGGCCGCCGGTGGCAGCCGGAAGCGGCCCTGTACCACGGCCTTCTCGTCGCCGCTCCGGACGCGGCCCGCGTCGGCGCGGGCACCGGAGAGCAACCGGAGGCTGGTCACGATCATGGTCTTGCCCGCACCGGTCTCGCCGGTCAGGACGGTGAAGCCCGGGGAGAACTCGGCCGCGGCGGACTCGACGACGCCGAGCCCGCGGATCGACAGTTCTTCGAGCACGCTGCTCAGCTCCTTCCGCGCCAGCCGGTCACCGGCAGCGAGAACTTGGTCACCAGCCGGTCCGCGAACGGTTCCGATCCCACCCGCACCCAGCGCAGCGCGTTCTGGGCGCGCCGGGTCTCCACCCGGGCGCCGGCCGGCACGTCGAGCATCCGCCGGCCGTCGCAGACGGCGACGGCGGACCGTCCACGCGCATCGACTTCGACGGCGATCTGGGACCGGGGGCTGGTCACCATCGGCCGGGCGAACAGGGCGTGCGCATTGCTCGGCACGACCAGGATCGCCTCCAGGTCGGGCCACATCACCGGCCCACCCGCCGAGAAGGCGTAGGCGGTGGAACCGGTGGGGGTGGCGATCAGCAGGCCGTCGGCGCCGAAGGCCGACACCGGCCGTCCGTCGACCTCGGTGATCAGTTCGAGCACCCCGTTGTGCGAGCGGTTCTGGACCGCCACCTCGTTGAGCGCCCAGGTGCTTCCGAGCACGGGGCCGTGTGCCTCGTCGCGCACCTCGATCTCGAGCACCATCCGGTCGTCGACGCGGTAGTCGCCGCTGATCAGCCGGTCCATCACCTCGTCGATGACGTGCGCCTCGGCCGGATAGGCCGCGCCGACGGCGACGACCCGTAGTTGGAGCCCGTGTAGCCCAAGGACCGGCTCCGGCTCCGCGTGCAGTAGCTGCTCCACTACCTGGCCGACT
>NZ_JBJURU010000008.1:0-4772 GCF_046098115.1 Gordonia sp. VNK21 | reverse complement strand
GATCTCACCGGTGAGCTGACCGAGTACCCCGACCGGCACCGACCGGCCGCCCAGGTGGGCGCGGGAGCGGCCGTCGGCGCCGACTGTCCGCGCAGCGATCACGGTGTCGTCGTCGTCGAGTTCGGCTCCGGTGGATTCGAGCACGTCGTCGACGGCCGGTGGTCGCTGGGCCGCCGGTGGCAGCCGGAAGCGGCCCTGTACCACGGCCTTCTCGTCGCCGCTCCGGACGCGGCCCGCGTCGGCGCGGGCACCGGAGAGCAACCGGAGGCTGGTCACGATCATGGTCTTGCCCGCACCGGTCTCGCCGGTCAGGACGGTGAAGCCCGGGGAGAACTCGGCCGCGGCGGACTCGACGACGCCGAGCCCGCGGATCGACAGTTCTTCGAGCACGCTGCTCAGCTCCTTCCGCGCCAGCCGGTCACCGGCAGCGAGAACTTGGTCACCAGCCGGTCCGCGAACGGTTCCGATCCCACCCGCACCCAGCGCAGCGCGTTCTGGGCGCGCCGGGTCTCCACCCGGGCGCCGGCCGGCACGTCGAGCATCCGCCGGCCGTCGCAGACGGCGACGGCGGACCGTCCACGCGCATCGACTTCGACGGCGATCTGGGACCGGGGGCTGGTCACCATCGGCCGGGCGAACAGGGCGTGCGCATTGCTCGGCACGACCAGGATCGCCTCCAGGTCGGGCCACATCACCGGCCCACCCGCCGAGAAGGCGTAGGCGGTGGAACCGGTGGGGGTGGCGATCAGCAGGCCGTCGGCGCCGAAGGCCGACACCGGCCGTCCGTCGACCTCGGTGATCAGTTCGAGCACCCCGTTGTGCGAGCGGTTCTGGACCGCCACCTCGTTGAGCGCCCAGGTGCTTCCGAGCACGGGGCCGTGTGCCTCGTCGCGCACCTCGATCTCGAGCACCATCCGGTCTTCGACGCGGTAGTCGCCGCTGATCAGCCGGTCCATCACCTCGTCGATGACGTGCGCCTCGGCCTCGGCCAGGAACCCGATGTGCCCGAGGTTGATGCCCAGCAGCGGCAGCCGCGCCGGATAGGCGAGCTCCGCCGCGCGCAGGAAGGTGCCGTCGCCGCCGAGGACGATGGCCAGTTCGCAGTCGGCGGCCGCCGCCGGGTCGGCCTGGATCACTTCCACCTGCACTCCGGTGTCGCGCAGGCGCTGCGGATCCACCGGGTGCCAGGGTTCGTCGCCGTCGGCGGGCAGCCGGGTGTCGCGGTCGAGGATGCGCAGGGCGATGCCCGCGGCGGCGCAGCGTCGGCCGACGGTCTCGAGGGTCTGCGTCACCTCGTCGCGCCCGGTGTGCGCGACGACCAGAAAGGCTCGGTCACCGGTGCTCGGCTGGTCACCCATGCAGGCCTCCTTCGGTACGGTTGCGCGCGGTCATTGCGGTCCCTGGGCGACGGCCTCGTCGATCATCGCCGCCACCTGTTCGTCGTCCACGCTATCGCCTGGCTCGGACGGCGGCCCGTCGCCGTCCGGCCGGTGCAGCCACAGGAAGTACTCGACGTTGCCCGAGGGACCGGGCAACGGGCTGGCGACCACCCCGCGCAGCCGGAGGCCGAGGCCGGCGGCCACGCGCACCACCTGGTGGACGGCTTCGGCCCGCAGGTGCGGGTCGCGCACCACACCGCCGGAGCCGACCCGGTCCTTGCCCACCTCGAACTGTGGTTTGACCATCGGCAGCGCGTCGGCGCCCGGACGCAGGCAGACGGCGACGGCCGGCAGCACCAGCGCCAGCGAGATGAACGAGAGGTCGCCCACCATGAGGTCGACCGGCCCGCCGATGTCCTCGGGCGTCAGGTACCGCACGTTGGTGCGGTCGTGGACGTGGACCCGCTGGTCGCTCTGCAGCCGCCAGACCAGTTGGCCGTAGCCGACGTCGACCGCTTCGACCGCGGTGGCACCGCGGCGCAGCAGCACGTCGGTGAAGCCGCCGGTGGAGGCTCCGGCGTCGAGGCAGCGTTTGCCGGAGACCGTCAGACCGCGGGGTTCGAAGGCCTCGAGCGCGCCGAGCAGTTTGTGGGCGCCGCGCGAGGCCCAGTCGTCCTTGTCCTCCTCGATCACCAGGATCGGGGTGTCGCGGGCGACGTTCGTGGCGGCCTTGGTGGCGACGGTGCCGGCCACCTTGACCTTGCCCTCGTCGATCAGGGTGCGGGCGGCCTCCCGCGAGCGGGCGAGTTTGCGGCGGACCAGTTCGGCGTCGAGCCGGGCACGGGCGGCCATCAGCGCCACCGGCCGGACCGCCGGCGGACGTCAGCCACGGCCGACGTCGTCGAGCGCCGACGAGAGACGTTCGTGTGCGGCGGTGAGCAGTTCGCTCTGCCGGCTCAGGGCGGCCAGGTCGAACTCGCCGTCGGTCGCGGCGGCGACCTCGGCCGACTGTTCGAGCAGCTCGGCGACCTCGGCGGTCACCGGATGGTCGGCGGGATCGCCGGGATCCCCGGACAGTCGTGCCGCCTGGGCGGCGAGAGCCGACGGCGACGGGGCTCCGGGGCGGGGTCCCGGCGTCGGCCTCGGCGGCTGGCCCGCCTGCTGATTGGGTCCACTCATGACGGTAATCAGGCTACAGGCCGAGCGCGCGCAGGAGCTCGCCGGTTTCCGGATCGGGGCTACTGATGCGCAGGTCGAGGTTCCCCACGTCGGCGGTCCACACGGCGTGGGCCAGTGCCGGCAGCAGTGAGGCCGCCCCGGCGGCGGCGCCGCGTTCGACGGTCACCCGGTTCTCCATCACGGTGATCTGCCAGCCGCTCTGGGGTCCCACGCGCAGGTCACCGGCGGGCAGGTCGACGTCGGTGAGGGCGGGAACGATGTAGGCCGGTCGCTGTGCGGGCACCGCTGCGAGCACGTCGGCAGCGGTGCTGACCCCGGTCAGGACCAGCAGCGAGTCGATGCCGACCGCGTTGGCGCCCTCGATGTCGGTGTCGAGCCGGTCCCCGATCATCAGCGGTCGGCGACTGTTGCTGCGGGTCAGGGCTTCGCGCATGATGGGCGCTGCCGGTTTGCCGGCGACGAGC
This sequence comes from Gordonia sp. VNK21, assembly GCF_046098115.1. Taxonomy (NCBI): domain Bacteria; kingdom Bacillati; phylum Actinomycetota; class Actinomycetes; order Mycobacteriales; family Gordoniaceae; genus Gordonia; species Gordonia sp. VNK21. Next base: position 1,750 of record NZ_JBJURU010000008.1, on the reverse strand, counting down.
GGCTCCGCGCCGGTGGCATGTGCCACCGCGGCGACCATGGAGCCGTTGCCGACGAGCAGTCCGCGTTCGGAGGGCAGCGTCGAGTCGGTGTTGGTGGCGATCCACAGCGCACCCCTGCGGATCGCCAGTGCCGCCTCGGAGAGTTGCGCCCAGCCGGTCTCGGGAGAATGGCCCTGGATGACTGCCGCCGGATCCTCGTCGGCGCTGGCGACCGGGACCAGGCCGACGTCGGCGATCGCCTCGCGCAGCGCCTCGGCCCCCACGACGAGCACCGCGGAGCCGGACGGAACGCGTTCGGCGGTGAGCCGAGCGCCCACCTGGGCGCTGGTGACGGCCTGCGACGCCGTCGCGGCGAAGCCGATCGCCGAAAGGTGCACGGCGACCTGCTCCGGGGTGCGGCTGGCGTTGTTGGTGACGAAGTACTGACCACGACTGTCGTCGGCGACGACCTCGACGGCCCCGGCCAGCGGGGTGTGCCCTTCGAAGAGCGTGCCGTCCATATCCCACAGCAGGGCGTCATACCCCTCCAGCAGCCCGGCTTCCGGATTCGCCGCCTCGGTGGCGACCGGCGCGGCCAGATCGACGCCGTCAGCGAGCAGTTCGGCGATGCGGTACTCCGCATCGGTCGTGTCGTCGACGTCGGCGGCCGCCGCATTCTGGTACCAGGTCAGAGCGTCGGCACGGCGCCCGGCGGTTTCGAGGGTCGACGCATAGGCGCTGAACAGCCTCGCCGCCGTGGTGCCGGTCCGCCCGACCTGCAGGTCCTGTTCTTCGAGGACGCGCAGGGCTGTCTCGGGATCGTTCAGGTCCACATGTGCGCCGGCCTCGACGAGCGCGAGTTCGACGGCGTCCTCACCGGTCAGTGCCCGGCCGTCGGCGCTGCGAGCAAGCTCGACGGCCCGCTCCGGCCGGCCGAGACCGCGTTCGGCGTCGGCGATCAGGGGCAGCAGTGCGTCCCCGTCGCCGGAGATCCGGCGTGCCGCGCGCAGTTCGGTGATCGCCTCCTGCCACTCGCCTGCGTAGTACGCGGCGATGCCGGCGGTCTCCCGGACGACGCCGACGCGTGCGGCACGGGCGCGGGCGGCGCGGGCGTGGTCGAGGGCCAGTTCGGGGTCCTCGGCGAGGACCTCGCCGACCATGACCAGGTGCCGGGCCACCTTGTCGGCGGTGTTCTTGTCGAGCCCATGCAGATCCCGTCGCACCTCCGGATCGAGGTCTCCGGCTTTCACCTCGTCGGGTATCGACGGGGACGGCTGCCGACCGTTCTGATCTGTACCCCGGGCACCGTTGCTCATGACGTCCAATCTATGTGAAAGGCCCCCAACCTGGTGGTTGGGGGCCTTTCAAAGTTGTGTTCGGCGGTGTCCTACTCTCCCACACTGGTTAGGGTGCAGTACCATCGGCGCTGGAGGGCTTAGCTTCCGGGTTCGGAATGGGGCCGGGCGTTTCCCCTCCGCTATGGCCGCCGTAACTTTATGAAACTGTCACACCACACTACTGGTGTGGTGGTGTGTTGTTTCAGAGGTGCATAGTGGATGCGGAACACACGTTTTACTGTGATGTGTCTGGGTGTTGTTGGTAAGTCCTCGGCCGATTAGTACCAGTCACCTGAACACATTGCTGTGCGTACAGTTCTGGCCTATCAACCCCATGGTCTGTGGGGGGCCTTACCCCACCGAAGTGGGTGAGAAACCTCATCTTGGAACAGGCTTCCCGCTTAGATGCTTTCAGCGGTTATCCCTTCCGAACG
>NZ_JBJURU010000007.1:87147-230046 GCF_046098115.1 Gordonia sp. VNK21 | reverse complement strand
AACGTCCTCGACCGCCGCTCCTGGACCACCCGCGAGCAGCTACGCATCGCGATCGTGACCTGGATCGAGAGGACCTACCACCGTCGCCGTCGTCAGGCCCGCCTGGGCCGTTTGACGCCCATCGAGTTCGAGACCATCATGAACACGACCGCCGCACTGGCGGCGTGACTACAACCTGTCACCTAACCGTGCAGCAGTCCCTCATTCTCGGTCGCAGCGTGATTGCAAGCCTTGACCCTCCCGCGGCGTGAGGCCACATGATGGTGGCTATGACGACGGAACGCAGCGAGGAGCGGTGGACGGTGGGGCAGGTCGCCGAGAAGACCGGTGTCACCGTCCGCACTCTGCACCACTACGACGAGATTGGGTTGCTGACGCCCGGTGAGCGGTCACCGGCCGGCTACCGCGTGTACTCGGCGGCCGACCTCGATCGGCTGCAGCAGATCGTGCTGTACCGGCGGTTGGAGTTCGGGCTCGACCAGATCGCCGGACTGCTCGACTCCGGTCAATCACCGGTCGAGCACCTGCGGCGCCAGCGCGAAGTGGTCATGACCAGGCTCGACGAGCTCACCGAGTTGGTCGGCGCCATCGATAGAGCATTGGAGAGAGAAATGAACCAGCAGCCCGCCACCGATGCCGAGATGCGCGAGATCTTCGGCGACGGCTTCAAGGAGGACTACCAGACCGAAGCACAGGAGCGCTGGGGCGAGACCGACGCGTGGAAGCAGTCTGCCACGCGGACCAAGAACTACACGAAGGCCGACTGGGCCGAGATCAAGGCCGAGACCGACGCGATCAACCAGAGCTTCGTCGACGCCAAGCGGGCCGGTCTGCCCGCCGACGGCGAGGTGGCGATGGCTGCCGCGGAAGCGGCCCGGGAGCAGATGAACCGCCGGTTCTACGACTGTCCGCCGTCGTTCCACCGCTGCCTGGGGGAGATGTACGTCGCCGATCCGCGGTTCACCGCGACCTATGAGGACCTTGAACCCGGTCTGGCACAATATGTCCGGGACGCGATCGTCGCGAACGCGGACCAGTTGGAAGGATGACGTTCGCGCGGTGTCAGCGTTTCATCGAGACCTCGACGCCGCCCTGGCCGGGGATGGTGACCGACTGGAACGGCCCGTGCGGGTCGCGTACGTAGGTCAGGTAGTCGGCGTACTCCTTCGCGCCGCTGATGACGTTGTCGCACAGCACGAGGGCGCCGCGCCGGAGCTTGGGCTCCACGGCCTTGAGTGCGGGCAGGGCCATCGGAATCCAGATGTCGACCAGCATGAAGTCGATCGGGCCGTCGACGTCGGGCAGGGTCTCACGCAGGTCGCCCGACAGGATCTGCGTGTAGCCGAGAAGCCCGGCGTCGGTGAGGTTCTGCTCGGCCTGCGCCACCTTGCCGGGCTCGTGCTCGGTGCCGTACACCACGGCAGTCTCGCCGGTGCCGGCGACGTTGTCGCGCACAGCGGCGGCGAGATAGATCGTCGACACCCCGTACGAGGTGCCGGCCTCGACCACACGGCGCGCATCCAGTGAGCGGCACAGCAGGTAGCAGAGTTCGGCCTTGGACTTGTCGAGGGCGACCATCTTGTCGGCCAGGAAGGCTTTGCCGTCCTCGGACTGGGTGTTGTCCCAAGTGCCTTCGCGGAAACGATGCTTGACCATCTTGGTCAGCGCCGGCGCCGCGCTGCGGATCATCTCCTTCTTGCTGGCGCCGTGCAACCGGTCGGCGACGGCGCGGGCGGTGGGATCCAGAGGCGAGTCAGCGAGTTTTCCCATGGGGCGACCCTACGCTAGTTAGGTGACCCTAACAATGGTTCGGTGGGATGGATTCTCCGAGGACTGCTCAGCCAGGGCGGTCGCGATTCGTGTGCTGTGTACCGGTGGGAAGCCGTTTTATGCGACATCCTCGGGCATAGCGGTCTGTTTGATCGTCTGAAGAATCCCGACGATCGAATCGACGTCGGCTTCGGGGAAGAAGAAGTCGGGACCGGTCGGGGCATGGTCGGTATACGGCGATTCGAAAAGCCGTTTGGGTTCCATCACTCCGTTCTTGGTCAGCTCGTCGACGATATGTCCGACGAAGCGCACCTGCTCGGCGGAGAAGGTGGTGCCGTCGAGGTAGTGCTGGAACGCTTCGGTGGCAGCGGCCCGATCGAGGCCGACGAGGCCGCGGACAAAGATGCCGAGGCCACCTGTCTGCGCATCGGCCCAGTTGATGTCAGTATCCGCCGCTCCGGCCGCGATCAGCATCTGCTCCAGTTCGCCGATATCGTCTTTGGTCAGCTGCTTGTTGCGGCGAAGGCGTTGCAGTGCAAGGTTGTCCAGGTGATCCTTCAGGAAGGCCTCGGCCTTGGCGCGGAATCGCTCGAAGTCTGTACCGGGAGTCGTGCCGGGCAGTGACACCTCGACGGCGTCGACGAGGGTGTCGGTGAAGTCGGTGTACACCGGGTTGCGGGAGGTCTTCTCGATGAATCGGACCAGCCCGCGGATCCGGAGCCGAGCTATCTCAAGCATCGGCAGTGCCACACCGATCCACCACTCGTCGCCGGCGACGGATTCGAGGAGCACGGCCTGTTCGGCGACGGAGGGGATCGCGGTCTTGCTGAGCAGTGCGGCGGCCGTGTCCTGGATCGTCTGGCGCAGAGTGTCGGCGGCGACCGCGTCGCCTGCGAGCTGAGCCAACTGCCGCCGCAACACGATCAGGTCGAAGCGCTTGGCACGCTCGTCGTCGTCGCGCACGGTGGACGGCAGGTCCGCGATCTCTCGCAGCGTTTCGGCATCCTCGGGTGTCAGCGTCTTCCAGGAGTCGGCTGAGGCGAAGCGTTCGACCGTTTTGCGGTGCTTGCGGACCAGGAAGTTGTTGACGTTCATGCCCGCAACGATTTCGTGCAGTGTGTCGATGGTCGAGGTACGCAGATCAGGGTCATCGTCGCCGACCGCCATCACAAGATCGAGTCGGGCCTCGAAGAGCCGCTGTGCCAAAGACTTCTGGATCCGCCCTTCAGACCCGGGAAGGTCCTGGCTGAAGTACTCGAGGTTTCCGCAGAAGTCGAAGACGAAGAAATCCTTCTTGTCCTCGCCGGGCTCGAAGAGGTCTGGGCGCAGGCGGGTGCCGCGGCCGATCATCTGCCAGAACTTGGACTTGGATCGGACCTGTTTGAAGAAGACCAAGTTGACCACTTCGGGGACATCGATCCCGGTGTCGAGCATGTCGACACTGATCGCGATGTGCGGGTCTTTGTCTCTCATGGAGAAGTCGTCGATCAGCGTCTGCGCGTAGGGGGTTCCGTGGGTGATCACGCGTGCAAATCGTCCGCCGTACTCCGGATAGTTGAAATCGAAGCGCTTTGCGATGAACTCGGCGTGCTTCTGGTTCTTGGCGAACACGATCGTCTTACCGAGCCGGTCGCCGCCGGCCACATGGTGGCCCTGCGTCATCAGGGTGACGAGCACCTTGTCGACGGTGTCCTCGTTGAATAGGAACCGATTGAGTTCCTCGGCTCCCACCTCGTCGGGCGGATCGTCATCGCCCCAGTCGAGAGTGTCCCACTCGTCCTTCTCCTCGTCTGTGAGGTCGTCGTACCGTATGCCCGATCGCAGGAACTGGGTGCCGACGCTGATTCCCCTGGGCGGTACAAGCCACCGATCCTCGACGGCCTCCTCGAGGCTGTATGCGTCAGTGGGGACGCCGTCTTCGAGGTGGAACAGCCGGTAGGTGTTGTGGTCCACCTCGTCCTTCGGGGTGGCGGTCAGTCCCACCAGCAGCGTGTCGAAGTAGTCGAAGATGGCGCCGTATTTCGCGTAGACGGAGCGGTGGGCCTCGTCGATGACGATGAGGTCGAAGTATCCGGGACCGAAGCGCCGGAGGCCATCGTCGGTCTCGTTGATGAGATTCATCATCGTCGGATAGGTCGAGACGTAGATCCGGCCGTCGATCGCCTTCTCGGTGACCAGATTGACGGTGGTCGAGCCCGGCAGGTGTGCCTTGAACGCGTTCGCCGCCTGATTGACCAGTGCGGTTCGGTCGGCCAGGAAGAGCACGCGCTTGACCCAGTTGGCCTTCTGCAGCAGGTCGACCAGGGCGATCGTGGTGCGGGTTTTACCAGCGCCGGTGGCCATCACCAGCAGGGCTTCGCGCTGCTTGCGGTCGAAGGCGTCGGCGACGGCTTTGATGGCGCGAACCTGATACGGCCGTCCGGCGATGTCGGTGTTGACCGGTGACGGGGAGAGCGGAGTGCTGGTGCGCCGACGCTGGATGAGCAGCTCCAGTTCGTCACGCGTGTAGAAGCCCTGAATCTCCCTGGGTGGGTAGCCGCCCGCGTCGTCCCAGAGGTGGTGCTCGTAGCCGTTGGTGTAGAAGATGGCCGGTCGCCTGCCGAACTGCTGCTCAAGGCAGTCGGCGTACAGCTTGGCCTGCTGTCGTCCCAGTTCCGCGGACTTGGAGGTGCGCTTGGCTTCGACGACGGCCAAGGGCAGGCCGTCGGCACCCCACAGTACGTAGTCGACGTAGCCGGTGCCGGTGCTGTTCGGCATTCCGCTGACCGGATACTCCCGGTCGCGGTCCTGATCGAGTGGCCAGCCGGCCTCGGCCAACAGGACGTCGATGAACAGATCACGCGACTGTGCTTCGCTGTAATCCCGATCGTCGGGCTGCGACTCGGCTTGTGCGGCGGCGATCTGTGCCTTCAGCTCCGCGATCTCGGCCTCACGAGCGGCCAGCACCTCGTCCTTCGCGGCGAGGGCCTTGGCATGTGCTTCGTCCTGCTGAGCGAACTTCGCGGCGAGTTGAGCGACTTCCTCGCGTGTGAGCGGTGCAGCGCGGGCGGCGAGCTTGGGATCGAAGTGTGCCTGCATCGGCACGACGTCGGGGCGGGGCGAATGGTTGTACGACGTCCAGACGACGATCTGGAACAGCTCACGCAGAACCTGGTGCGAGACGTCGGGACGGATCTGCCGGCTCTCATGCACGGCCGTGTTCGCGAGCCGGCGGATCGCGGTCATCTTCTGCGTGATGCCCTGTGGCACTTGCCGCTTGAACCCCGGGTCATCGATCTTCGCGGCGAGGTCGTCACGGTATGGCGTTCTCAGCGACAGCACGTCGTACAAGTATCCGACGATCTCCTCGACGACGCGACGCGAGTAGAAGCAGGCGGTCCGCGGGTCGGAGCGCACGTACGACTCGGCGCGGGCACAGTCCTCGTGGATGTCAGGCAGTGTCTGGCGGACGAAGGCGAAGTTGCTCATATGGCAGCGTCGCTCGTCATCTCGTCGGTCATGGAATCACCCCTCGGGTGTGATCATATCGGCGCGCGTGATCCGGTCAGGGATGTCCGGCAAGCCGAATCACAAGCGCTGAGGGTCGAGTAGCTGCGGATCGGGCATGATCATCGGATATCTCCTAAGCCGGTCTGGGACGAACGGGCGAGCATATCCCGCGCCTCCGACATCGACATGCGCGCGTCGATCGTGAGGGATGGCGTTGGCCCACCAGGGAGGGCAGGGGGTGCGGCACAGAGAAGCACCACGGGATTGTCGGTACCCCGTGTCATAGTAGAGTCGAACATACAAGCTATCGTGTGTCGGCTCGCGGGGGAGGTGAATGACGATGGCATCCACGGACGGTGCGTCGGCGTGGGGGCGGGTGGATTGTTCTGTCGCGGGGATGATCGTTCCCGGGGACGAGGCCGGTGTCGATGCGCAGTGTCGTGGGTGGATGGCGTTCGCGGTGGCCGCGCATCGGGGGCAGTCGTTTTTGTACTGGTCGCAGCTGCGCGGTATCGGCGAGTTCCTCGATCTGGCGTTGGCCGAGGTGGGGGCGCAGGTCCACGATGGTGTGGCCGAGCGGGATCTGCTCGATCCGTGGACGGTCACCGTCGAGGAGGTCGCGATCGGGTTCGCGGTGCCGACGGGCAGGGCGCGGGCGTTGGTCGCTGAGGCGATGGCGGCCGCCGATCGTCTGCCGGGCACGTCGGAGTTGTTGCGGGACGGGGTGATCGATCCGGACATGTTCACCACGGTGGTCGATCGCACCGACATCGTCGACGACCCGCAGATCCTGGCCGCCGTGGATGCGGACCTGGCGTCGGGATTGGGCAAGGCCGGCCATATCTCGGTGCGGGCCGCCCGGCGGATCGCCGACCGGGTCGTCGCCCGCCGGGACGTCGACGCCGACCGGCGGCGCCGGGACAAGAATCGGTCGCGTACGAATGTGGTCCACCGCGACCGCGGTGAGGGCCTCGGGGCGTTGACGATCACCGCCGACGCCGAGGAATCACGCCTGGCACTCGAAGCGGTCACCGCCCTGGCCAAGGGGTGTTGCCCGAACGATCCGCGGACCCCGGGTCAGCGGCGATCAGCGGCGGCGATCGCCCGCCTGCGGCGGGTGCCGTTCACCTGCGCCTGCGGTGACGAAGCGACCTGTACCGCCACACTCAGCGACGACGAGGTCTCCGAACGCCAGGCCCGGATCGTCATTCACGCGGTCTGCCAGAAGAGCATCCTCGAGCCCGAGAATGCTCCCGAGAAGCCCGCACACAACGACGATGCTGGTGGCGCTGACGATGCCGACCCGGACTCCGGTGCCGACAGCCGTGGTGTGGCTGAATGCCGCCCCTGTGCCGACAGCGCCGGCGGTGGAGAGCCTGCTGAACCGGATCGGGACACCCCCGGCTACCTCGACGGTCACGGGCCGATCAGCGCTGAACAGATCCGGCGGCTCGCCGAGCGTCCCGACGCGCTCGTGCGTGACCTGGACCTGGACAACCTGCTGGATCCGGATGACGGGCTGATCGATCGGACGTATCAGGAGGCTGATCCGTACCGTCCGACGGCAACCCTCGATGCATTGGTGCGGGCCTTGTTCGGTACGTGCACCATCCCGGGCTGCGAGCGGGCGGCATGGAATTGCCAGCTCGATCATGTCGAGGAGTTCGACCAGGTCTGCCCGGCCACCGGTGGGCCGACGTGTTTGTGCAACGTGGATCCGAAGTGTCTCAAGCATCATCAGATCAAGACCCACCTGGGTGCCCAGCGTCCGCAGGACGGCTGGGTCGACGAGCTGTGGGTTGATGACAGTGGGGTGTTCTGGACTTCGGTGACCACCGGACACGGCATCACCGTCGACAGCCGTGCGGAGAACCAGTGGCTGCTCCCGCAGCTGACCGGGCTGCGTTGCCGTCACCGCGGATCAGCGGCGACGCCACTGGCCGAGTCACAACCCGACCACACCATCGAAGGAAGACGTTCGACAACTGAAAACCGAGTCGCCGAAACACGAGGCGGCGGCCGACAGGCTGCCACCGCGTACAAGCACGCCTGGCGGAAGTCTGTCCGCGCCAAGAACAGGGAATTGCGCGAGCAAGCCGCGCGGGACGCCGGCCCGCCGCCCTTCTGAATACAGTTCCGCTTTCCAGTTAACATTAACAACAGCGAGCCACAAGTTGTTAATGTTAACTCATGCGTGAACCCGTAGACTCCCCCTTCAGCCCTGGTGCCGACACGCCACCGCGGATCTGGGCTGGCCGGAGTCAGCAACTGAATGACTGGAACAGTATTCTGCGGCCTCGGCGGATCTCCGGAATCGACGAACGGGGTAGGACCTTCCTCGGTGAGGCTGGGGTGGGGAAGTCGTCTCTGGTGCGGACGATCGCTCGTGACGCCGAGAGTCGTGGTGACTGGGTCACGGATCAGATTCGGATCCCGCTGGGGAGTGACCCTATGCAGCGGCTCGCCGGCGAGCTCCTCAACCTCGCGAACAAGGCGGGGTTGTCGACGCGTCCCCGTCAGGAGCTGAAGGCCATTCTGGCTCGCGTAAGTAGCATTGCCGCATTCGGTGTGTCGCTGGAGCTGAGGGAAGGGCAGGAGGGTGACGAACCGTATGTCGCGCTCACCAAACTGCTGGTTGAGCTCGGAAGTGCCGCGATGGCGCAGGGAGTCATGGTCGTCGTCCACCTGGACGAGGTCCAGAACATCAGCGATGAAGCCGCGCTGTCGCAGATTCTCACGGCACTCGGCGACGCGCTGGCCACCGAGGTCACGGTCACCGCGCCAGGTGGTCGGGAAATTCTTCGCCACCTTCCCTTGGCGGTGTATCTCACGGGACTTCCTGAGTTCGAGGAGATGGCTCATGCCCAGCAGGGGGCAACCTTCGCTCGCCGGTTCCTGACCAACACCCTGCGCCCCATTACTGACGAAGACATGCAGGCCGCTCTTCAGGGGATCGTCACCGAAGGGTGGGAGATACCAGATCAGCACGGAGGAAGCGACTATGTGGTTCTCGACCCCGCCGCGCGTGACGCGATCGTTGACTTGAGCAAGGGAGAACCCTTCTTGTTTCAACTCGCGGGCGCGTACGGGTGGTACGCCGGAGACTCCGACACGATCACGCGCGAGGACGTTCTCGCCGGGTGGTCACTGGTTGAGAGCGAGGCTGTTTCCCATGTCTGCCGCATCCTCGACAGACTGCCGGAACGGGAACGGCAGTTCATTGAGGCGATGGCCCAGATCGATTCGGGTCGTCGAACACTCACGGCCATTGCCACAGCAGCTGGATATGCTACCCCGCAGCAATCAGGGGCAGTCCCGCAGCGACTCGACCAGATTCGCGGGATCATCAGTCGCGGCAAACCCTACGCTTTCCGCCACCGGGCGGTGGAAGCGTATCTGACAACGGACTGGCCCAGAATCGAAGCGGACTGAGCGGCGGTGTTCCTGCCGTACGGCGCGAGCTACTACTCGAAGAAGTCCTCGTCGATCTCGACGATCTCCAGGCGCTGTTTGACCTGGACGCCGACGCCGTAGCGGATCATCAGCCGCGTCAGACGGTGTCCGTCGATGAGGATCACCCGGTTGGCGATCGACGAGGCGAAGTCGGTCGCGTCCCGTGAGAATCGGCTGGTGGTGATGAAGACACCCTGGCTCGCCTGGTTGCCGGCGAGGGCGCCGACGAAGGCCTGGATCGCTTCGCGGCCGACGGGATTCTCGGCTGAGTAGCGCTTGGCCTGCACATAGATCCGGGACAGGCCGAGGGCGTCCTGGTCGATGATGCCGTCGATGCCACCGTCGTGGGAGAGCTGGGTGCGGGTGGCTTTGCCCTCCGCGCCGCCGTAGCCCATGGCGATCAGCAGGTCGAGCACTGCCTGCTCGAAGAAGACCGGCTCGTTGCCCAGGATCCGTTGCAGAAGTTGGTCGGAGACGTCATCGATGATCTGGGCGATGCCCTGATCGATCATCTCCTCGGGGTCGAGGCTCGCGGTGTCGTCGGCGGTTGCGGGCGTCGGTGTCGCGATGGTGGTGCTGCGCCGGGGGCCTTCATAGCTGCCGAGGCCGCGCAGGTTCTTCTCGGTGATGCCGTCGGGGTGCTCGGCTAGGAGATTCCGGCCGATGTCTGTGATTCGGTAGATGCCGCGGGCTGGTCGCTCGACGGCCTCAGCACGGGACAGGTACGAGAGTGCCCAGAGACCACGGTTGAGGTACTGCGGCTGCCCGGACTGATTGATCGTGCTGCGCTGCTCGGCGGTCACGCCGAGCAGATTGGCGGCGTCATCGACGATATGCCGCGCCTTGTGGAGTTGGCCGTCCTCGAGCACTCGGAGGGCTGGCGCCATGTACTCGTGCCAGGTCGGGGCAGTCATCAGAGCTCACCTCGGAAGGCTCGGGATTGGAGGGAGGCGAAGAGTTCGTCGTCGGTACGGAGGCCTGCAAGTACTGATTGGCGCTGCGTCTCGATTGCAGCCAATATATGCTCGAATTGCTGCTTCAGCCCTGCCGGAGCATCCGCCACCGGAATCCTGCGCATTTCGCTGGCGTTGATATTCGCTTGATTGACTGCGGCCTTCGCTAGCTTCCTGCGGACTGCGGCGCCGTGGGCGCTGCGGAGGTATGCGGCGACAAACTCTGCCGTCGCTGAGTCGTCGAATCGCACTCGTACTAGGTAACCGGCGAACGCGAGCTTCTCGCTTGACCGGACAACAGCGGCCTTACCGACCTTCTCTTTGCTGTTTGTGCGGTTGAAGAGCATGTCGCCGGCCCTGAGCGTGTACTTGGGCTCGTCCTGGGGTTCGAGGTCGACGTATTTGAGGTCGTACAGATCCAAGTGACCGTCATCGGTCACGTTGCCCATTCGCAGGATCGGCCACGCCCCAGACTCGCCTGCTTTGCTGGCGGTTCCATAGGTGACCATTGTCGAGAGGTCACCGATGGTTGTCATCGTCCATCGGTCTGGCCATGTCTTCGGCGGACCAAACAGGTCGAGGAATGCGGTGCTCGCCAGGGAGTCGAGGTGGGCGAGGACCTGGCGGCGCTTGGTGCGGAGGGCGTCGGCGTGGTCGAGGATTGCGGCGATACGGCGTTGTTCGGGGAGGGGTGGGAGTGGGAGGACCAGACTATCTAGATGCTCGTTCTTGAGATTGTTGATGTTCGCGCCAGCGGCTAAAGACGATACGATCCGTCGATAACTTGGCGTTTGGAAGTAGTGAGCGAAGTACCGTGGGTCGACGTCCGGACCAGGCCGGAGGACTTTTAGGAACGCCCCGAACCCGCCTGTGAACTGCCCATCACTCTGTGCAGCCTTGCCGACAACCTTCAAACTTCCGCTTGACGCACAAACGATCACATCATGACGTTGAACAATCTGCCTGTCGCTGACCTTGTGCGCGGGTACATACGTTACTGATGACGTGTCAAGCACGCCGTCCTGGATGTTGCTGGCTGTCAGCACTGCGACGTATCCGTCAGAGGGGCGATCGATAGCGTCCGCCTTAGAGAACGTCACCCCCCGCAACTGCTGCGAGACTTCACCAACCTGGGCGCTCCTCACGACAGCATCGCCTTCAGCTCCGCGAGGCCCTGGGCGATCTCGGCGTCGAGCTTCTCGATGTCGGCGATGATCTCCAGCGGCGGGCGGTGCTCCACCTCGTCGTACTCGATCTCCTTGTAGCGGTTGAGACTCAGGTCGTAGTCCTGGGCGACGATGTCGGCTTTGGGGACCAGGAAGGACTGCTCGGTGCGTGCACGCTGGGTTTCGACACGGGCTCCTTCGTCGCCCGGCTCAACCGGCGAAGAAAGAGACTGCCAGCGGGTGAGGAGATCGGGGAGGTCGTTGGCGTCGACGGGATTGCGTTTGTCGTCAAGGGAGAAGCCGTCGGCCTGCACGTCGTAGAACCAGACGTCGTCCGTACCACCAGAGTTGGTCTTGGTGAAGAACAGGATCGCGGTCGACACCCCGGCATACGGGCGGAACACACCGCTGGGGAGCTTCACGACGGCGTCGAGCTTCTGATCCTCGACCAACATCTTACGCAGCGTCTTGTGCGCCTTAGACGAACCGAACAACACGCCATCGGGCACGATCACCGCGGCCCGGCCGCCGGGCTTGAGGAGCTTCAAGAACAGCGCGAGGAACAGCAGTTCAGTTTTCTTGGTCTTGACCACCCGCTGCAGATCCTTGCTCGTCGACTCGTAGTCGAGCGAGCCGGCGAACGGCGGATTGGCCAGAATCAGCGTGTACTTGTCGGCATCCTCGCTCGCACCCTCGGACAGCGAGTCGCGGTAGCGGATGTCCGGGGCCTCGACGCCGTGCAGCAGCATGTTCATCGAGCCGATCCGCAGCATGGTCGAGTCGAAGTCGTAGCCGTGGAACATCGACTTGTGAAAGTGGCTGCGCTGCTTCTCATCCAGCAGCGCATTCGGATGCGTCTCCCGGACGTACTCGCTGGCCGCGACCAGGAATCCGGCAGTACCGCAGGCGGGGTCGCAGATCTCGTCGTCGGGCCTCGGCGCGGTCATCTTGACCATCAGGTCGATGATGTGGCGCGGGGTGCGGAACTGGCCGTTGGTGCCGGCCGAGGCGATCTTGGAGAGCATGTACTCGTAGAGGTCGCCGTTGGTGTCCCGGTCGTTCATCGGGACCTCGTCGAGCATGTCGACGACCTTGCTCAGCAGTGCCGGCGTCGGGATGGTGAAGCGGGCATCCTTCATGTGCTCGCTGTAGGTGGTGCCGTCGCCGAGTGAGCGCAGGAACGGGAACACCTCCTCGCCGATGACCCGGAACATGACCTCGGGGGAGTCGTTCTTGAACTGGCTCCACCGCAGATGGCTCTGCTCCGGCGAGAAGACGGGGTTCTCGAGCGGCTCGCCGGTGACCCGGGCCTTGCGCTCGGCGAGGGTCTGGACGTCGTCGAGGCGACGGATGAACAACAGATAGGTGATCTGCTCGATCACCTCCAGTGGATTGGAGATACCGCCGGACCAGAACGCGTCCCAGATACGGTCGATCCTGCTCTTCAACTCACCTGTGATCACGGCTGCGACTCTAGTCGAGGGGGCTGACAGCCATCGCTGGATATGCCCCTCGGCGGGGTACCTGGTCACTCGGCGTGAATGGCAAGCTGCTGTGACGGGCCATCGCCCGGTTCCGGGTATCCGGTCCTGCGACGATAGACTGGCGCCCGTGACGGAAACCTCGACGGACCACCCGCGCCCAGTCCTCGTCGTCGACTTCGGTGCCCAGTACGCGCAGCTCATCGCCCGGCGCGTGCGCGAAGCCCGGATCTACTCCGAGGTGATCGCCCACGACGCGCCCTATGAGGAGTTCGTGGCCAAGAAGCCGGCGGCGCTCGTACTGTCCGGCGGACCGTCGTCGGTGTACGCGGACGACGCCCCCAGCATCGACGATCGGCTCTTCGATCTGGGCATTCCCGTGTTCGGCATCTGCTACGGCTTCCAGAAGATGACCGCCGCGCTCGGCGGCGAGGTGGCCAACACCGGCGGCCGCGAATTCGGCCGCACCATGATGAACGTGACCGGCGACGGCGGTCTCCTGCACCACGGACTGCCCGGCGAGCAGCCGGTCTGGATGAGCCACAACGACGCCGTGCAGACCCCGCCGGAGGGCTTCACCGTCACCGCCTCCACGCCGGGGGCGCCGGTCGCCGCCTTCGAGTGCGCGGAGCGCCGCATGGCCGGCGTCCAGTACCACCCCGAGGTGCTGCACACCCCGCACGGCCAGGAGATCCTGACCCGGTTCCTCTACGAGGTGGCCGGCCTGCGGCCCACGTGGACCGCCGCCAACATCGCCGAAGCGCTGATCGCCGACGTCCGCGCGCAGGTGGGCGATGAGGGCCTGGCGATCTGCGGGCTGTCCGGCGGCGTCGACTCCGCGGTGGCCGGTGCCCTGGTCCAGCGCGCCATCGGCGACCGCCTCACCTGCGTCTTCGTCGATCACGGCCTGCTCCGCGCCGGTGAACGCGAGCAGGTGCAGACCGACTTCGTCGCCACCACCGGCGCCAGGCTGGTGACCGTCGACGCCGAGGACGTCTTCCTCGGTCATCTCGCCGGAGTGTCCGACCCGGAGACCAAGCGCAAGATCATCGGCCGCGAATTCGTCCGCTCCTTCGAGGGCGCCGTCAGCGAGGTCCTCGGCGATCAGGCCGCCGCCGGCAAGAAGATCGACTTCCTGGTGCAGGGCACCCTTTACCCGGACGTCGTCGAATCCGGCGGCGGCTCCGGCACCGCCAACATCAAGAGCCACCACAATGTGGGCGGCCTGCCCGAAGACCTCGAGTTCACCCTGGTCGAGCCGCTGCGGCTGCTCTTCAAGGATGAGGTCCGCGCCGTGGGCCGCGAGCTCGGCCTGCCCGAGGAGATCGTCGGCCGCCAGCCTTTCCCGGGCCCGGGTCTGGCGATCCGCATCGTCGGCGAGGTGACCAAGGACCGCCTCGAACTGCTCCGCAAGGCCGACCTGATCGCCCGCGAGGAACTCACCGCCGCCGGCCTCGACGGCCAGATCTGGCAGTGCCCGGTGGTGCTGCTGGCCGACGTCCGCAGCGTGGGCGTGCAGGGCGACGGCCGCACCTACGGCCACCCGATCGTGCTGCGCCCGGTCTCCTCCGAGGACGCCATGACCGCCGACTGGACCCGCGTGCCGTACGAGGTCCTCGAGATCATCTCCACCCGCATCACCAACGAGGTGCCCGACGTGAACCGGGTGGTGCTGGACGTGACCAGCAAGCCGCCGGGGACCATCGAGTGGGAGTGATCCTCCCGGTCCTCTGAACGACGGAGCGGGCCCGCCGGGGGTGCCACGTCCCGGCTCGGGGCCGTTAGGAGCGATCGGGGCGCCGGAAGCCGCTGATCACCAGGACCACGCCGACCAGCAGGCCCAGACCCACCAGGATCCACGGCACCACGTTCACGTTGGGGATGTCCGGACCGCCGGAGAGGCCCCAGCCGGCCAGCAGCAGCGCCAGCACGCCACTGACCACCAGGGCCGGACTGCGGCGGGCGGGATTCTCGTCCACGGGTTCACTCATCGTCGTGCCTCCACACTGCCGATGGCGCTGTGCGCCTTGATGGTCAACAGGGGTGAGTTCTGGTCCGCATCGCGTCCGCGGATACCCGGTGGGCAGTCGACGTCGCCGACGGTGCTGCTGCACTCCATCCGGGTCCGGACCTTCTCGGGCAGCAGGATCGTCACATCGCCGACCCCCTGTTCGACGGTGACCGTGCGATCGCCGTCGAGGGCGCCCAGATCACGCAGATCCAGGGTGCTCGAACCGAGGGTGAGCTCGTAGCGGTCGGCCAGCTGGCCGGCCTCGCTGACCTTCCAGGTGCGCTCACCCGCCCCGCCGCCGGGCAGCGCCCAGCCGCTGCTGTGCAGCAGGGTGGCGACGATGACGACGGCGGCGCCCAGCACCCCGAGCGGCAGCAGCCCGGAGGCGTGCCGGCCCGGCTGGCGGCGCTGCAGCCCGGCCACCAGCAGCCCCGCCCCGATCACCGCCAGTGACAGTGCGGCGATCCGGCCCACGGTGAACCAGTCGGCGCCCAGCAGGTTCGCGGCCGTGCCACCGCCGGCGGCGAGCACCGCCAGCCCCAGCGTCACCGGGGTCAAGGCCGAGCGCGGCTGCTCCGGCTCCGGCGCGGGCGGCGGCGGTTCGGGAAGATCCCAGGCGAACCGGGCCGTGCCCAGCGGATCCCAGGACGGCGGCAGATCGTCGTCGATCGGCGGCGGTGCGGGACTAGCGGCTCCCACCGCGGCGCCGACGGGCGCTGCGCCCGCGGGGACACTCTGGGCGTACGGCGCCGCAGCCTCCGGCGCGCCCTCGCCCTCGGCCACGCCGGTCGCCGATGCCGTCGCCGCCGGAGCGGGCCCGGCGGCCGGGTCCGCCGCCGACGTGCCCGCCGGGGCCACCGGGGTGCGCTGGTAGAGCAGCCACCAGCCCAGCAGCATGAGGACCACCCCGGCCAGTGCGCCGGTGTTCCATGCGGAGTTGTCGCCCAGATGGGAGAACACCACCACCAGTAGCACCGCGAGCAGGATCATCTTGGGCCAGCCGACGTCGTGCAGGCCGCCGCGGGGCCGCCGGCTGCTGCGTGGGGTGGACTGCTCGTCGTACCCGGCCGTGTGCCGGGCGGCGTGCGTGCGGCCCGACGGCAGCGCGATCCACGCCGCCACGTACAGCAGCACCCCGCCGCCGCCGAACATGGTCGCCACCACGAAGGCCACCCGGATGAGCGTCGGGTCGACGTCGTAGCGCGCACCGAACCCGGAACACACGCCGGCCACCTTGCGGCCGGACCGGCGGCGCACCGGGCGGGTCGCCCAGAGATCGTGCAGGCTCGTTCGGTTCATGTCTCCCATCCTGGCGGCCGGGTCCGCGTGCGGGATCGGGAATCACCCTGAGATCGCCCCTGAACTCGGCGCCGGAACCTCGGAAACGGCCTCCGGGCGTGCCACTATCGACAGTGATGAGATCACGTTCCCGCACTCCCGCGCCGTCGCCGGCGGCGGCACCGATGCCGGCGCCGCGGCGTCTGCAGCGGCGCAGCGGCGGCAAGATCGTGGCCGGTGTGTGCGGCGGCGTCGCCGACCACCTGGGCGTCGACGTCTTCCGGGTGCGGGTGGTCTTCGTGGTGCTCACGGTGATGGCCGGCGCCGGGGTGGCCGCCTATGCGCTGCTGTGGTTCTTCTGCCCGACCGGCGACGACACCGCCGCACCCGGACCGGTCGAACGCCGGCAGGCCTACGGCCTGGGGTTCGTGGGCGTGGCCGGTCTCATGGTCACCTTCATGATCGGCTCCAATGCGCCCGCCCAGGATCTGATCGCCGTGCTCTTCGTCCTCGGCGGCGCCGCCCTGGTCTGGCGCGAAGTGGACATGACCGGCCTGGGCGGCCGCCGCACCGTACTGACCTGGCTGCGGCTGGCCGCCGGGATCGTGCTGGTGGTCGGCGGGCTGGTGGTGCTGGTGGTGGCCGGCGACTCGATCGCCGGCGGCGTCAACCCCGTGCTGCTGGCGGTGCCGGCGACCCTGGTGGGCGTGGTGCTGCTGACGGTGCCGCTGTGGATCCGGCTGCTGCGCGCCCTGGACGCCGAACGTGCGGCGCGCATCCGCGACGCCGAACGCGAGGAGATCGCCTCCCATCTGCACGACTCGGTGCTGCAGACCCTGGCCCTGATCCAGAAGCGCTCAGGCGATCCGGAGACCGTCGCGCGGCTGGCCCGCCGGCAGGAGCGCGAGCTGCGCGCGTGGCTGTTCGGCGATCCCGCGCAGCGTCGGGAATCGCTGGCCGCGGCCGTCGCCGCCCTGTCCGCCGAAGTGGAGGAGACCTACGGCACCGAGATCGAGGCGGTCACCGTCGGCGACGTGACCGGCGATGAACTGCGCGACGAGCAGTGGGCGCGCGCGGCGTCGTCGTTGGTGGCCGCCACCCGGGAGGCGCTGGTGAATGCGGCCAAACACTCCGGTGCGCCCAAGGTGGACGTCTACTGCGAGGTGACCGACGAGCAGGTGGAGGTCTTCGTCCGCGACCGCGGCCGCGGCTTCGATCCCGAACAGGTGGACCCGGACCGGCAGGGCATCGCCGGCTCCATCCGGGCGCGCATGGAACGGGCCGGCGGGGCGGCGGCGCTGCGCTCGGCACCGGGCAAGGGCACCAATGTCACCCTCACCCTGCCGCGCACCGCGCCCGGCCACCGCCGTGATCCCGCCCAGCGCGATCCAGCCCGATACGATCCCACCCAGACACAGGAGATCTCATGACCTACCGGGTCTTTCTCGTCGACGACCACGCCGTCTTCCGCTCCGGGGTTCGTGCCGAGCTGGCCGCCGAGGACGGACTCGAGGTGGTCGGCGATGCCGGCACCGTCGCCGAGGCGGTGAGCGGGATCGTCGACACCGACCCGGACGTGGTGCTGCTGGACGTGCACATGCCGGCCGGCGGCGGCGTGGCCGTGCTGCGCGGGGTGACCGATGCGCTCGGCTCGCAGGCCCCGGTGTTCCTGGCGCTGTCGGTCTCCGACGCGGCGGCCGACGTGATCGCCACCATCCGGGCCGGGGCGCGCGGCTACGTCACCAAGACCATCTCCGGTGCGGAACTGGCCGACGCGGTGCGCCGGGTGGCCGAGGGCGACGCCGTCTTCTCACCGCGCCTGGCCGGGTTCGTGCTGGACTCGTTCACCGGGCGCTCCCCGGTGCCCGAGCCGGCACTCGACCCGGAACTGGACTCGCTGACCAGGCGGGAACTGGAGGTCCTGCGGCTGCTGGCCCGCGGCTACACCTACCGGGAGATCGCCGAGGAACTGTTCATCTCGGTCAAGACCGTCGAGACGCACGCCTCGAACGTGCTGCGTAAAACCCAGCAGTCCAACCGCAATGCGCTCACCCGGTGGGCGGTCAATCGTCAGCTGGACTGACCCGGTCGTCCGCCGGGGAGGAGTCCTCGGACGGGTCGTCGTCGGACAGGGTGGTGGCGGCGAACCAGCACAGCGCCGCCAGTCCGAGCAGCAGCAGGACCTCGACCACCACCACCGGGGTGTACAGGTAGTCGCGGGCGTTCAGCATCCCGCCCCCGAACTGGTCGAGCAGATCGCCGGTGTACCAGTCGGGGGAGACGAGCACCGCGATCGGGACCGCCGTGGTGCCCAGGGCGCATATCGCGGCCACCCAGAGCAGTGACCGGGTGTAGCCGCGGGTGGCCGGCACCAGATAGGAGACGGCGGCCAGGAACGCGACGATGGCGGTCACCAGCAGCAGCCAGCCGGGCCCGCCGGGCGAGGCGTCGAGGGTGTCCTCGGCCGAGCCGCTGATGTTCTGGGAGCCGAAACCGTTCCAGGAGACTCCGCCGAACCCCGAACGCACACTGATCCACGGCAGGGCGGCGACGGCGGCGACGGTCAGCGCGAGCATGACGATCGCGTAGACGTACAGCCGCCGGTTCACCGGGGACTCGTTCGTGGTGTTCTTCGCAGGATCGGCCACGATGGTCAGAGTACGGCTCCGCTGGGGTCCTCGGTGCGCACGGGGGCGGGCTGATCGGGGGCGATGGCCGGGGCGAGGACGGCCGCGGCGAAGGCGGTGACCGCCAGGAGCAGCAGCAGTGCCAGCGTCGACGCCACCACCGGCATCCCGATGAACTCCGAGGCGGGCAGGCCGGTCTGCCGGTCGGGTTCGCCGAGGGCGGTGAAGAGATCGTCCAGATACCAGTCCGGGTTGGCGATCACAGTGATCGGGATGATCGACGCCGCCAGCGCCCCGACGCCGATCACCACCAGTGACGTCCGGCGATAGGGCGCCAGCGAGGGCAGCCACGAGCAGAGGGCGACGACGATCGCGGCCACGCAGGCCAGCACGATCAGCCAGCCGTGGGCGTCGGGAGCCTCGGCGATGGCGAAGTCGCCGGAACCGAAGCTGTTCCAGGACACGTCGGATTCGGGGCCGAGCGGGCGCAGGGTGAACCAGCCGAGTGTGGTCAGCACGATCGTGGTGATGGACAGCACGACGATCACTGCTGGCAAGAGACGGGCGGGCATGACCCGAATCTACCTGTTCGGCGTCCGCCGATTGACCCGTGTCAGAGTCGGGAGTTAGCATTTCGAACAGTAGTTCGATGGGCTTCAGTCGGCATCTTCCCTGCCGCAAAAGTCGAATACCTGCAGGTGAGGGGAGTGCCATGATGACCGGTCCACAATGTCCAGAGACGGAAGCACAGGCTTCCGGACGTGAAGAAGTATCCGACAAGCAGATGACAGTGGCAGCGCTGCGCCGGAAGCTGGCCGGCCTGTCGGCGGGGCCCGGAGCGGCCCCGGCGGTGCTGCCGGTGCCCGAGCCGATCGCCGGGCTGCTGCCGCGCCGCGGGCTGGCCCCGGGCAGCGTGGTGGAGGTGAGCGGGGCGGCCAGTATGCCGGCGGCGCTGCTGGCGGCGGTCAGCGCCACCGGTGCCACCGCGGCGCTGGTGGGGTTGCCGCAGCTGAACCTGGCCGTCGCCGCCGACCTGGGTGCGCAGCTGGACCGGATCGCGGTGGTCGACGAACCCGGCGTGGACCGGCTGGAGGTGGCCTCGGTCCTGCTCGACGGCATCGACCTGGTGCTGGTGGCCGTCGACTCGGTGACCCCGTCGCGGGCCCGGGTGCTCACCGGCCGCGCCCGCAGGCAGTCGTCGACGCTGATGGTGGTGGGGCCGCCCGGCTGCTGGCCGGGCGCCACCGTGCGCATCGAGGCGGAGGTGTCCGGCTACCGGCATGTTCCGGCCCGGCGCAGCGGCTACGGCCGGATCGGCGGGCTGGAGATGGATGTGCGGATCGGCGGGGCCGGTCTGGCACCGCGGTCCACGCGGTGCGCGCTCACCGAGAACGATCGTCTGGTCGCGGTCGCTGCCGCCGGGCAGCCCGCCGTACGGCTGGCGGTGGCCAATTGAGCGGGCGGGTGCTGGCGCTGTGGTGCCCGGACTGGCCGGCGGTGGCCGCGGCGGCCGCCCTCGGCCCGGACTGCGGCGACGCCGTCGCGGTGCTCGGGTCCGGCCGCGTGACCGCCTGCTCGGCCGCCGCCCGGCGGGCGGGGGTGCGCCGGGGCATGCGCAAACGCCAGGCGCAGTCGCTGTGCCCGGAACTGACGGCGGCGCCCGACGATCCGGGCCGCGACGGACGGTTCTTCGAGCCGGTGGTGGCCGCGGTGTCCGCGGTGGTGCCGATGACCGAGGTGCTGCGGCCCGGGCTGATGGTGATCGCCGCCGATCGGGCCGGGCGCTACTTCGGCGGTGAGGAGGAACTGGCCGAGGAGATCGTTTCGGCGGTCGACGCGTGCGGGGTGGCCGGCCGGGTGGGCACCGCCGATGAGCTCTTCACCGCGGTGCTGGCCGCCCGCACCGGGACGGTGGTGCCGCCGGGAACGGATGCGGACTTCCTGGCCGGACGCCCGGTGGCCGATCTGGTGGTCGAGCCGTCGCTGTCCGGGCCGGGCCGGGACGACCTGGTGAATCTGCTGTGGCGGCTGGGGGTCCGCACGCTCGGGGCGTTCGCCGCCCTGGATCCGGCCGACGTGGCATCCCGGTTCTCCGCCGATGCGGCGGTCGCGCACCGCCTGGCGCGCGCCGAACCGGGGCGACGGCCCAGCCGGGCACCGATCCCTCCCGGGCTGGAGGTGGAACACGACTGTGACCCGCCGATCGACCGGATCGACGCCGCCGCCTTCCTCGGCCGGCGGCTCGCCGAGGAGCTGCACGTCCGGTTGTCGTCGGCGTCGCTGGCCTGCACCCGGCTGACGGTGCAGGCGATCACCGAACGCGGACAACGTCATTCGCGGACCTGGCGATGCGCCGAACCGCTCACCCCGGAGGCCACCGCCGACCGGGTGCGCTGGCAGCTGGAAGGCTGGCTCACCCTGTCGGCGGGCAGTGTCGACGCCCCCGATTCGCCGATCGCGCGGCTGCTGCTCGAGCCGGTGGAGGTGATCGACCCCGGTGCGCTGCAGTACGCGCTGGCCGGCGAGGGGCTGCCGCGCGGTGGTCCGGGCCGGACCGGACTGGGCGATCCGGCGCGCCGGGCCCTCACCCGGGTGCAGGGGCTGCTCGGCGAGCGTGCGGTGCGGGTGCCGGTGGCCAGTGGCGGCCGCGGGCCGGGTGAACAGGTGGACCTGGTGACCTTCGGCGACGAACTGCGGCCGGAGCGGCCGGCCGGGGCGGCCTGGCCGGACCGGATCGCCCGGCCGTGGCCGGCCCGGCTGCTCGCCGGTCACGCCGAACTGTTCGACGCGGCCGGCGATCCGGTGCGGGTCACCGGCCGCGGGGCCTTCACCGCCGAACCGGTGATCGTGCGCTCGACCCGGCACGACTACCGGATCGACTGGTGGGCGGGACCGTGGCCGTTCGGCATCGACGACGGCACCGACCCGGGGGTGCGCAGCGCCGCGGTGATGGCCCGGACCCAGGTGCTGCTGGAGGACTCGCGGGCGCTGCTGCTGTGCTTCCGCGGTGGCCGCTGGCAGGTGGAAGGCATCTACGAGTGAACGGCACGGGTCGAGGCGATAGGCTTCCCGCATGGTTCTCGAAGTGGCGATTTTCGATGTGACAGACCCCGACGGCTTCGCCGCCGCCTACCAGAGCGTCCGCGAGGTGATCTCCGGCGCGCAGGGCTGCCGGTCGGTGCGGATGACCCGCGGCATCGAGACCCCGACCCGCTTCATCCTGATGGTCGAATGGGATTCGGTCCAGGCGCACGAGGACTTCCGGGCCGCCGAGAGCTTCGCCACCTGGCGCGGCGCCATCGGCCCGTTCTTCGCCTCCCCGCCGCAGGTGGAGCACTTCACCGACCTCGACTGACCGACGAGGTCGCCGGAGTCCTCCGAGAGCCTGCGCCTCAGGAATTGGCGCCGCGGGCGGCGACCGGCCACACCTGACCGTCGTCGAGGTGCAGTTCGTCGGCGAGGTTGACCGCGGTGCAGACGTGGTTCGGGATCACCCGCAGCACCTCGCCCACCTCGGGAAGTGCTGCGCCGGAGGGGAAGTCGACGACGGCATGATGTTCGGACAGTGAGGTGATCCGGGCCTCCGGATGATCGAGCAGTCGGCCGAAGCCGCTGGCCCAGGCCGGCCGGTCGGCGCCGATCACCTTGCTGCCCGCGTCGAGCACGATCCGGTTCCGGCGGCGGCTGACCACGGTGGAGACCGCCGTCAGCGCCACATCGTCGAAGCCGCACGTGCCGAGTTCGAGCTGCTGGGCGTCGCCGAACGGGTATACGCCCGGACGGATCTCGGTGAGCACCGAGAAGTCGGCGTACTGGGCCGTCGGGGTGGAGCCCCCGCTGATCACCCGCGGCGTCACTCCCGCGTGGCGCAGCGCGGCGGCCGCGCCCACCAGCGTGCGGGACTCGTCGATGGCCGCCTTCTGCCGGGCCGCACCGCGACCGTAACCGTGACCGGGAAAGGTGAACACGCCGACCACCTCCAGACCTGCGGCCACCGCCGCCGCAGCGACGGCACGCGCCTCCCGCGGGGGCACCCCGGTCCGATGCTGGCCCGAATCGATCTCCACCAGCACCTCCACCGGGGTGCCGGCGAGACCTTCGGCCAGCCGGCGGGCACCGGCCGCCGAGTCGACGCCCACCCGCAGCCGGGTCCGGCCCGCCAGGGCCGACAGCCGGGCAGCCTTCTCGTCGGACAACCACAGGGGATAGGCGATGAACAGATCGGTGAAGCCCGCGTCGGCGAAGGTCTCCGCCTCGCCGATGGTGGCGACGGTCAAACCGGTAGCCCCGGAGAACATCTGGAGTTCGGCGATCTCGATGCACTTGTGCGTCTTGACGTGCGGGCGCAACGCCAGCTCCAGATCGGCGGCCCGATGGCCCATGGCGGTGATGTTCCGTTCCATGCGCTCGCGGTCGATCGACAGGTACGGAGTCTCGGTCACGACACCGCCGGATCCTTCAACGGTTCCTCGGCCCGCCCGTGCAGGGCGGCCGCCGACTCGCCGAGCATCAGATAGGTCTGGTGCAGGATCCGGGTGGTCAGCCGCGGCACCCTCCGGTGGCCCCATTCGACCAGCGAGCCGAACCGCGAGCCGCTCCGGACCGGCCGGTCGATCATGCCGTGCAGAATCCGGGCCGCGGCCTTGTCCACACCCCAGATCCCGTGAGCGGAATCGTAGACCGCGGTCGGGGCGATCATCTTGGTCCGGGTCAACGGCAACCGCACGGTGGTGAAGGTGACGTGGTCGGACAGGGTCTCGGCCGCGGTCACGTCGGTGAACGCTTCCAGGGCTGCATAGCTCGAAGCGTACGCCCCGAAACGCGGCGCCCTGGTCTGGGTCGTCGCCGTCGAAACGTTCACGACATGGCCGGCCTGCCGCTCGATCATGTGCGGCAGCACGGCCAGGGTCAGATAGACCGCGCCGAAGTAGTTCACCGCCATGGTGCGGTGATAGTCGTGCGAGCGGTCCAGAGAGTTCGTCGCCGCCCGGCGGATGGACCGGCCGGCGTTGTTGACCAGGATGTCGATGTGATCGTGTTCGGCGATGATCGACTTGACCAGGGTGCGCACCGCGTCCTCGTCGGTCACATCGGCCGGATAACAGCTGACGGTGCCCAGCGGCAGACCCGGTTTCGGGACCTCGGCGGACAGTTCGTCGACCGTCTCGGTGAGTTTGTCGGCGTCGCGGGCCACCAGGATCACGTGTGCCCCGCGGGCCACGCACATCCGGGCGGTGGCGCGGCCGATGCCGGTGGATCCGCCGGTGATCACCACGACCTTGCCGACCAGCGGACCGCGCGGGTCGTCGCGCCGGTTGCGGGCCGGGTCCAGATGTTCGGCCCAGTACCGCCACAGCCGCGGCCCGTAGTCCTCGATCCGGGGCAGCCTCACTCCGCGGCGCTCGAGCAGTTCGGCGGTGGCCGCGGGGTCGAAGTGCACCGGCAGCGCCAGCACGTCGAGCACGGCCGGCGGCACACCGAGCTGCTGGGCGACCAGATCGCGGCCGGTGCGCAGGGCGCCCTGCCCGGTCAGGGTCAGCAGCGGACGGGCCAGCGACCGCGGCAGAGCATCGAAGGTGCGGGCGTCGTGGTCCGGTGTGATCGCATTGGTCACCTCGGACAGGCTGCGGCGCTGCGGATCTCCCAGATGGTAGACGCGCTGCTGCGCCTCCGGCTCGGCCTCGAGCAGAGCCGAGAGGGCATCGGCCACGTAGTCGACGGGGACCAGATTCAGCTCACCCAGATCCGGCCACGGCACCGGCAGCTTGCGCGGCAGCCGGTCGAGCAGACTCACCTGGCCGAGGAAGTAGTAGGGGCCGCACAGCTCGTCCATCTCGCCGGTGACGCTGTCGCCGACGATCGTCGAACAGCGATAGCTGCGCCAGCGCAGTCCGGGGGTCTGCCGGACGGCGAGTTCGGCGTCGAAGAAGCTGCGCTGGCACGGATTCGCGAAGTTCTGGCCCAGCTCGAAGTCGGTCTCCCGGAACGGGCCCTGATGGTCGCCGGCCACGCCGACCGACGAGAGCAGGTGGAAGACGGCGCCGTGCTCGGCGGCGAACGACGCCAGGGTCGCGGCCGCATCGGCGTTGACCGCCTGAACGGTGGCCGCGTCGGCGGCGGGATCGTCGAGCACGTCGAGGTGGACGAGGTGGTCGAGCGGGCCGAAATCGGCCAGATCGGCCGGCGGGGCGCCGGTGTCGTCGTCGGCCAGAACCGTCACGACCCGGTCGCCGTCGGGAAGGGTGTCGGTGACGGCGGCCAGCGCGGGCAGACCGCTGCGTGGAACCAGTGCGCCGACCCGGGCGTCGTCGCCGCGGGCCAGTAGTCGGGCCAGCACCCGGCGGCCGAGGAGTCCGTCGGCGCCGGTGACCAAGTAGCTCGTCACCCGAACAGGTTCTCACAGACCGGGCCGACATAGTGTGCGCTCGGTCGGCACGTCCGTAAGTCGTCTGATGTCGCTTGCGCGAATCCGGACTCCGGATTCACGTCGAACAGGAATCGAACGTATGTTCTAGAATCGATGTGTGGGTTGGAACAACGGGCCGCCGAGCTGGTCGGAGATGGAGCGGGTGCTCTCCGGCCGTCCGCCGCTGTCCGGCGCAGGGGCCGGCGACGGGGGAGATGCCCCGGGGTGGTCGCGTAAACGCGGTGGCTATCGGCCCGAGGAACTCGAGCCGATCACCTCGACGGTCCCGTACGCCGAGCTGCACGCGCACAGTGCCTACAGCTTTCTCGACGGGGCGTCGATGCCCGAGGAGATGGCCGCCGAGGCGCGTCGGCTGGATCTGCAGGGGCTGGCGCTGACCGACCACGACGGTTTCTACGGGGTGGTGCGCTTCGCCGAAGCGGCCCGGGAGTACGAACTGCCGACCGTCTTCGGCGCCGAGCTCTCGCTGCAGCGGGATACCGCGCGTGCCGGGGCCGTCGACCCGCCGGGGGAGCACCTGCTGGTGCTGGCGCGTGACGCGGAGGGCTACCGGCGGCTCTCCCGGGTGATCGCCGACGCCCACATGAGCGGTGGCAGCAAAGGGCTGCTGCGTTACGACCCGGAGCTGATCTCCTCCGCGGGGGCCGGGCACTGGCTGATCCTGACCGGCTGCCGCAAGGGCGCGGTGCGACGGGCGCTGGCCGACGGCGGAACCGGTGCGGCGCGCACCGCGCTGAGCGGGCTGGTCGACCGTTTCGGGGCCGGGAACGTCGTCGTCGAGCTGACCGCCACCGGAACGTCCGACGACGACGAACGCAACGCCGTCCTGGCCGGGCTGGCGAGCGAGCTGAGGCTGCCGACAGTGGCCACCACCGGTGCGCATTTCGCCGGTCCCGAGCGGCGGCGGCTGGCCATCGCGGTGGCCGCGGTGCGGGCCCGCACCGATGTGCACACCATCTCCGGCTGGCTGCCCGGACTCGGCGGGGCGCACCTGCGCAGCGGCGACGAGATGGTGCGGCTGCTGCCGGCGCACCGGGAGGCCGTCGAGAACGCCGCCGGGCTGGCCGCCGACTGCGCCTTCTCGCTGAAGCTGATCGCCCCCGAGCTGCCGCCCTTCGACGTCCCCGACGGGCACACCGAGGCGACCTGGCTGCGCCGGCTCACCGAGGACGGGGCGCGGCAGCGTTACGGGACCCGCGAGCAGAGGCCCGAGGCGTACCGGCAGATCGACCACGAACTGGCGATCATCGAGACGCTCACCTTTCCCGGGTACTTCCTGGTGGTGCACGACATCGTCAGCTTCTGCCGGCGCAACGACATCCTGTGCCAGGGCCGGGGCAGCGCCGCCAACTCGGCGGTCTGCTTCGCGCTGGGCATCACCAATGTGGATCCGGTGCGCGCCGGACTGCTCTTCGAGCGCTTCCTGTCCCCGGAGCGGGACGGCCCGCCGGACATCGACGTGGACATCGAATCGGACCGCCGCGAGGAGGTGATCCAGTACGTGTACTCCCGGCACGGCCGGCAGCACAGCGCGCAGGTGGCCAATGTGATCACCTACCGCGGGCGGTCGGCGGTGCGTGATATGGCGCGGGCGCTGGGGTACGACCCCGGTCAGCAGGATGCGTGGAGCAAGGTCCCCGATTCGGCGCCGGACGACGTCCGCGGCATGGCCGGTGAGATCGCCTCGCTGCCAAGACATCTGGGTATTCACTCCGGCGGCATGGTGATCTGCGACCGGCCCATCGCCGACGTCTGTCCCACCGAGTGGGCACGGATGCCCGGACGCAGCGTGCTGCAGTGGGACAAGGACGACTGCGCGGCGGTGGGGCTGGTCAAATTCGATCTGCTCGGGCTCGGCATGCTCTCGGCGCTGCACTATGCGATCGATCTGGTGGCCGGGCACAAGGGGATCGAGGTGGATCTGGCGCAGCTGGACCTGACCGAGATCGCGGTCTACGACATGCTGTGCCGGGCGGATTCGGTGGGTGTGTTCCAGGTGGAGTCGCGGGCGCAGATGGCCACCCTGCCACGGCTGAAGCCGCGGAACTTCTACGACCTGGTGGTGGAGGTGGCGCTGATCCGTCCGGGCCCCATCCAGGGCGGCTCGGTGCACCCGTACATCCGGCGCCGCAACGGTCTCGAGGAGCCGGACGTGGAACATCCGGCGATGCGCAAGGCCCTCGACCGGACTCTGGGCATTCCGCTGTTCCAGGAGCAGCTCATGCAGCTGGCGGTGGACGTGGCCGGTTTCGGGGCCGCCGAGGCCGACCAGCTGCGCCGGGCGATGGGCTCCAAGCGGTCGCCGGAGAAGATGGAACGGCTGCGGACCCGCTTCTACGCCGGGATGGAACGCGAGCACGGGATCACCGGGGAGACCGCCGACCGGATCTTCGAGAAGATGGCGGCCTTCGCCAACTTCGGCTTCCCGGAGAGCCATTCGCAGAGCTTCGCCGCGCTGGTCTTCTATTCGGCGTGGTTCAAGCTGCATCATCCGGCCGCGTTCTGCGCGGCGCTGCTGCGGGCGCAGCCGATGGGCTTCTACTCGCCGCAGTCGCTGGTGGCCGACGCCCGTCGGCACGGGGTGCGCGTGCACCGTCCGGAGGTGAATCATTCGCTGGCACATGCCGATCTGGAGAACTCCGGGCTGGACGTGCGGCTGGGGCTGGCGTCGGTGCGCGGGGTGAGTGACGAGCTGGCCGAGCGGATCGTCGCCGAACGGGTGCACGGACCGTATACGTCGATCGCGGATCTGTCGCGGCGCACCGAGGCCGTCGGAGCGCAGCTCGAGGCGCTGGCCACCGCCGGGGCCTTCGAGTCTCTGGGCCTGGATCGCCGGACGGCGCTGTGGGAGGCCGGGGCCGCGGCGGGGCTGCGGGCCGACCAGCTGCCCGCGGTGAGCCCGCGGTCCGCGCCGGTGCTGCCCGGCATGTCCGAGGTGGAGCTGTCGGCGGTGGATGCGATCGCCACCGGGATCACGCCGACCGGCTATCCGACGCAGTACCTGCGGCCGCGGCTGACGGCGCTCGGGGTGCTGACGGCCGACCGGCTGCTCTCGGTGCCCGACGGCACCCGGGTGACGGTGGCCGGGGCGGTGACCCACCGCCAGCGTCCGGCGACCGCGGCCGGGGTCACCTTCGTCAATCTCGAGGACGAGACGGGCATGGTGAACGTGGTGTGCTCGGTGGGTCTGTGGACGCGCTACCGGACCCTCGCGCAGACCGCCCCCGCCCTGATGATCCGCGGGAAGGTGCAGAACGCCGAGGGTGCGGTGACCGTCGTCGCCGACCGGATGCAGCAGCTGGATCTGAAGGTGGGCACCCGGTCCCGGGACTGGTGCTGACCTCGTGAACGGCGCTGACGGCGTCGGCTGACGCTTGCAGTCGTTTCTAGTTTAGAATAAATTAAAAACTAGACGGGTACGGCATCCGGATCTCGAGAATGAGGTGAATCCAATGAAGGTGACGGTCGACTACGGCAAGTGCGCGGGACTCGGAATCTGCGAGTCCCTGGCGCCGGAGTTCTTCGAAGTCAACGACGACGGCGATCTCGACCTGCTCAAAGAAGACATCGAGCCCGACGAACTGCAGTCGGTACGGGAGGCGGTCGCCGGCTGTCCCGCCGAGGCGCTGCGCATCGTCGACAACTGACGAGATCTGACGAGAGGCAACGACATGGATATCGAGAGACTGGTCGTGGTGGGTGCTTCGCTGGCCGGGCTGCGCGCCGTCGAAGGTGCCCGCAAGGCCGGATTCGGCGGCCGGATCACGCTGATCGGTGCCGAGACGCATTTACCGTACGACCGGCCGCCGCTGTCCAAGAAGTTCCTGGAACCGGGCACCGAGGAACCCGAGGCGCCGTTCTTCCGCAACGAGCAGACCTTCACCGATGAACTCGACGTCGAGCTGCTCCTCGGTGCGCCGGCCACGGGCCTGGACACCGCGAACCGCGAGGTGATCGTCGGCGATCGGCGCGTCGGTTACGACGCGCTGGTGATTGCGACCGGTGCGACCCCGCGGATCCTGCCCGGCACCGAGAATCTGGCCGGTGTGCATGCGCTGCGCACCCTCGACGACGCCGTCGCGGTGCGGCAGGCGCTCACCGAAGGCGCCCGGACCGTGGTGATCGGCGCCGGGTTCATCGGCTCGGAGGTGGCCTCGGGTGCCAACAAGCGGGGAGTGGACGTGACGGTGGTCGAGGCACTGCCGACCCCGCTGGTCCGGGCGACCGGTGAGGCGATGGGGCACGCCATCGCCTCGCTGCACCAGCGCAACGGCACCGAACTGCGCTGCGGCGTCGGTGTTTCCAGAGTGGAAGGCGACGAGCACGTCGAGCGGGTCGTCCTCGCCGACGGCTCGGTGATCGACGCGGACCTGGTAGTGGTCGGCATCGGCGTGACGCCGGCCACCGATTGGCTCGCCGGCAGCGGTATCGAGGTGGACAACGGCGTCGTCTGCGACGAGACGCTCTGGACGGGAGTGCCGGGGGTCTATGCCGCCGGTGACGTGGCGAACTGGTTCAACCCGGTCCTCGGTGTGCGCCAGCGTATGGAGAACTGGACGGCAGCGGCCGAACAGGGTGCCGCGGCCGCGCGCAACGCCCTGGACCCGGCCAACGCCAAACCCTATGGGACGGTGCCGTACTACTGGTCGGACTGGTACGACGTCCGGATCCAGTTCGTCGGCTCCCCGGAGGCCGACGAGGTGCGCGTGGTCGACGGCGATCCGGCCGGCGGCGGCAAGTGGGTCGCCCTCTACCGGCGGGGAGACCGGCTGATCGGCGCCCTGACGCTCAACGGGCAATCGGTCATCATGAAGTACCGCGTGCAGATCATGAAGGAGACCTCCTGGGAGGACGCGCTGGCCTTCGCGCAGGCGCGCAAGGCCAAGATGGCGGAGAAGGCGGCGGCACGTGCGTGATCGACGTCGGCCATGACCGGCCAGAGCGCCACCCCGCGCATGCTGTCCACCGTTGCGCGCACCGGACGAGTGCTCAATCTGTTCACGCCGATCCGGCCCGAATGGGGTGTGCGGGTTCGAAGCCAAGGCACAGCAGCTGGTTCAGCGTTTCTCCGTGCATGTCGGCGGGACCATCACCGTGGGCGCCTGGGACGGCCTGCACGTGGTCTGCGTGGCCGGCACCGGGCCCGGACCGCAGTGCCGGCCCGGCGGCATCCTGCCCGGGCACGCCACCGCGCTGGGCAAACTCCTGATGGCCGGGCTGCCCCGGGAATCGACCCACGACATCGTCGAACGCTTCGGTCTTCCGCAGATCACCGCTGAGACAGTGGATCAGATCACGGTGTTCGACCGGCAACTGGAAGTCACCCGCAGTACCGGGGTGGCCTACGAGCACTCCGAGTACGTGCCCGGCTACGCATGTCTGGCGACCGGTGCCTATCACCGATCCGATCTGGTGGCCGCGGTCTCCGTCGCCGCCCCGGAGGAACGCTTCGCGGTCCGCCGCGAGGAGTTCGCCGCGGCGGCGCGCGGCATCGCACGGATGCTCACCGCGCCCGCCGGGGCGACGCCGTAGCGCTCACCCGATCGATCGGCCGTGCCCCTCCCAGTCATCTGGCCCGGGGCCGAGACGGCGATCTCGCCGATCTCGCCGGTCGGCACCTCGTTGCCGTCCGGATCCACGATCGTCACGATCGCGTTCGGGGTGGGACGGCCCACTGAGCGCAGGTATTTCCCGGTGTGCTCGTGCGGCTGCAGCATCGTCACCGTGATGCACTCGCTCTGGGCGTACAGCTGGTAGAGGACCGGACCGAACTTGTCCAGGGCTCGCTGCAGGGTGCGCTCGGCGATCGGCGAGGCCGCGTAGTTGAGGCACCGCATGCTCGACAGGTCGCGGGTGTCGATGTCGGGGTGGGCCAGCAGCGCGGTGATCATCGTCGGCACCACCAGGGTGCAGGTGGCCCTCTGGGTTTCGATGAGCTCCAGCGCCCGGCCGGCGTCGAAGGCCGGCATGACGATGATCCGGCCGCCCACCTGCAGCAGGGGCCACAGCCACAGCGACGCGGCGTGGGTCAGCTGCCCGGCGGCCAGGTATGCATCCCGAGAGTCGATCTGCGGTGTGACCCAACGGTATTCGTCGTCGTTGTTCATCCATTGGGCGATGGTGTGCACGATGCCTTTCGGTCGGCCGGTGGTGCCGGCGGAGAACCGGATCACGTGCACATCGTCGGGATGGTGCTCCACCGTCGGCGCCTCGGGCGACGCGGCAGCGAGCACCTCCTCGTAGGCCAGGGTGCCTTCGGGAGCGTCGCCGTCGAAGACGACGACGTGCTCGAGCGTCTCCAGGCTGGGCAGATGGTCGGCGATGACGGGGTAGAGGGCGGCGTTGACGAAGAGTGCCCGGGCATCGACCAGCTCGGTGAGATAGGCGTTCACCTCTCCGGCCTCGTGCGCGTAGAGGCCGGCGCGCACGAAGCCGCCGACGGCACAGCCGGCGATCAGCTCGACCGTCTCGAATGCGTTGTTGGACAGCAGCGCGACGCGATCGCCCTTCTCCAGTCCCAAGCCGGACAAGGCATTGGCGATGCGGCAGGCGCGCTCGTACAGCTCACCGTGGGTCTGTTCGCGGCCGTCGCACCAGACTGCGGGCTGGTCGGAGTACTGGCGAGCGGATTTCTGCAGAATCTGGCTGAAGTTCATGGCCACGACCGTGGCACCGGCGGATCGGCCGCCGCCCGGGCTGTCCGGGAGTCTCGGACAGGCGCGGTGGGGTCAGGACGTATGGAAGCTCTCTACCTCGCCGGTGGTCATGGTGAGCCGCCCCTGCGTCGCCAGATGGACCAGGTGCGCGCGGACCTCCAGAATCGCCGTCATCGCGTGCACCGGGGACAGCTCGGACAAGGCGCGGTTGCGGCGGGTCCAGACCATGCCTCCGGCTATCCCGGCGGCGGTGGACGCTCCGGCCGCGACCGCATCGTGGATCGCAGTCAGGCGCTCGTCGTGGTGGGCGAGCAGTTCTCTGGCCCGGACGTCGGTCCGGGCGGTCAGGGCGCCGTGCGCGGGCAGCATCCGATGTGAGGGGCCTTCGGCGGAAGCGCGGAGCGAGCCGAGATAGGAGGTCAGCGGTGAGGGCTCGGGCGTGCGCTCGAAGCCGATCGACGGGGTGATGCGGGGCAGCAGGTGGTCCCCGGTGAAGGTGACGCCGGTGCCGGGGAGGTCGTAGACCACGTGGCCGCGGGTGTGGCCGGGAGTGGCGTGCACCTCGATCCTCTGGTCCGCGCCGGTGAGCACCTGGCCGTGGTCCAGCCAGTGATCGGGAGGCCCGAAGCGCAGGTCCTTCTCGTAGTCGTCGAGCTCGAGGCGGTCGATCGTGTCGGCCAGCTCGGGGGCTCCGGCCAACCGGAGCAGACGTACCTGCTGCGGGTGCAGGCCGTCGTTCAGATCGAAGGCGTCGATCGTGTGATGCTCGTCGTGGCCGAGATGGACGGGGATGGAATAGCGCTGCTGCCAGTCCATGGCCAGCGTGTAGTGGTCCCAGTGGCTGTGGGTGATCAGCATGCCGCTGACGTCCGCGGGCGTCCGGTCGAGCTCTGCCAGGGCGTCGACCAGGATGGCCTCGCTGGTCTCTTCGCGCCAGCCGGGGTCCACCAGGATCAGGGAGTCGTCGTCGACGAGCGCGTAGGAGTTGATCTCGGTGAGATCGGGCAGGGGGAGGGGCAGCGGGATGCGAAACACCCCGCTGGTCACTGCCTCTGCCAGGTTCGGATGTGAACGGGTCATGCGCCGACCTCCCATCGGGATGGTGATCTGAACTTCTTCGGCTACCACCATTATTTATTATGAATTCAAATTAGATGGTAGCCGACGGAAGGGTCGGCGGCTGGTGTGGGGCGGACTTCATTCCCGGGGCCGGCGCCGGCCGGCCGGGCTGTCCGCGTGCTCTGGGAAGATTCTTTGGAAACTATCGATCGAACACTTGTGCCCATTGGGTATGGCATGTAACGTAGGAGTTGACCACAATTGCCGTCAGTTTCCGGAGGATCACCACATCCAGCCCGACCCGGCCGACAGCCGCACCCCTTGCACTGCCGGCCGAGCCGATTCATTGCCCTGAATCGCACCCTTGTGCATGAGCACCAAGTGAGACCCACATGGACGCACACACTTTGACCGGCTTCACCGACGCTCTCGTCGACGAACTCTCGACCACCACCGATGCCATCCGCGCCGACGTTGATGACGGTGGGGCGCTCGGTGCACGCCTGGCTGCGGTCGGTCCGGGCACCGATGATCGGCTGGTCCTGGATCTGATCGTCGCGGTGACCCGGTTGCGCAATGTCCTCGACCATCTCCTCGCGCTGCTGGTGGCGGTGGCTGAGCGGAACCGGATTCCGGCGCGCCGCCGGCTCAAGACGGGGCCGGACCTGTTGCTCGCGATCGGTGCAGCCCCGGTAGTCGCGTACCGGATCGGGCGCCTCGCCCGTAACCTGCATCGGCTGCCGACCGTCGCCTCGGCTCTGCGGGATGGTGCGATGTCGGCGGAGTTCGCCGACGCGATCACCCAAGGCGTCGACCACATCGAACGCCGTGTGCCGATCACCAGCGAGCAGCGCGAGCTGATCGTGCGGACCCTGACCGTGCAGGTGACTCCGGCCGCCGTCGCCGCCCGGGCACGCGCCTTCGCCATCGAACTCGCCCCCGCCGCCGAAGAGGTTTCGGACGAGAGGGTTCCGGTGGCGGAGGACACCGATCTCAACGAGATGACCCTGACTCAGGGCGGGGACGGGCGATTCACCGCGACGCTGGATCTGGATGTGGTCGCCGGCGACGCTCTGGTGACTGCACTGGATCCGCTGACCAAACCGGTCCCGCAACCTGACGGCACCGACGATCCGCGCTCACCGGCACGGCGGCGCGGCGATGCGATCGTGGACCTGCTGCGCGCCTACCTCCACGGTGCCGACAGGCCCGTCTCCGGCGGCGTGCTTCCGACCGTCACGGTCATCCGGCAGGGCCTGCACGATCAACTCGGCTACGGCGGTCCGATCACCGCGACCACCGCCGAGTTGATCGCCTGTGACTGCTCCACCTCCCAGGTCCTCGTCAACGACAGTTGCGTACCCCTGGACGTGGGGAGAAGCCGGCGCCTGTTCACCGGCGCCCTCCGCAAAGCCCTTGAGGTGCGGGACCGCGGATGTGCGTTCCCCGGCTGCGGCCGGCCGGCCAAATGGTGCGACGGCCACCACATGACTCCGTGGACTCAAGGTGGGACTACGTGTCTCGACAACGGTGTTCTGCTCTGCCGACGGCATCACACCCTGATCCATCACTCCGGATGGGAGGTGGTGCTCGGTCCGGATCGGCACCCGTGGTTCCGGCCGCCGGTCGATCCCGAGCGCCCGCACGCGCGCCGTGAACTGATCCGGTCGAACGCGCGCCGCACCCTGACCATCTACCAGCACCCCGCCGCCTGATCGTCCCCATCGCCCCAAGTTGTTTGAGACACACGTTGTTTGAGACGCACGTTCTTTGAGAACTTCATATCGAACACGGGCCCCGTCACGGGTGCCGGTCGCGCCGAGGACAGAGGCGCACCGGCACCCGGGCGGGAGCCTGCCCACTCCGGTGGCGCGCGGCGCCGATTATTCTTTTCGAGTAGTTCGCGAGTCAGGAGCGCCGGCGATGAGTGACACCGTCACGGTCATGGTCAAACCCAACAGCCGTAAGGGGCCGTTGGTGGAGACCGGCGACGGCGGGGCGCTGACGGTCTACGTCCGCGAGCCGGCCACCGAAGGTAAGGCCAACAAGGCGGTCGCACTGTTGCTCGCCAAGCATTTCGGGGTGCCCAAGTCGACGGTGGAACTGGTCGGCGGCGCCACGTCCCGCCACAAGCGATTTCGGATCGGGTGACGGCAGACGATGCGGATAGTGATCACGGAGCAACCGGAACTGGTGATCGCCGATCGCGTGGCCGCGGCCGTCCGGGACGGCGCCCGGACCATCGGGCTGGCCACGGGGTCGTCGCCGTTGAAGGCCTACGGCGAACTGATCCGTCGGCATCGCGACGAAGGCCTCAGCTTCGCGGGAGTGTCCGCAGTGTTGCTCGACGAGTACATCGGCCTGCCTCCCGATCATTCCCAGTCGTTCGCGCGGTTCATCCGCGAACACCTGACCGACGGGCTCGACCTGGCGGCCGTCTACGCGCCGGACGGGATGGCCGCCGACCTGCCGGCCGCCGCCCGCGCCTATGACGAGTTGATCGCCCGGCTCGGCCCGGTATCGGTGCAGGTCCTCGGGATCGGCGCCAACGGGCACCTCGGCTTCAACGAGCCGGGATCGTCGTTCACCTCGCGGTCGCGCGTCGTCCAGCTGGCCCGGCGGACCCGCGAGGACAACGCCCGCTTCTTCGGCTCCGTCGACCAGGTGCCCAGCTCGGCCATCACTCAGGGCCTCGGCACCATCTGCGAGGCACAGGAACTCGTGCTGATCGCCACCGGGGAGGCCAAGGCGGAGGCCGTCGCCGCGGCGGTGGAAGGCCCGGTCGGCGTCGGCTGCCCCGCCTCGGTGCTGCGACGGCATCCGCATGCGACGATCGCGGTCGACGAAGCCGCCGCCGGCCTGCTGCATCATCGCGAGCGATACCGGCTCCCGGATACCTGAGCCCGTCGGGCGTGACGACTCCGCACCTACGAATAGGTGGCCGTGAGCTTGCCCTTGACCAGCTTGCCGGTCGGCGTGCGAGGCAGATCGTCGACGAAGTCGACGCTCTTCGGAGCCTTGTAGTGTGCGATCCTCGCACGCACGTAGTCGATCAGTTCGGCCGCCAGCTCGGGCCCGGGTTGGACTCCGTCGCTGACCTTCACCACGGCCTTGACCTGCTCGCCCATATCGGGATCCGGGACTCCGATCACGGCGATGTCGTCCACCGCCGGATGCAGGGCGAGTACGTTCTCGATCTCCTGCGGGTAGATGTTGACCCCGCCGGAGATGATCATGAACGACTTGCGGTCGGTCAGATACAGGAAGCCGTCATGATCGACGTAACCGACGTCGCCCACGGTGGTCCAGGTCGGGTGCTCGGGATGTTGGGCCTGAGCAGTCTTCTCGGGATCGTTGTGGTACTCGAACGGAAGCGTCTCGCGCTCGAAATAGATCGACCCCACCTCGCCGACCGGCATCTCGCTGCCGTCGTCCGCGCAGATGCGAATGGTCCCGAGTCCGGCGCGGCCGACCGACCCCGGATGCGTCAGCCACTCGTCGGCGGCGATGAACGTGACGCCGTTGGCCTCGGTCGACGAGTAGTACTCGTCGACGATCGGCCCCAACCAGTCGATCATCCGGTGCTTCACCTCGGGCGGGCACGGGGCGGCGGCATGGATCACCTTCTGCAGACTCGAGAGGTCGTATCCTGCCCGCACGTCGTCGTCGAGTTTGAGAAGCCGGACGAACATGGTCGGCACCATCTGGGCGGCGGTCACCCGGTACTTCTCGATGTCGTGCAGGGCCTGTTCGGCGTCGAACTTCTCCGCCATCACGACCGTGCCGCCGAGCGCCTGAATGATCCCGCCCCACCGCAGCGGCGCCGCGTGATAGACGGGAGCCGCCGAGTAGTAGACGGTGTT
Source organism: Gordonia sp. VNK21 (assembly GCF_046098115.1). Classification (NCBI taxonomy): domain Bacteria; kingdom Bacillati; phylum Actinomycetota; class Actinomycetes; order Mycobacteriales; family Gordoniaceae; genus Gordonia; species Gordonia sp. VNK21. Next base: position 193,813 of record NZ_JBJURU010000007.1, on the reverse strand, counting down.
CCCGTCGAACCCGTACAGATGGCTGAACATGGCGATGTACGGATCCCCGGGCTCGTTCACCTCACGGTCGGGTAGCGGAGGCGCAATGCCTTTCGGCCGGCCGGTGGTGCCGGACGAATACAGCATGACGCTGCCTGCCGGCTGCCTGCCGGGAATGCCTTCCGGCGCGGCCGACAGCACCTCTTCGTAGTCGGTGAAGCCGGGAAGGGCGTGGCCGAAGGCGATCCGGACGGTGACCTTCGGGCTGAGATCGGCGACGGTCCGGCCGAGATCGCCGAGCGCCCCGGAGACGATGAGCGCCCTGGCGCCACTGTCATCGACGATGAACGCCGCCTCTTCGGCGGTCAGATGCCAGTTGACGGCCGTCAGATACAGGCCGCAGCGCTGCGTCGCCCAGAAGATCTCGAAGACCTCGGCAGCATTGTCGGACAGCAGGGCGACCACGTCGCCGCGTTCGAGTCCCGCGTCGCGGAAAGCCGCCGCCAGCCTCCGGGACCGGTGCTCGAGCTCACCGTAGGTCACGGTGAAGCCGGTTTCGGCGATGATGACGGCCGGCCGGTCCGGGTCGGACTGGGCATGAGTGCCGGGATACATGGTGGTGGGTGCTCCTCGGTGATGGGCGGTGGCCAGAGACAGGGTGGGATTACAGACGGGGGGCTTACAGACAGGGGGGATTACAGACAGGGGGGATTACAGGCGGGGAATGAGATGCAGGGGGATCAGTCGGCGAGGAGGTCGTCGCGGATGGCCCGCTTGAGGATCTTGCCGGACAGATTCCGCGGGATCGGCGCGACGACCAGCTGGCGCGGTAGCTTGTAGTCGGCGAGCAGCGATGCGCAGTGGGCACGCAGATCCTCGATCGTCAGAGTCTGTCCGGGGACCGGTGTCACCACGGCGACCACGGTCTCTCCGTACACCTCGTGCGGGCGGCCGACCACGGCACAGTCGGCGACGGCCGGGTGGGTGGCGACCGCGCTCTCGACCTCGGCGGAGTAGATGTTTCGGCCGCCGCTGATGATCATGTCCTTGATCCGGTCGACGATCGTCATACCGCCGTCGTCGTCGAGACGGGCCAGATCACCGGTGTGCAGCCAGCCGTCGCGGAGAGTTTCGGCGGTGGCGGCCGGGTTGTTCCAGTATCCCTTCATCACCGACTCGCCGCGCAGCAGAACCTCCCCGACCTGGCCGGGCCGGACGTCCGAGCCGTCCGAGTCGACGATCCGCACCGCCATCATCGGGGTCGCTCGATAGCCGGTGACGTCAGGACGTGCGGCGACCTCCGCCGGCCGAGAGTAGATGCCGTTGGGCCCGGCTTCGGTCTGGCCGAAGAACGAGTAGATGCGCGCATGCGGGATCTCGTTCTGAATGCGGGCCGCCAGCGGCGCCGGCATCGGTGCGGCGCCGTAGAACCCGGACGTCCACGAGCTCAGGTCCAGCTTCAGTTCCGCCTGAGCGTCGAGCATCAGCTGATACATGGTCGGCACCCCGAAGAAGGCGGTCACCTTCTCCCGGGCCATCGTCTCGACGACGGTGCGCGGCTCGAACCTGGGCAGGATCACATGCTTGGCGCCGAGCATGATTCCGCTGATCAGCATCAGCGTCAGCTGTCCGGAATGGTAGAGCGGAGCGACGTGCAGCAGGCAGGCGCTGTCGCTGATGCCTGCGGTGCCCAGGCTGATGGCGACCCCCGCCCAGAGCAGCCGATGATGATCCATCAGCACGCCCTTCGGCAGACCCGTCGTCCCCGAGGTGTAGACGATCAGCGCGTCGTCGGACTCGTTCACCTGCACGTCCAACGGCAGCGACGAGTGCTCGCGGCTCGCTTCGAGAGCATCGGGACCGTGCTCCCCGGGGCCGAGCAACAGACGCGTGACGGTCCCCGCCGTACCGAGGTGAGCCAGAGCCTCGTCGACGGCGGCCGCGGGACCGGGCTCGGAGAGGACCATCGCCGCCCCCGAATCGCTCACGATGTGCGCGATCTCCGGAGCGGCCGACTGCGGATTCACCGGGACCACGATGGCACCGAGCCGGGCGGCCGCGTAGAAGGCCAGGACGAACTCGATGCTGTTCCCGCTGACCAGAACACACCGGTCGCCCTTGGACAGGCCGTGGTCGGCGAAGCCGCGGGCCAGCCGGTTCACGACCTCGTCGAGCTCGCGGTAGGAGAGTCGCTGCTCGCCGCAGCACAGGGCCGGAGCGTCGGGGGTACGCGCCGCGGAGTAACTGAGTGAGCTTCCGATCGTTGTCATGTACGAGTCCTCGAGTTGGCGTCAGTGAGATATCAGTCACCCTAACTGAGATTCACCAAAGATCAAACACGATGTTCGACAAACCGCGATTTCTGTCGCATACTACTGGTGATGACGCGAGACCATCTCGTCCACCGAGGTGACAATCGGTCGAATATGAATTAACCAAGGAGTGAGATGAAGAGCTATACGGAGATCACTGCGACGATCGAGAACGGCGTGGGAACGATCGCCTTCAGCCGCTACGAACGCCGCAATGCGCTCAGCCTCGAGCTGTTCGCCGACCTGAGCGACTGCCTCGACGATTGGCGGGAGAACGACGACGTCGCCTGCGTGGTGATCACCGGCGGCGAGGACGTCTTCTGTGCCGGCCTGGATCTGAAGCTGCAGTCGATGTTCACCAACAAGGAGCGTCGGGATGCGTACTCGAAGGCCTGTCTGCGTGCGTACGGCACCCTGCTCGACTACGCCAAGCCCACCATCGCGGCAGTCGGCGGACCGGCGCTCGGCGGTGGCTGCGACATCGCGGTGTTCTGCGACATCCGGATCGGCGCCGAGAACGTCGTGATGGGATTCCCTCAGATCAAGATGGGGCTGACGCCGTACTTCTCGCCGCTGTGGAAGATCGTCGGTCTGAGTCAGGCGAAGCTGCTCACGCTCTCCGGTGACCGGATCGACGCGGCCGAGGCCGCCCGCATCGGTCTGCTCGACCGCCTAGTCCCGACCGGCACCGTGGTGGCCGAGGCGACCCGTCTGGCCGAGTCGATTGCCGAGACCACGACCGAATCGGCCGCCAACAACAAGGAGATGATGCTCCGGTCGCCGGCGATGGACCCGATCAGTGCGCTCACGTACGAGACGCTCGCCTACCGCGAGGTGATCTGGCACGACAGCGTCGTCGACCGCATCGGCGCCGCCTACAAGAAGCTGGGCCAGTGATGACCGACGACGCCTTCTTCCGGGACTTCGGTACGCGCTGGGAGGCCGCCTGGAACTCGCATGAGACCGATCGGGTCCTGGAGCTGACGCATCCCGACATCCACTGGAACGACACGGTCTTCTGGCCGCAGGAGATCGACGGGCACGCCGCGCTGCGCGGGTACATCGACACCATCTGGCAGGTGATGCCCGACGTGGAATTCGAAGAGGTGCAACTGTTCACGGCGCCGGCGGACGGCCGGGCACTGTACCTCTTCCAGCAGACTGCGACGGCGCCGCCGAAGTTCGGCACCGATCAGCGCGCCGTCACCTACGGCTGCGACATCTTCCTCGGCTTCACCGACGGGCTGCTGTCGAATTACCTGGCGCAGTACGAGATCTCGGACATGATGCGCCAGTACGGGGCGCTGCCGCCGCGTGACGGACGGGTCGGGGGCCAGTATCTGCTTTCGCTGCTCGGCCGGGGCGACTGGCGCGAGCGGCGGTGAATCGCGCGGCTACGGCGAGGTGCTCGTCGACCTCACGAGATCTGCGGTGAGGTTGGCGAGCACCTCGCCGTAGCCGGGTTCTGCCGGCGCGCGAGGATGCCCGGACAGCTCATTGATGATGCTCAGCGCGCAGGACGCCAGAATCCGGGCCGAGACGTCCTTGCAGCCGCGCACATCCGCGATGAGCGTGGCCCAGGACTGAACGTAGTCGCGATGGGATCGCTCCACCCACCGGCGATCCGAGTCGGGCAGATGGGGGCCTTCGTTCGTGTAGATCACGAACAGACTGTGGTGGCTGATGGCCATCTGCGCGTAGCGGTGCAGCCAGATCGTGACCACCTCGGCGGGATCGGTCGATTCGGAGAAGGCCAGGCCGCGGTCGAACTCGATCCAGCCCACCGCCCGGCGCATCAGCGTCTCGAGGATCTCGCTCTTGGTGTCGAAGTGTGAGTAGATGCTCGGACCCGACATGCCTACCGCCTCGCCGATGTCGGCCAGACTCACCGCGTCGTAGCCGTGCATCGCGAACAGCTGGGCGGCGGCGACGAGGAGGCGTTCGCGGCGCGAGACCTGCGGCTGGAACGGCGGGAGCGGTGCCGTTCGCATGTCCGGTGCGGGATCCGTCCGGCGATGCAGGGTGAAGATCGTCGACACCGCCGCAGCGATGTTCCGGATGAGTGCGGTGTCGGTGTTCTTCTGTGGATACTCCGAGGGGGCGGCCAGGCAGGCGACGGCCGCCCGGGCCCTCAGATCGAGATCGTCCGGGCCGGCGTCCGGCCGGGAGACCGCGAGGTGGTGCCGGATGGTCTCCTGGATCGTGCGCAGCTGTGCACGCGTGGCCGCCTGGGCATCGTCGCTCAGATTCTGCAGATCCCGGTGCACGATGATCCATAGATCGCGGTGCTCGACGGCTGACTGGGCCAGCCGCTCGGCGAAGTCCGCGTCGGACGCGCCGGGCTGCCCGGCCTGCGTCACGACGTGGCAGACGTCGGTGAGCTCCGAGTCGATCACGGCCTGCAGGATCTCGCCCTTGCCGGTGAAGTGTTTGTACAGGGCGGGCGCCGAGATCCCGGCGCCGGCGGCGATGTCCTTGAGGGTGATCTGCTGGTAGCCGCGGCGGGAGAATGCGGATGCCGCGACCTGCACGATCTGCCGTCGCCGCTGCTGACTGTCGATGGGGGACCTCCTGTGGGTTCGACGATTGTAGGCAGACTTCGCCTGCGCGCAGCGAATCCGGACGTAGAACCCCCCCAATAAATCAAACACATTGTATGATTTACCTACGGATGATCGGCTCCGGGCCCATCCGTGTTCATCCGGATCGATTCGATGATCCGCGCACTCCGAAGGAAGAAGGGCCATGCCTGAATACCAGTACCTGTTGACCTCTGTTGAGGACGGCGTCGGGATCCTCCAGCTCAACCACCCGCAGAAGCGCAATGCGCTCGGCTGGGAACTGCATCGGGAGATCATCGCTGCTCTCGAGGGGTGGGCCTACGACGACGAGGTGGCCGCCGTGCTCATCATCGGCAACGAAGACTACTTCTGCTCCGGATGGGCGCTCGATGTGCTGCAGGGGACGCAGGGCGGCGACCGCACCGAGTTCACGGACCTCGCTCTGGCGCTGATGGTCGCGATCTACGACTATCGCAAGCCGACCGTGGCCGCGGTGGCCGGTGTCGCGCCGGGCTACGGCATGGACGTGGCCAACATGTGCGACATCACGATCGCCTCGGCCAATGCGGCGTTCGGCTCGACGCAGGTCAAGTACGCGATGAACGGCTTCTACCACGCGATGCTCGCGAAGATGAACACCCAGCGCGCCCGGCGGATGCTCTTCACCGGCGATCCGATCACCGCGGAGGAGGCGTTGCGCGTGGGCCTCGTCGACGAGGTGGTCGAGCCCGGGACACTGCGTGAGAACGCCCTGCGGCTGGCCAAGCAGATCGCCGAGAACGGCTCGGAACTGACGACGGTCCTCAAGGAGGTGGCCCTGCGCGCTCAGAACATGGATCACATCGGGGCCACCGCGTACGAACTGCGCGTCACCCACGATCTGGTGCAACGGGGACTCTTCACCCGCCGGATCGCCGAGGGGCTGGCCCGGATCAAGGAGGGGACCAGTAAGGCCACCGAACGTCTCGCGCGCTGAACGGTTCGCGCTGAACTGTTCTCGGACGACGACGGCGCCGGTGCGGTGGATTCGTATCCGCCGCACCGGCGCCGTCTGTTGTGATCAGAAGCCCAGCGACTTGCCGATGATCTCTTTCATGATCTCGGTGGTGCCACCGTAGATCGACTGGATCCGCGCGTCGGCGAAGTCCCGGCTGACCTGGTACTCGCGCATGTAGCCGTAGCCGCCGTGCAGTTGGAGGCAGCGATCGGCCACCCGCATCTGGAGCTCGGAGGCCCACCACTTGGCCTTGGCCGCCTGGACCGCCGTCAGCTCACGGCGGGTGTGCAGCTCGACGCATCGGTCGACGTAGACTCGCGCGATCTCCACTTCGGTGGTCAGCTCGGCCAGCAGGAAGCGGCTGTTCTGGAAGGAGCCGATCGGCACGCCGAAGGCATGCCGCTCGGCAACGTAGGCGAGGGTGCGCGCCAGGGTGCCCTCGGCTGCGGAGACTGCCGTCACCGCCAGCGACAGGCGCTCCTGGGGAAGGTTGCGCATCAGCTGGTAGAAGCCCTCGCCTTCCTCGCCGAGGCGATTGGCGACCGGTACCCGGACATCGGTGAAGCTGAGTTCGCTGGTGTCCTGCGAGTGCAGGCCGAGCTTGTCGAGATTGCGCCCCTTCTCGAATCCGGGCGTGCCGGCCTCGACCGCCAGCAGGGTGAGTCCCTTGTGCGGGTTGTCCCCGGTCCGCGCCGCCACGATCACCAGATCGGAGTTCTGCCCGTTGGAGATGAAGGTCTTGGCGCCGTTGAGAACGTAGTGGTCGCCGTCGCGCACTGCCCGGGTCTTGATTCCGGACAGATCGCTGCCGGTTCCCGGTTCGGTCATCGCGATGGCGCCGATGATCGTGCCGGCCGTCATTCCGGGCAGCCACCGGCTCTTCTGCTCGTCATCGGTCAGGTCGAGCATGTACGGTCCGATGACGTCGTTCTGCAGGGCCAGTCCGAGCCCGGCGCCGCCGAGGCCCGACCGCGCGAACTCCTCGTCGAGGACGGCGTTGAAGCGGAAGTCGTCGACTCCGGCGCCGCCGTACGACTCGGGAGTGGGGAACAGGAGCAGGCCGGCCGCTCCGGCGGCGCTGAACATCTCCCGGTCGACGATCTTCGCCGCCTCCCAGTCCTCGAAGTTCGGTGCGACGGTGGTCGCGATGAAGCCGGCGACGGTCTCCCGGAACTGTTCGTGCTCGGGTTTGTAGACGGTGCGAGGAATGGTGGATACGGAACTGGTGGACGGGGAAGCCACTGCGATTCTCCTTAGGGTGCGATCCGCCTGTCGGCGCGCAGCTGGCGCCGCGCAGCACGGAGAGGGCTCGGTGCACGAAGTCGTACACCGTGTACGACAAAGTAATCGTACACGGTGTACGTCATTACGGCGGCTCCCGGATGGTCTCGGCGTGCATGAACCCGCGACCCCGGGGCGCAGAAGAAATTTCGGCACTGAAGTGTGGATCAGATCCACACTTCAGTGCCGAAATTTCTGTGCGAGAGGGTGGGTCAGACTGCGCCGTCGAATCCGTGCTGGCGCCAGGCCTCGTAGAGCGCGACGCTGGTGGCGTTCGCCAGATTCATCGACCGCCGGCCGGCCAGCATCGGGATCCGCAGCCTGTCGGTGACCTGCGGATCGTCGAGTACGTCGCCGGGCAGCCCGGTGGGTTCGGGACCGAACAGCAGCACATCGCCCTCGCGATAGGCGACGTCGGTGTGGAAGCGCGAGGCGTGTGCGGTGAACGCGAAGACGCGTTCCGGCTTCAGCTTCTCCCACGCGGTCGGCAGGTCCGGATGCACCGTCACCATGGCCATCTCGTGATAGTCCAGGCCCGCGCGCTTGACCTGGGCGTCGGACAGCGAGAACCCGAGCGGCTCGATCAGGTGCAGTTCGCAGCCGGTGTTCGCCGCGATCCGGATGGCGTTTCCGGTGTTCGGCGGAATGCAGGGCTGGAAATACACGATCCGGAACATGGAAGCCGAGTCTACGGGCCGCTCTGCGCTCACCCCCCGGCGCGGCTATTGGTAGCTGCGCACCGTCTTCCTGATCTCGTCGGCGACGGTGTAGATGTCGACGACCGACTCGATGTCGTGCCGGGTTCCGTCCTTGCCGTGTTCAAAGGTGGTGACGAACTTGACGTTCTTGCCGTTGAGGTGGAGCCGGATGATCGGCTTCCGGTTGTTGTCGTCGAGAAGGATTGCGAAGTAGTTCTTCGCATCCCGGTAAGTGACCCGTTCGGGACCCACCTCGGCGACTGCGATCGCCCGGACGATGTTGAAGCCTTCGAGTTCCTCCTCGGTGGTCACGATGTCGGGATCTGTCTCCGGCTTCGGCGCCGCCTCGCTCGTCGCGGCTTCTGAGGGTTGCTGGGCGCGCACCTCCGGTACGTCGATGTCGCCGACTGCCGCATCGTCGCCCAGGGCGGTCTTCAGACGATCATTGACCTGGGCGCCGATGTACTGACTCAGTGCCTGCGCGACGAGCGGACGGAACTGGTCGACCACCTTCTGAGTCGCCTTGCCGTCGTACACGCGCGAGACGAAGTAGCGCACCCACTCGTCCGATGGTTCCTTCACCTCGTTGGCGAGCACTCTGCGGATGCCGCCGACGTATTTGAGTTCCTGCGCGGCGTTGATCACCGAGTCCAGGTCGAAGGAGTCCTTGGCGAGCTTCTGGACCTCCGGCAGGAGGCCGCGGTCCAGGTCGAGAAGATCGAAGACCAGGAACGGCCGATCATCCATGCGGTTCGGAAGGTCGCCGTCTGTGAATACCTGGTACTCCTGGCCGTTCGTCAGAATCGCGATACGCGCCGATGTGACCGAGAAGTACCGGAAGAGCTGGCTGGCGTACTTGAGATCGAGCGCGGCGCCGATCGGCTTGCACTCGATGAGGATCTGTACCTCGCCGTTGTGGAAGATCGCGTAGTCGACCTTCTCGCCCTTCTTCAGCCCGACATCGGCCGTGAACTCTGGCACCACCTCTGCCGGATCGAAGACGTCGTAGCCGAGGACGTTGGAGATGAACGGCATGATGAAGGCGTTCTTCGTCGCCTCCTCGGTCTCGATACGGCTCTTGCTATTGCGGATCTTCTGCGCCAGCGCCTTGGTCGCCTCGGCGATACTCATCATGGTCCTCCTGGTGGGATACAGCCGCACGCTATCCCGGGCTTCGGACAGTGCTTCTGCGGTTGCCGACGAAAGCACATGTACGACCGACATCCCGGCCGGACGGGGCGGCCGGAGCGCCGTTGTGCGTTCGGCGGGGGAGAAGTGGAACAATAGGAAGCCGTGACGGCGATTCGACTGGACGGCAAGCTCACCCGCGACGAAATCTTCACCGACCTGAAGGCGCGCGTCGATGCGCTGCGCGCGGCCGGCATCACGCCCGGCCTGGGCACGGTGCTCGTCGGCGACGACCCGGGCTCGCATTCGTACGTCAAGGGCAAGCACGCCGACTGCGCGAAGATCGGCGTCGCCTCCATCCGCAAGGACCTGCCGGCCGACGCGACCACCGAGCAGCTCAACGCCGCGATCGACGAGCTCAACGCCGACCCGGCCTGCACCGGCTACATCGTGCAGCTGCCGCTGCCCAAGCACCTCGACGAGAACGCCGCCCTCGAGCGGATCGCGCCGGAGAAGGACGCCGACGGCCTGCACCCGATCAACCTGGGACGGCTGGTCCTGGGCAAGGAGTCGACGCTGCCGTGCACCCCGCGCGGGGTGATCCACCTGCTCCGCCGGTACGACATTCCGCTCGACGGCGCGCACGTGACCGTGGTCGGCCGCGGCGTCACCATCGGCCGCCCGATCGGGCTGCTGCTGACCCGCCGCAGCGAGAACGCCACCGTCACCCTGTGCCACACCGGCACCCGGGACCTGGCCGCCGAGGTGCGCCGCGCCGACATCGTGATCGGTGCCGCCGGTGTACCGCACCTGATCACCGCCGACATGGTCAAGCCGGGCGCCGCGGTCATCGACGTGGGCGTGAGCCGCACCGAATCCGGGCTCACCGGCGACGTCGCCCCCGACGTGTGGGAGGTGGCCGGCGCCGTCTCCCCGAACCCCGGCGGGGTGGGCCCGCTCACCCGGGCGTTCCTGCTCGTCAACGTCGTCGAGCGAGCCGAACAGCAGCTGGAGGCGAGCCGGCAGTGACCGCGAGCGCCGCCGCGGCCCGGCAGTCCGAACGCCGGGCCCGCATCCTCCGCCAGATCCCGTTCTTCGCGGTCCTGGCGGTGGTCGCGGTGGCGGCGATCCTGGTCATCATCGACCGCTGGCGCCGCGGCGCCTTCGTCTTCGGTGCGGCCCTGCTGCTCGGCGCGGTCCTGCGGGCGCTGCTGCCCAGCGAACGCGCCGGTCTGCTGCAAGTGCGCAGCCGGCCCTTCGACATCGGAGCGATGGCCTCGATGGGAGTGCTGGTGATCTGGCTGGCGACGTCGATCGACTCGCTGGGCACCGCGTGACGGCCACCGCGTAACCGCGCCGCACCAACAGGGCCGCACGAACAGGGCCGCCAAGCCCGGGGCTGTCAGGCCCGGAGCCGGCGGGCCAGTGCCATGGTGTCGGTGAGCAGTACCCGGATCGGCTCGAACTCGGTGAGGAAGCCGTCGTGACCGCTCGCCGAATGCACCACGCGCAGCCCGTCGACGGCGCCGCCGAGCTGTTCGGCCAGCTCCACCTGCTGGTAGAGCGGATACAGCCGGTCGGAGTCGATTCCGCCGACCACCACCGGCACCGTGGAGGCGTTCAGCACCGCCTGCACGCCGCCCCGGTCACGCCCCACGTCGTGGCTGTTGAGCACCTCGGTCAGGGCCACATAGCTGGCCGGATCGAACCGTTTGGTGAGCTTGTCGGCCTGGTACTCCAGGTAGCTCTGCACCGAGAAGCGGCCGTCGACCAGCGGGTCCTCGTCGCCCTGCGGCGAGTTCTCGAAGCGCTCGTCCAGCTCGCGGTCGCTGCGGTAGGCCAGATGTGCGATCCGGCGGGCGATCCCCATCCCGGTCATCGGGGCGCGCCCGGTGCCGTGATAGTCGCCGCCCTGCCAGTCCGGATCCGCGGTGATCGCCGCGATCTGGGTGGTCTGGGTGCCGATCTGATCGGCCGACGCCCGGGCGCCCACCGCCAGCACCAGGCCGGCGTCCACCAGCTCCGGATACATGATCAGCCACTCGAGCGCGCGCGCTCCGCCCATCGATCCGCCGGCCACCGCGGCCACGCGGGAGACGCCGAGACGCTCGAGCGCGATCGCCTCCGAGCGCACCAGATCGCGGACCGTCAGCCTCGGGAAACGTGAGCCCCACGGGCGGCCGTCCGGGGCGATACTCGACGGTCCGGTGGATCCGTAGCAGCCGCCGATCGCATTCGGCGCCAGTACGCACCATTCATCGGTGTCCACCGCGCACCCCGGCCCGACCAGGCCGTCCCACCAGCCCGGCATCAGGAAACGCTCGTTGGCCGGACCGGCCACATGCGAGTTGCCGGTCAGCGCGTGCAGGGCGAGCACGATGTTGTCGCGCGCGGCGTTCGGCGTACCCCAGCGCTGGAAGGTGATGGAGGCGTCCGGCAGCACCGCGCCGTTCTCCAGTGTCAGATCGCCGATGGCGACCGAGGTCTCGGCCCCGTCCGGACCGGTGGTCCAGTCGGGGCCGTCGACCGTGGTGATCGGGTCGATGCTCAACGACACCGGCCGTCTCCGTGTGATGGGCTGATCACGATGCGCCTCAGGCCTTGGCGGCGGCGAAGCCCTGCTCGAGGTCGGCCAGGATGTCGTCGATGTTCTCGATGCCCACGGCCAGGCGCACCAGACCCGGGGTCACACCCGCGGCCAGCTGCTCCTCGGCGGAGAGCTGGCTGTGGGTGGTCGACGCCGGGTGGATGACCAGCGAGCGGACGTCGCCGATGTTGGCCACATGGCTGTGCAGGGTCAGCGCGTTCACGAACTTCTTGCCGGCCTCCACACCGCCCTCGATCTCGAAGCCGATCACGGCGCCCTGCCCCTTCGGCGCCAGCTTCTGGCCGCGCTCGTAGTACGGCGAGGACGGGAGACCGGCGTACGAGACCGAGGTGACCTGCGGGTGCGCCTCGAGGAACTCGGCCACGCGCTGGGCGTTGGCCACATGCCGCTCCACCCGCAGGCTCAGCGTCTCGATGCCCTGGGCCAGCAGGAAGGCGTTGAACGGCGAGACGGCCGCACCGGTGTCGCGCAGCAGCTGAGTGCGCGCCTTGAGCGCGTACGCCGGAGCACCGAGGTCGGCGAAGACGACGCCGTTGTAGCTCGGATCCGGGGTGGTGAAGCCGGGGAACAGGTCCTGACCGTCGCGCTGGACGCGCCAGTCGAAGGTGCCGCCGTCGATGATCACGCCGCCGATCGCGGTGCCGTGCCCGCCGATGTACTTGGTGGCCGAATGCACGACGATGTCGGCGCCGTGCTCGAAGGGCTTGACCAGGTACGGGGTGGCGACCGTGTTGTCGACGATCAGCGGCAGCGAGTTGCTGTGCGCCACCTCGGCCACGCCCTCGATGTCGAGGATCTGATTGTGCGGGTTGGCGATGGTCTCACCGAACAGTGCGCGGGTGTTCGGCTTGATCGCCGCACGCCACGACTCCAGGTCGTCCGGGTCCTCGACGAAGGTCACCTCGATGCCGAACTTGGGCAGCGTGTGCTGGAACAGGTTGTAGGTGCCGCCGTAGATGCGCGGGCTGGAGACGACGTGGCCGCCGGCCTCGACGATGTTCAGGATGGCGTAGGTGGTCGCCGCCTGGCCGGAGGCCACCAGCAGCGCCGCCACACCGCCGCCGAGCGCGGCCAGCCGCTGCTCGACCGCATCCTGCGTCGGGTTCATGATGCGGGTGTAGATGTTGCCCGGCTCGGCCAGGGCGAACAGGTTGGCCGCATGGTCGGTGTCGTTGAAGACATACGACGTGGTCTGGTAGATCGGCAGCGCCCGGGCGTTGGTGTCGGGAACCACCTGGCCGGCGTGCACCTGCAGAGTCTCGAAGCTCCAGTTGCTGGTGTCGGACATCAGTCGTCAATCGCTTTCTGGTCGGCCGGGCTCACGCCCGGGAGGTGGGGTCCGACCTGCGGACCCGCGCTTGCCGCGACGGCTTGTCGCGACCAGGTCATCACCCGGAGCACCCCACCGCGGTTGGAGGGTTGCCGGACAGCAAGCCGGGGCTCGATGCTGACACTCATGACCTGCAGTCGAGGATATAGCACCGCTTGACGGCCCCGTTAACGCCGTAATCGGCGTGCACAAAAGTCTCGCGGACCCGGGCGTGCATGTTATTGAGCCGGGCGAATCGGGCATCGCGATCCGCCGGGGATTCGACAACGGATCGATCTCTGTCACGCGATCGGACCAATCGGCGTCCGGAGCGCTGCGCGGGGCGACGGAGCCGCACCACGATGGGCCCAGCAAGCGGTCACAGCCCGACCGCTGCGGATCGGGGGATCCGATGAGTTCAGCACAGCACCACCAGTCTCGACGGGGCCGTCTCCGGCGGCACGACGGCACACGACCGTTCGCCACCCGGGCGGCTGCGGCCGTGGCGGCGGTTCTGGCCGTGGCCGTGGCCGTCGTCCTGCCCGGCGGCGTCGCGATGGCCGACGACGACGAGTGCGGCACCGGTGCGGCGATCGTGGTGGCCGGCACCAACGATCCGGACGCGATCGCGCTGCGCGGGGTGTCCGACCGGTACCGGGACGACGGCTACCGGGTGATCAACGTGTCGGAGGATCCGGCGGACTACGCGACCACCCTGTGGCCGCTCGGATCCGTCGGGTACGACGACGACGTCGCCAAGGGCACCGCCGCCACCTACGCGGCACTCGAGGAGTATCAGGCCGCCTGCGCGGGCAGGCCTGTGGCGATCATCGGCTATTCGCAGGGCGCCCGCATCGCCGGCGACGTCCTCAACGGCCTGGCCACCGACACCGACGGCTCGGTGACCGGGCCGGACGGCCGGGAGTACGCGGTGAGCAAGACCGGGGTCTCGGGCACCCTCTACTCCGATCCCCGGCGCGACGGCCCGGAGTCGAGCCGCGGCGTCGAACTGGCGCTGCCCGGAATCGTCCCGGGACTGACCCTGGCCGGGGCGCGCCCCGGTGGCTTCGGCGACATCCCGGTGACCACCTATTGCTGGCAGAGCGACGGCATCTGCGACCTGGCCGATCCGCTGCACGACCCGCTCGGGGCGCTCGACTCGCTGGTGGGCTTCCTGACCACCCGGCACGGGATGTATCCGCGCACGCTGATGCAGCACTCCGACGCGGACAATCTGGGACAGCCGGGCACCGAGCCGATCTGCACCAGCATCACCACGGTCGGCAACACCACCACCTGCTTCGTCGACGACGGATCGGCGATGGGGGAGCTGGGCGCAACCCTCGCCGGATCCGCCCTCGGGCTGGTGGGACTGACCCTCGACGACGTCGTCCTGATCGACCGGGACATCGACCTGTACGCATCGCTGCGCCGACTGCTCAACGTCAACGGCGTCCTCCCGCACGCCGACCTCGGTGATCTGCAGCAGTACCTGGCCCCGATCCTGAACGTGCTGCCGCCGCTGCCGTACATCGGCTACGCCGGTGCCCACGTTCCGGATCTGCTGGCCGTCGCCGACCTGCTGACCCACCTGGTGACCCTGGACGGGGACGGTCTGCGCAACGACGCCGCGGTCTTCGGCGGCAGCGCGCTCAGCTTCCTCAAGGCGCCGTTCAACGCCGCGGCGTACCGGCGCGCACAGCTGTCGCTGGTGCGCGACCAGCGGCGGCTCACACCGCTGCTCGACCCCGTGCGCGGTGTCCTGAGCGGCACCCGCCCGGTGATCCTGGGACTGGACGAGTGCGACTCGCTCAACTGGGGCCACCCGCAGACCTGCCCGGCGGCCACGACGGCCACCGCGGCCGGCGGCGGATCGCCCGACGAGGACGCCGCGCCGAGGCCGGCGGCGGAACTCGCCGTCGGGGCCGGTGACGGCCGGGACGACCACAGCGGGGACGACCGCAGCAGCGACGACCGCAGCGGGGAGGGCAACAGCGGGGCCGGCAACAGCGGGGAGCACGACAACCCGGACGGTGACATCGGCGACACTCTGGGCAACAACGGCGGAAATCTCGGCGACCCCGAGGCGAACGCCGGTGACGACGAGTCCGCCGGTGACGGCGGGGACGCGGGGGCCGGCCCGCCGGATGCCGGCGGCGAGGCCGTCTCACCGTCGCCGGACGCGCCGCCGCAGGCCGGATCCGGTGCGTCGCCGCAGCCGGGGGCCGAGCCCGCCGCACAACCGTCGGGTGAACCTGCGACATGACCGCACCTGACTGTTCGGTAAGCGGACTCCGGGGTGTGATGTGGGATATGCTGGTCATCAAACAGTACGAGCGTTCTGTTTGGACCTGTTCAACGCGGAGCGGGAACTCGTACTAGGTTTGAGGCCGGACTGCTGCGCAATCCGCAGCACTATCCGGCACCGTGAGGAGTCGCGTCATTACCCGAGCGCGGCCGACGCCGAGGAGGGCACCGAGCCATATGGGCAAGATCAAGGTTGAAGGCACCGTCGTAGAGCTCGACGGCGACGAGATGACCAGGATCATCTGGCAGTTCATCAAGGAAAAGCTGATCCATCCGTACCTGGACGTCAACCTTGATTACTACGACCTGGGTATCGAGTACCGCGATGCCACCGACGACCAGGTGACCGTCGACGCGGCGCACGCCATCCAGAAGCACGGCGTGGGCGTCAAATGCGCCACCATCACGCCCGACGAGGCCCGCGTCGAAGAATTCGGCCTCAAGAAGATGTGGCGTTCGCCCAACGGAACCATCCGGAACATCCTCGGCGGCACCATCTTCCGCTCGCCGATCATCATCTCCAATGTGCCGCGCCTGGTGCCCGGCTGGACCAAGCCGGTGGTCATCGGCCGTCACGCCTTCGGCGACCAGTACCGCGCCACCGACTTCAAGGTGCCCGCCGGCGGCACCGTCACCATCACCTACACGCCCGACGACGGCTCCGCGCCGATCGAGCACGAGATCGTCAAGATCCCCGACGAGGGCGGCGTCGTGATGGGCATGTACAACTTCAACAAGTCCATCGAGGACTTCGCGCGGGCGTCGTTCAACTACGGCCTGCAGCGCAACTACCCGGTGTACCTGTCCACCAAGAACACCATCCTCAAGGCCTACGACGGCGCCTTCAAGGACATCTTCCAGGACGTCTTCGACCGCGAGTTCAAGAGCCAGTTCGACGCGGCCGGCCTGCACTACGAGCACCGGCTGATTGACGACATGGTGGCCTCCTCGCTCAAGTGGGAGGGCGGCTACGTCTGGGCGTGTAAGAACTACGACGGCGACGTCCAGTCCGACACCGTCGCCCAGGGGTACGGCTCGCTGGGTCTGATGACCTCCGTGCTGCTCACCCCGGACGGCAAGACCTGTGAGGCCGAGGCCGCGCACGGCACGGTCACCCGGCACTACCGGCAGCACCAGCAGGGCAAGCCCACCTCCACCAACCCGATCGCCTCGATCTTCGCGTGGACCCGCGGCCTCGATCACCGCGGCAAGCTCGACAACACCCCCGAGGTGCGCGAGTTCGCCGAGAAGCTCGAAGACGTGGTCATCAAGACCGTGGAGTCGGGCAAGATGACCAAGGACCTGGCGCTGCTGGTCGGCGGCGACCAGAAGTTCCTCACCACCGAGGAGTTCCTGGCCACCCTCGACGAGAACCTGCAGGCCGCCCTGAAGGCCTGACCGGTTCCGTCCCGTCCGGGACGCACATCGTTCGGCCGGGGAATCGTTGACGGCGGGCCCGGCGTTGAGGTTCTGGTGAGCTCTTCGTCTTCTCCGGGCCGCTCTTCTCCGGGCCGCTCGTCGCCCTCCGCCGGACCGGCGCCGCGGCATCGGTCCCATCGGGTGGGACTGGTGCTGCTGGTGCTGGCCCTCGGCGGCTTCGGCATCGGCACCACCGAATTCGTCGCGATGGGGCTGTTGCCCGACATCGCCGAGGACCTGAACGTCACCGAGCCCACCGCCGCCGGCCTGATCTCCATGTACGCCCTCGGCGTGGTGGTGGGCGCACCGTTGATCGCGGTCCTCGCCGCGCGGGTGCCGCGGCGGGTGCTGCTGATCGGCCTGATGGTGGCCTTCACACTGGGCAACGCGCTGAGCCTGATCGCCCCGAACTACGAGACGGTGATGGCGGCGCGGTTCGTCGCCGGACTGCCGCACGGCGCCTACTTCGGGGTCGGTGCGCTGGTGGCGGCGCATCTCGCCGGTCCGGGTCGACGCGCCCAGGCCGTCGGCCAGATGATGATGGGTCTGTCGGTGGCCAATGTGGTGGGTGTGCCGGTGGCGACCTGGCTGGGTCAGCACATCGGCTGGCGCGCTGCGATCGCGTTGGTGGTGATCATCGGCGCGATCACGGTGATCGCCCTCTGGTGGGTGCTGCCGGCGCTGCACGACATGCCCACCTCGGATCCACGCACCGAACTGCGCGGCCTTCGCACCGGCCAGATCTGGCTGACGCTGCTGGTCGGGGCCGTGGGATTCGGCGGCTTCTTCGCCTTCTACACCTTCCTCAATTCGGCGCTCACCTCACTCGGGCACCTGCCCGAGTCGGTGGTGCCGGTGGCGTTGGCGATGTTCGGCGCCGGCATGGTCACCGGCAACTACGTGGGCGGCCGGCTCGCGGACACGCTCGGAGACAAGGCGATCGGTCTGGGCATGCTCGCCACCGCCGCGGCACTGGTGCTGTTCGCGGCGCTGGTGAGCACCGGCTGGCCGGCGGTGGTGGTGACCTTCTTCATCGGCTGCGCCGGTTCGAGCGCCATCCCCGGTCTGCAGACCCGGCTGATGGATGTGGCCAAGCAGGCGCAGACCATCGCCGCCGCCCTCAACCACTCGGCCCTGAACGTGGCCAATGCGCTCGGGGCGTGGATCGGCGGGGTGGTGGTGGCCGCCGGCTACGGCTACCGGGCGCCGGCGCTGGCCGGTGCCGCACTGGCGCTCGCCGGGGTGGCGGTGCTGGTCGCGGCGGTGGCCGTCGGCCGTCGCTGGGCCGCGCAGGACCTGCACGAGGAGCCGGTGCCGACCGGCGGCTACGGTGGGTCCTCGTGAGCGCTCAAACATCCGGATTCACCGTCACCACCATCAACGTCAACGGCGTCCGCGCCGCCGTGAAGCAGCGCAACGACGACAACCCGGGCATGTTGCCCTGGCTGACCGCCGCCGCCCCGGATGTGGTGCTGCTGCAGGAGATCCGGGCCAGCGAGAAACTCGCCCGTAAAGCCCTCGCGCCGGCCCTCGACGACGGCTGGCAGCTGGTCATGACCGAGTCGTCGGTGGCCGGGCATGCGGGCGTCGGCCTGCTCACCCGGACCGAGCCGGCCGCCGTGCGGATCGGCTTCGGCAGCGACGAGTTCGACGGTCTCGGCCGCTACCTGGAGGCCGACGTCGACCACGACGGGCAGACCGTGACCGTCGGCAGCCTCTATCTGCCGACCGGCGCCGCGCTCACCGAGGACCCGAAGGACGTCGCCAAGTACGAGGAGAAGCTGCGCTTCCTCGACGAGTTCGGCCCCTACCTGGACGGGCTCCTCGCCTCCGGGCGTGCGGCGGTGGTCGCCGGGGACTGGAACATCGCCCCCGACGAACGCGACATCAAGAACTGGAAGGGCAACCGGAAGAACGCCGGCTTCCTGCCGCATGAACGGGAGTGGGTCGCCGCCCGGCTGGCCGGCGGCTGGGTGGATGTGGCGCGTGAACACCACGGCGACGTCCCCGGCCCGTACGCCTGGTGGTCGTGGCGCGGCAAGGCCTTCGACAACGATGCCGGCTGGCGCATCGACTACCACCTGGCCACCCCGCAACTCGCCGCCCGCACCCGCCGGACCTGGGTGGACCGGGCCGATGCCTACAACCTGCGCTGGTCCGACCACGCCCCGGTCAGCGTCGTCTTCGGTTCCTGACCTGCCCGCCGCGGCGCGCGGCGGCTTTGAGAGAATCAGGCCTATGACCACCGATTCGACACCGACTCCGCAGCCGCGCCGGGTGCTCTCCGGAATCCAGCCCACCAGCGATTCCTTCCATCTCGGCAACTACCTCGGTGCGGTGCGGCAGTGGGTGGCGCTGCAGGACCAGTTCGACGAGGCCTACTACTTCATCCCGGACATGCATGCGATCACCGTGCCGCAGGATCCCGCGCAGCTGCGTGAGCGGACGCTGCGCGCGGTGGCTCAGCTGCTGGCCGTGGGTGTGGATCCGCAGCGGGCCACGCTCTACGTCCAGTCGCACGTCCCGGAGATCGCGCAGCTCACCTGGGTGCTGACCTGCCTCACCGGTTTCGGCGAGGCCAGCCGGATGACGCAGTTCAAGGACAAGAGCGCCAAGTCCGGGCAGGACGCGGCAGGGGTGGGGCTGTTCACCTACCCGATCCTGATGGCCGCCGACATCCTGGCCTTCCAGGTCGACGACGTCCCGGTGGGCGAGGACCAGCGTCAGCACCTGGAACTGACCCGGGACTTGGCGCAGCGCTTCAACAAGCGCTACGGCCGCGCGCTGAAGGTGCCGCGCGCACACATCGTGGAGGACTTCGCCAAGATCTACGACCTGCAGAACCCGACCGCCAAGATGAGCAAGTCCGCCGACTCGGACAAGGGCCTGATCAACCTGCTCGACGACCCCAAGGCGTCGGCCAAGAAGATCCGCTCGGCCGTCACCGACACCGACACGGTGATCGCCTTCGACCGGGAGAACAAGCCCGGCGTCTCCAACCTGCTGACCATCCAGGCCGCCCTGACCGGCCGGGACCTCGACGAGATCCTCGCCGGCTACGAGGGCAAGCAGTACGGGCACCTCAAGGTGGACACCGCCGAGATCCTCACCGACTTCGTCACCCCGCTGCGCGGGCGCGTCGACGAATACCTCGCTGACCGGGCCGAACTGGATGCGATCCTGGCCGCCGGCGCGGCCAGAGCCCGCGAGGTGGCCTCGGTCACACTCGCCGACGTCTACGAGAAGATCGGATTCGTCGCGCCTATCGCGTAGCCTCTGGAACCGATGGGTGACTCGATCAAGAAACTGATCGCGCGGCTCAAGGCGGTCTACGCCGAGTTGACCGAGCGATGGGGTTGGCTGGCGCACCTGCTGGCGATGCTCGAACGGTACAACCAGCGGCGCGGCAATCTGTACGCCTCGTCGATCGCCTTCATCGGCATCCTGTCTCTGGTTCCGATCCTGATGGTGGCCTTCGCGATCGCCGGTTTCGTGCTGGCCAGCCGCCCCGATCTGGTGCAGACGATCATCGACTCGGTCGTCGAGCACATCCCCGGTGACCTCGGGGACACCCTCAGTGACGTGATCCGCTCGGCGATCGACTCCCGCGCCACCGTCGGTGTGATCGGTCTGGTCTCGGCCGCTCTGACCGGGATCGGCTGGATGAGTCTGTTCCGGACGGCGCTCACCGAGATCTGGGGTGGCCGGGCCAAACGGAACGCGATCCTCTCCAAGGTCTTCGACCTGCTCATCTTCGTCGGTCTCGGGGCGGTGTTCCTGCTGATCGTCGCTTTGTCGGTGGTCGCCAACGGCCCGATCGCGCAGTGGCTGATCGACAATCTGACCTTCCTGCCCGGCAGTCTGCGCGGCGGTCTGCTCAGCTGGGGTTCGCGGGCTGTCTCGCTGCTGGCCATCTGGGCGCTGCTCTGTTACGTCTACTCGCGGCTGCCGCTGCATCGGGTGCCGGTGCGCGCTGTGGCGGCGCCGGCCGCCGTGGTCGCACTGGTCTTCGTGCTGCTGTTCACCCTGGGCACCTCGTACCTGCAGTCGATGTTCGCCAGTCCGGCCGCCGCCGCCTTCGGTCCCGTCCTGGGTGTGATGGTCTTCGCCTACCTGGCCTCGCGGATCGTGCTGTACGGGGCCGCCTGGGCGGCATCGAACCCGGCGAACGAGGCCTACCAGATGGTCGACGAGGTGGAGCCGCCGGTGGAGGTGGAGGAGCCGGTGCTGCTCTCCCCGGTGTACGAGAACTCGCCGACGGCCCGGCCGCGCCAGCTGCTGGCCGCGATCGGACTCGGTGCGGCCGTCGCCGGTCTGGTGGAACTGTTCCGCCGGAACTAGCGCGCCCGTCCGCAGGGCCGGCCGTTCGGCGCGCCGGGATTCAGCCGCGACGGCGGCGGAGCATGCGGACGGCGATCGCCGCCAGCAGTGCCGCCACGAGAATCGCGATCACCGAACCGACGGTGACCCACGTCGAGCCCGAGGACTCCTGGTTGAGGGCGGCCTGCGGCTGCGGCTTCCCGGCGTAGGGGGAGACGTCCGAGCCGTCGGTGGCGGCGAGTGAGCCCACCGAGGTGCCCGCCGGTGCGGCGAATCCGTAGTCGAACATCCGGGCCGCCTGATCGGCGTAGGTATTGCCCTCGGTGGTCAGGCCGTACATCTGCACGATGAGCACCTTGCGGCCGTCCCGTTCGGCGGCGCCGACGAAGGTCTTGAGGGCGTCGTCGGTGTAGCCGGTCTTCCCGCCGAGCATGCCCGGGTATCCGTCGCGCAGCAGCGGATTGGAGGTGTCCATCCAGTACCCGGGATGGTCGACGTCGCCGGGCACGTCCTTGCGGGCCGGATAGCCGGGGAAGTCGTAGCCGCGCATCGCCATGACCTCGCGGAAGGTGGGGTGGCGCATGGCCTCGCGGAAGAGCACCGCCAGGTCGTACGGGGAGCTGGACATGCCGGCGGCGTCGAGTCCCGACGGGGTGGCGGCACGGGTGTCGAGGGCCCCGAGCTCGCGGGCCCGGGCGTTCATCAGGTCCAGGGTCTCCTGGTAGCCGCCGAGCTGCCGGGCCAGTGCGTTGGCGCAGTCGTTGCCGGAGACGATGAGCAGACCGGTGACCATGTCGCGTACCGTGTACTGTCCGCCCGGTCCGACTCCGCAGGCGTCGCCCTCCATGCTCCAGTCGTTGGCGGTCACCTCCACCTTCGCGTCCAGGTCGAGGTGTTCGAGCGCCAGGATCGCCAGCAGCACCTTGATCGTCGACGCCGGGCGGAACCGGCCATGCGGGTCCTTCGCGGCGATGATGTCGCCGGACTCCAGATCGGCGATCAGCCAGCCCTGCGAGTTCAGGTCGGCCGGCAGCGGACCGGCGGCGGGGTCGGCGACCACCCCGCACTCGCCCAGGCGCGCCCCGCCCACCGGCTCGTCCGGCACCGCCAGCGCCGTCGGGCTGGCCTCACCGGGGGCGACCACCTCGGACTCGTCGACGGCCGGGGCCGGCCACACCCGGTACGGGCAGTCCGCGGACTGCCCGCCGGCCGCGGCAGGGCTGGTGGCGGGCTCTGCGGCGGCGGGACCGGTCAGGGCGAGCGTCGAGACGGCGATCGCCGCGGCGGTGGCCGGCGGCAGGATCCGGGACAGGCGTGAAGCGAGCATTGCCCGATGATTCTACTGGCCGGACCGGCGCAGCCCGTCGCAGATCACGCGATCCCCGGAGACGAGCAGGGCCCCGCCGGTACGCGACCGGCGGGGCCCTCCTCTGGGCTGCAGAGATGGTTCTAGCGGGAGAACATCAGGGCGCGCTTGACTTCCTGGATGGCCTGCGTGACCTGGATGCCGCGCGGGCAGGCGTCGGTGCAGTTGAAGGTGGTGCGGCAGCGCCACACGCCGTCCATGTCGTTGAGGATGTCCAGACGCTCCACGGCGCCCTCGTCGCGGCTGTCGAAGATGAAGCGGTGCGCGTTGACGATCGCGGCCGGGCCGTAGTAGCTGCCCTCGTTCCAGAACACCGGGCAGCTGGTGGTGCAGCACGCACACAGAATGCACTTGGTGGTGTCGTCGAACCGGGCACGGTCCTTCTGCGACTGGATCCGCTCACGCGTCGGCTCGTTGCCGCTGGTGATCAGGAACGGCTTGATGGCGCGGTAGGCGTCGAAGAACGGCTCCATGTCGACCACGAGGTCCTTCTCCACCGGCAGACCCTTGATGGGCTCGATGGTGATGGTGATCTCCTTGGCCGGATCCTTGGGGAGCAGATCCTTCATCAGGAGCTTGCAGGCCAGCCGGTTCACCCCGTTGATCCGCATCGCGTCGCTGCCGCACACGCCGTGCGCACACGACCGGCGGAAGGTGAAGCTGCCGTCGAGGTAGCCCTTGACGTACAGCAGCAGGTTCAGCAGACGGTCGGTCGGCAGCGCCGGCACGCGGAAGCTCTCGAAGCCCTGGGCGTCGGGATCCTCCGGGTTGAAGCGGTAGATCTTGAGCGTGACCATCGTCGCCTCGGGCGGAACCGGAGGCAGCGGAGGCTCGTTGGCCGCGGGGTTCTTCTCCAGAGTTGCAGTCATCAGTACTTCCGCTCCATCGGCTCGTAGCGGGTCTGGACCACGGGCTTGTAATCGAGCTCGATGTCCGAGATCAGACCCTGCCCCTTCTTGTAGGCCATGGTGTGAACCATGTAGTTCTCGTCGTCGCGCTTCTGGTAGTCCTCGCGGGCGTGGCCGCCGCGCGACTCCTTGCGGTTCAGCGCGCCGACGACGGTCACCTCGGCCAGCTCGAGCAGGAAGCCCAGCTCGACGGCTTCGAGGAGATCGGAGTTGAACCGCTTGCCCTTGTCGTGGATCCGCACGTGGTTGTAGCGCTCCTTGAGCGCGCGGACGTCGCTGAGCGCCTGGTTCAGCGTGTCCTCGGTGCGGAAGACCGCGGCGTTGTTGTCCATGGTCTGCTGCAGCTCGGTGCGGATGTCGGCCACCCGCTCGTTGCCGTGCTCGGAGAGCAGGCCGGCCAGCCACTCGTCGACCATCGCGGTGGGAGTCTCCTCCAGCGGCACGAACTCGTGGCTGTTGGCGTACTCGGCGGCGGCGATGCCGGCGCGCCGGCCGAAGACGTTGATGTCGAGCAGCGAGTTGGTGCCCAGGCGGTTGGCGCCGTGCACCGACACGCAGGCGCACTCGCCGGCCGCGTACAGGCCGTGGACCACCTGGTCGTTGTTGGCCAGTGCCTGACCGGTGATGGTGGTGGGGATGCCGCCCATCACGTAGTGACAGGTCGGGTACACCGGCACCAGCTCGGTCACCGGGTCCACACCCAGGTAGGTGCGGGCGAACTCGGTGATGTCCGGCAGCTTCTCGTTGAGGACGTCCTCGCCGAGGTGGCGCACGTCGATGTAGACGTAGTCCTTGTTGGGGCCGGCGCCGCGGCCCTCGAGCACCTCGGTGACCATCGACCGGGCGACGATGTCACGCGGCGCGAGGTCCTTGATGGTGGGGGCGTAGCGCTCCATGAAGCGCTCGCCGTCGACGTTGCGCAGGATGCCGCCCTCGCCGCGGACCGCCTCCGAGATGAGGATGCCCAGGCCGGCCAGGCCGGTCGGATGGAACTGGTGGAACTCCATGTCCTCGAGCGGCAGGCCCTTGCGGAAGACGATCCCCATGCCGTCACCGGTGAGGGTGTGTGCGTTGGAGGTGGTCTTGTACATGCGGCCGGATCCGCCGGTGGCGAAGACGATCGACTTGGCGTGGAAGACGTGGATCTCGCCGGTGGCCAGCTCGTAGGCGACGACCCCGTTGGCGACGGGCTCGCCGTCCTCGTTGGTCGTCATGTTGATGTCCAGGGCGTAGAACTCGTTGAAGAACTCCACGTCGTGCTTGACGCAGTTCTGATACAGCGTCTGCAGGATCATGTGGCCGGTGCGGTCGGCGGCGTAGCAGGCGCGGCGGACCGGGGCCTTGCCGTGATCGCGGGTGTGACCGCCGAAGCGGCGCTGGTCGATCCGGCCCTCAGGGGTGCGGTTGAACGGCAGACCCATCTTCTCCAGGTCGAGCACCGCGTCGATGGCCTCCTTGGCCATCAGCTCGGCGGCATCCTGGTCGACGATGTAGTCGCCGCCCTTGACCGTGTCGAAGGTGTGCCACTCCCAGTTGTCCTCCTCGACGTTGGCCAGTGCGGCGCACATGCCGCCCTGAGCCGCGCCGGTGTGGCTGCGGGTGGGGTAGAGCTTGGTCAGAACGGCGGTGCGGGCGCGCGGCGCGGCCTCGATGGCTGCGCGCATCCCGGCGCCGCCGGCGCCCACGATGACGACGTCATAGCGGTGTTCCTGCATGAGGGTCAGGTCTCCTAGTTGCCGAAGGTGAGGATCGCGTAGGTGCCGAGGACGAGGACCAGGAGCATCGAGATCCCCAGGACCACATTCAGCCAGAAGCGGGTGGCGTCCTTACGGGAGTAGTCCGCGATCACGGTGCGCAGGCCGTTGCCGCCGTGCAGCTGAGCCAGCCACAGCATGAGCAGATCCCAGATCTGCCAGAACGGCTGCCGCCAGCGGTCGGCGACGAAGGCGGCGTCGATGCGGTGCACGCCGTCGTCCCAGGCGAGCATGATGAACATGTGGCCGATGGCCAGGATGATCAGGGCCAGGCCCGAGAAGCGCATGAACAGCCATGCCCACTTCTCGAAATTGCCGCCCTTGCGCGGGCGCGGGCTCCGCGGATTGTCCAGGCTGGCCGGGCGGTCGTACTCCTTGCCCAGGGTCTTTGCTTCAACAGTCATGGGTTGCGGCTCCCTAGAAGGCGTGCGTGAACAGGATCTGCAGCAGGCGCACGGCCGCAGCGATGAACACGATGGCGAAGACGGTCAGGACGGTCCACAGCATCTGGCGCTGGTACTTGGCGCCCTTGCCCCAGAAGTCCACGAGGATCACGCGCAGGCCGTTGAGTGCGTGGTAGAGCACGCAGAAGACCAGGCCGATCTCCATCAGGCCGATGATCGGAGTCTTGTAGGTCTCGATGATCTCGGTGTACGTGCTCTCGTTCACGCGGATGACCGCGGTGTCGAGGACGTGCACGAAGAGGAAGAAGAAGATGCTGACGCCGGTGATGCGGTGCAGCACCCACGACCACATGCCCGGGTCTCCCCGGTAAAGAGAGCGCTTGCGCACCGGTGCCGGTGCAACCTCCGTGGGGGTGCTCATCGCGAAACTACGCCTCCAAAGTGTCGACTAGAAACCTCGGGCACCGCGGGCATGACCGCGCCGAGCGGGTCCCAATACGTTTGACTTTAAACCCATGCTGAGTGATGTCGTAAATTGCTCGAATAATGTGACCTAAGACAATTGTTGTTTATTAGGTATGCCTTACCTACGGCCATTTAGGGAAAGGAGTCGCCCGGTGACTCAGGAAATCGACTTCACCACCCTTCGTGATGCCGCCAGAGGGGTGGTGACCAGGGCATATGCACCCTACTCGGGGCTGTCTGTGGGTGCCGCCACACTGAGTGAAACGGGCCACATCGCGGTCGGATGCAATGTGGAGAATGTCTCATACGGTCTCGGTGTCTGCGCGGAAGTGTCGATGGTCGCCGGCGCTGTTTCTGCGGGAGAGCGGAGGCTGCTCGCAGTGAGCGTCTGCGACGGCCGCGGGCGCCTGCTGACCCCCTGCGGACGGTGCCGGCAGGTACTGCTCGAGTTCGGCGGTCCCGGACTGCTGGTGGACACCGACGACGGTCCGCGACGGCTCGGTGAGCTGCTCCCGGAGGCCTTCGGTCCCGACGATCTCGAGCGCGGCCGGTGAGCGCGGCCCTCGACCCGGTGAGCGTGATCGTCGCCAAACGCGACGGGCGCGAGCTGACCGGCGGGCAGATCGCCGCCGTCGTCGACGGCTACACCCGCGGGCGGGTGGCCGACGAGCAGGTGTCCGCGCTGCTGATGGCGATCCTGCTGCGCGGAATGAGCCGCCGGGAGATCGTCGACTGGACCGGGGCGATGATTGCCTCGGGCAGCCGGCTCGACCTGAGCGGGCTGCGCCGGGACGGACACCCGTTGGTGACCGTCGACAAGCACTCCACCGGCGGGGTGGGCGACAAGATCACCCTGCCGCTGACCCCGCTGATCGCCGCCTGCGGACTGGCCGTCCCGCAGATGTCCGGCCGCGGCCTCGGGCACACCGGCGGCACCCTGGACAAGCTCGAGGCCATCCCCGGCTGGCGGGCCGACCTGACCGCCGACCGGCTGGTCGAGCAGCTCGAGCAGGTCGGTGCGGTGATCTGCGCGGCCACCGCCGACCTGGCGCCGGCGGACCGCAAGCTCTACGCGCTGCGCGATGTGACCGGCACCGTCCCGGCGATCCCGCTGATCGCCAGCTCGATCATGAGTAAGAAGATCGCCGAGGGCACCTCGGCGCTGGTGCTGGACGTCAAGGTGGGGAGCGGCGCCTTCATGACCACCGTGGACGACGCTGCCGAACTGGCCCGGACCATGGTCGATCTGGGTGCCGATGCGGGTGTGCGCACCCGTGCCCTGCTCACCGACATGTCCACCCCGCTCGGCCGCAGCGCCGGCAACGCCGTCGAGGTGGCCGAGGCGCTGGAGGTGCTGGCCGGGGGAGGACCACCCGACGTGCGCGACCTGACCCTGGCCCTGGCGGAGGAGATGCTCGCCGCGGCGGGCCGGGCCGACGTCGACCCGGCGGCGGTGCTCGCCGGCGGGAAGGCCATGGATGCCTGGCGGGCGCTGATCGCCGCGCAGGGTGGCGATCCCGCGGCCCCGCTGCCGCGGGCCCGGCACACCCGGCAGGTGGAGGCGGCCGCGTCGGGCTACCTGGCGGGACTCGATGCGCTGGCCGTGGGCCATGCGGCCTGGGAACTCGGGGCCGGTCGTTCGGTGCCCGGCGAGGCCGTCTCACCGGTGGCCGGGGTGACCTGGCATGCCGGGGTCGGCGACCGGGTGCACGCCGGTGCGCCGCTGCTGACTCTGCACACCGACCACCCGGAGCGATTCGAACGGGCCCTGGCCCGTCTCGACGGGGCGGTGACGATCACCGCGGAGCGTCCGCAGGTACCCGGCAGCCGGGTCCTCGGCCGGGTGGAGTGACGCCGCGGCGGCGCCGGAGCGGACGAATCCTCGGTGGCGCCGATGCCGCCCGGGGTGAACACTCGGCGACATCTTCGGCTCGTCGGCGTCGGGCGGCCCAACGGGGCCGGTAGGCCGGGTTACCGTCGAGGCATGATCACCCTCGACGACTGCCGGCTCGCCCCCAAGGTTCTGCTGCACGATCACCTCGACGGTGGACTGCGACCGGCCACCGTGCTGGAACTGGCCGAGCAGGACGGCTACCGGGGACTGCCCGCCGACGACGCCGCCGCGCTGGCCACCTGGTTCGCCACGGCCGCCGACAGCGGCTCGCTCGAGACCTACCTGGAGACCTTCACCCACACCGTCGCCGTCATGCAGACCGCCGACGCACTGCGCCGGGTGGCCCGCGAATGTGCGGAGGACCTGGCCGGGGACGGCGTGGTGTACGCCGAGGTGCGCTTCGCCCCGGAACTGCACGTAGAACGCGGACTGAGCCTGGACGAGGTGGTCGAGGCGGTGCTCGCCGGTTTCGCCGAAGGCCAGGAACAGGCCCGCGCCGCCGGCACGCCGATCACGGTGCGCACACTGCTCACCGCCATGCGGCACGCCGCCCGCTCACAGGAGATCGCGGAGCTGGCGGTGCGCTTCGCGGGCCGGGGAGTGGCCGGCTTCGACATCGCCGGCGCCGAAGCCGGGAACCCGCCGTCGAGACACCTCGCCGCCTTCGAGTTCATGCGGGACCACAACGCGCACTTCACCATTCATGCCGGTGAAGCCTTCGGGCTGCCGTCGATTCACGAGGCGATCGCCTTCTGCGGCGCGGATCGTCTCGGCCACGGGGTGCGGGTGATAGACGACATCACGCTGCCGCCGGGCTGCGGACCGGACGATCGGGACTTCACCGGGGCGAGGCTGGGCCCGATCGCCGACTACGTGCGGGACAAGCGGATTCCGCTGGAGCTGTGCCCGAGCAGCAATGTGCAGACCGGGGCGGTGCCGTCCATCGAGCAGCATCCGTTCAACATTCTGGCGCGGCTGCGGTTCCGGGTGACCGTGAACACCGACAACCGGCTGATGAGCAACACTTCGATGAGCCGCGAGTTCCTCCTGCTGCACGAGGTCTTCGGCTTCGGCTGGAGCGACTTCGAACGGTTCACCGTCAACGCCATGAAGTCGGCGTTCATTCACTTCGATGAGCGCATCGCGTTCATCGACGAGGTGATCAAGCCGGGCTACGCCGTGCTGATGGGCTGATCAGAGCACGCTCTCGATGCCCTCGTAGAGGTAGTAGACGCCGAGCACTGCGAACAGCACGATGCTGATGGGGGTCAAGTGCGCCTCGATCCACTCGCGGGCGCGGCGCAGCGGACCGATGACGCGGTCGCCGGCCACCAGTGCGACCGTCACCGGCACGATGACGCCGATCGACGCGATCAGTGTGAAAATCGCTGCGGCGAGGAAGGTTTCGGGAATGTTCAGGTCTTCGGTGCCCAGGGTGGCGCCGGCACTGATGCCCAGCGGGATGTTCTTGAAGACGATGACGCCCTGCGCCAGGCCCAGGCCGAAGCAGCCGAGGACGCTCACGCCGTCGAGCCGGTCGAGCAGGCCCGGTTTCGCGGAGGCGGTGGGCACACCGAACTCGGTCTCGAGGTATTCGGCCGGCGCCTGCGCGCCGTCGGGACCGCCCTTGCGGCGTTTGAGCCAGGCGATCGCGGCGAGCAGGAAGAAGAGGCCGGCGAAGACCAGTTTGCCGATGCTGATGCCGTCGGCGGTGTCCTGCGGATTCTCCTCGTCGGCGGAGTCGACGAGCCACCAGGAGAGCATGGTGATGGCGAACAGGGTGGTCCACCAGCCGACGCCGAAGAGGCTCGCGCGCAGCGGGCCGCGATCCCCGAGGAGCAGCACGATGGCCGTCGTGATCGCGAACGGACTGATAGCCAGCGCGATGGCGTAGGCGAGCGTATCGGCCAGCGTGGTCCACATGAGGGCGGATGTTGCCACACCATCACCCAGAGACGGCGCCGATCTGCCCGGGTACGGCGAGATCTGGCACGGACTGCTCCCGATGCGTCCGGCCCGGAGCGATGCTCCGGGCCGGACGTGGTCGATCGGGGCGTCAGCCGCGGCGGACCAGACGCTCCTCGAAGTCGTGAACCAGGGCGCGCCAGGACTCGGCCTCGTTGTCGAACGGTCCGGACGGCGCCAGCCGGTTCGGATCGGGGTTGATCGCGTAGTCCACGAACCAGCCGAGCGGGGTGGTGGTGCCCAGCGCCTCGGAGACGGTGCCCAGATCCGCGAAATCGGCGGCATCCGTGAGCAACTCCACCGCCAGATCCAGCTGCTTGCCGTCCACCCGGCGCGGCCCCTCGAGCATGTCCTCGTCGATGCCCGAGAGCGCGTACACGTTCTCCGGCAGCACGTCGTAGACCAGCTCGCCGCCGTTGGCCATCGCCTGCACCTCGTCGTAGGTGGAGACGTGGGCCAGGGCGTGATCGTTGGAGTTGGCCAGATAGCGGGTCAGTCCGCGTTCGGAACTGAAGCCGTAGATGACGCCGTCTTTGCCCAGGAAGACCGGTTCGTCGCCGAGATAGCAACGCAGGGAGAGGAACTCGCCCTCGTCGGTGTAGATCCGGATCGGGTCGATGCCGACCTCGGCCCAGAAACCCTCGTCCTCGTCGTCCTCGTCGTCCGCGTCCTGATCGTCGTCCTCGTCGGACTCGCCGTCCTCCGAGTCGTCGTCGAGCGGGTCGATCGGATCGAAGTCCGGCTCGTCCTCGTCCTCGGCGGAGGCGGCCGCCTCGAGCTCGTCCTCGGCGATCTCGAGGGCCTTGGCGTCCACGTCCGGGACGCTGACCACGCCGTCGAGCTCGTCGATCACGTCGTCCCAGTGCTTGGCGATCAGCCGGCCGATGCGCACCCACAGGTCGATGCCGTCGCGGCCGCGGAAGTTGTCGGTGCCCACGGTCACCGCACCGGTGATCGGGTTGGCGGTGAAGAACTTGGTGGTGGCCGGCAGCTCACAGACCTCGCCGAGAATCCGGACGATCTCCAGTGCGTCCTCGAGTTCGGCGACCACCTCGGGCCGCGGGTCCTCGGCGGCGAGCTCGGGGACGCCGATCAGGTCGTAGCTGTGCTTGTCGTCGGGGATCAGCTCGGTGATCGCCACCTGCTGCAGCGTCTCCCACTGCGGATGGTCCACCAGGTCGTTGTCGTCGTCGGTGCGCACGAAGGCGGCCAGCGCGGCGACCGACTCGAACGCGTACAGATCGTCCTCGAGCCCGAGGAAGCCCTCCCACTCGTCGTCGCCCTCGCGCCAGCGCGGAGCCCACAAGGTCACGAGATTGCCCTCGGTGAGGCCGAGTTCGATGGGAACGATGTCACCTGCCATGCGCATGAGCCTACCGGTGGCGATCGGTGTCATCGACCCGGTGTCGCAGGTTGGCTGCGCGGGCGCGGTCTCACCTCGGCCGGTAGAAGCCTTCGAAGGTCTGATCGAGGTTGGTGGTGCGCACCGGACTCACCTGAACGGGGTCGCCGGCCTCGACAATCTGACCATTGCCGACGTACATCGCCACGTGACCGGACCACACCGCCAGATCGCCCGGCTGCAGCTCGGACCGGGCGACCGCATAGCCGGCGGTGTCCTGGTCCTGCGCCAGCCGGGGCAGTTCGAGTCCGGCCTGGCGGTAGGCCCACTGCGTCAGTCCGCTGCAGTCGAAGCCGCCGGGCGCGGTGCCGCCCCACACATACGGGGTGCCGCGCTGACTCAGGGCGGCCCGCACCGCGGCCGCCGCCCGGGCATCGGGCGCGTAGGCCACCGAGCCGTCGGGCAGGGTGATCGGGATCCGCCCACCGCCGGCCACCGTCACCTCGGCGGGAGCCGGCGTCCGGCCCAGCCGCGCCGCATCCCCGGCCAGTTCCGCCTGCGTCTTCTGCACCACCGCCAGCCCGCGCTGCAGATGCGCCGCGGCCACCGGCAACAGGGCGGCGAGCGTCGCCGGGGACAGGGTCGGCGCCACGGCGGAGGCCGACGCGACGAACGAGTCGACGAGCCCGTTCAGCTCGGTGTTGGCCCGCCGTACCCGGTCGGCGGCCGTCTGCACCACCGCCGCGTAGTCCACCCCCTGATCGGCCAGCGCCCGGTCCTCGGTCGCCGCCCGCTCGGCCAGCGCGGTGGCCGCGGTCCCCGCACGGCCCCGCCAGCCGTCGACGGCCTGCCGGCCGGTCCGGGCCGAGAGTTCGGCGGCCTGCTCGAGCCGTTGCGACGCCGATCCCAGCGCCGCGTCCACCCCGCCGGCCGGCAGCACCCCCGTGCCCAGAGCTGCCACCAGCGCCCGCAACGGCGCGACCAGTATCTCCACCCCGCTCATACCGTCACCTCCCCGCCGTTTGCGGTATCCGCGCCGTCGTAGGCCAGGGCTGCGACGGCGGTACGGTCCGCATGCTCGACGTGGACGGCGCTCGCCGCGTCCAACTGCCGGGCCCGCCCGTTCATCGCCGCGGTGAGTGCACCCAGAAAGGGCGCACCGATCAACCCGAAGGTGGGCACCAGTTGCGCACTGTCGAAGCGTTCGGCGGCCGCCTGCGCGGCCACCGCCCCGGCCGCACCGCTCTGCGCGCCGGCGATGCCGGTCAGGGTGTCTGGGGACACGGTCAGCGCAGAGCCGCCGATAGTCGTAGTCGTCTCGTCGTTCATGACAATTGGACGCAGCGCACGCCGGTTCGGTTCCACGAAACGCCGGGGGCCGTCGAACCGGGCAGGCAGGTCGACCGCGCCCGCACGACCGACCTCGATCAGACCGTCGAAGGCTTCTAGCGGCCCCGATAGGCTGATGGCCCATGAGCACCGATGCGGTCGACCTGCACGTCGTGGCCCACCCGCTGGTCCAGTCCCGGCTCACGGCGCTGCGCGACGAACGGACCGGGAACGACCGGTTCCGCGAAACGCTGTCCCAGCTGGCCCGCATGCTGGTCTACGAGGCGTTGGCGCAGGCGCCGACGGTGGACCGGCCGGTGACGACGCCGATCGGCCCGTGCGCGGGCACCCGGCTGAGCCGGCCGCCGCTGCTGGTGCCGGTGCTGCGCGCCGGCCTGGGCATGCTCGATGCGGCGCTGTCGATGGTCCCGGAGGCCGGGATCGGCTTCGTCGGACTGGCCCGCGACGAGCAGACCAAGCAGCCGTGCGAATACCTGGTGTCGCTGCCCGACGACCTGAGCGAGCAGCCGGTGATCATCCTCGAACCGATGCTGGCCACCGGCGGATCGCTGGTGCATGCGCTCGACGTGCTGGCCGCCCGCGGCGCCGCCGACGTCACCATCGTCTCGGCGGTGGGGGCGCCGCAGGGCCTGGCGGCGCTGCAAGCTTCCGGTCATCGCGTGCGGCTGATCCTGGCCGCCCTCGACGACGGCCTCAACGAGGACGCGTACATCGTCCCCGGGCTCGGCGATGCCGGCGACCGTCAGTACGGCCCGCGGCAGTTCTGACGCCCGGTCAGCGCCACCACGACTGATGCCACGGCTCATCGCCGATGGTCGAGCCGTTCTCGGTGATCAGCAGCCGGTCCGGCGAGATGATGTAGCTCACCGCACCGCTGCTGGCGGTGATGCTCTGCCCGGACCGAGTGGGGAAGTCGATGTGCTTGCCGGCGCCGTCGGCGAGCGCCTTGTAGTAGTACCGCCCCTCCTGTGCGCCCACCTGGCAGATGAGGACCTGCGAACGGTGAGTGCGACCGATGAAGATCACCGGATCGGCGGAGTCGTCACAGGTGGGGCCGCCGTCGGTGAAGCCGTGCGCATCGGTGCTCGATACCCCGAGCGGCGCCGAACCACCGGCGGCCGTCGTCGCGGCGGTGGTCTGCGCGGTGGCGGTACGGGTCACCGTGGTCTGCTCGGCCGGTGCGGACTCGGTGTGCGTGGAGGTGACCGTGACGGCCGACGAGGCGTCGCCGGCAGTGGTGCCGCCACCGGATCCGCCGAGATTCTTGACCACCAGGAAGGTGACGGTGCCCACCGCGATCAGGCCCGCGATCAGGGCGATTGCCAGAATCCACTGGTGACCGCCGCCGCGCGGGCCGGGACCGGTGGGATAGCCCCCCGCTGCGGGATACCCGCCGGACGGCGGATAACCGCCGGGCGCCGGATATCCGCCGGCTGTGGGGTACTCCGTGCTGTGCGGCTGACCCGGGTACTGCCCGCCGTAGCCGGCCTGGTCGGGCATCTCCGGGAGCGATCCGGCGATCTGCGTCGGTTCATACGGTGCCGACTGGTCGTCGTCGTACGGCCTCGTCATCGATCCCCCTGGCGTGGTGCGCGGTCGCGCCGCTGATGATCGGGCGCTGACCAGGATGATAGCGGCAGGTGGCGACAGTCGATCATTCGTCCGACAGGGCCTTCAGGGCCCGCGCCAGCAGCCCGTTCAGGCCCTCCGGTGCGGTTCCCGGCGCCGCCGAGACCTGACCGCAGAACTTGATCTTCGGCTCGGTGCCGCTCGGCCGGACCACGATCCGCAGGGCGACGCCGTCGGCGGAGGATCCGGACAGCTCCACCGCATCGGTGCGCAGCCGCCCGACGCCGGCGGCGGTCCCGTCCGCGAAATCGCGCACCTGCACGAGGATCCCGCCCAGCTCGGCCGGAGGAGCCGAACGCAGCCGCGCCATGACCGCGTCGAGGTCGTGCTGCCCGGCCAGCCGCCGGCTGCGCTGCGCCGTCCGGTGCGGTCCGTAGACGGCGGCCAGCTCGTCGAGCCGGGCCGCCAGATCGGTGCCCGCCCGTTTGCGTTCGGCGGCGAGCAGCGACAGCGCCACGGCGGCACTGATCCCGTCCTTGTCGCGCACCGCCTCCGGATCCACACAGTGCCCGAGCGCCTCCTCATAGGCGTAGACCAGCGGCTCACCGGCCCGCACCAGGTGTTTGAATCCGGTCAGGGTGCGCCGGGCGTCGGCGCCGCGGGCCCGCGCCAGAGTGTCCAGCAGCGTTCCGGAGACGATCGACGAGGCCACCACCGGCGCGGGCGCACCGAACGGCTCGTACTCGTCGAGCACCGCGTCGCCGAGCAGCGCACCGGTCTCGTCGCCGGTGAGCATGCGCCAGCGGCCGCCGACCGGAACCCCCACCGCGCACCGGTCGGCGTCCGGATCGAGGGCGATCGCCAGATCGGCCTCGCAGTTGCGAGCCAGCTCCAGCAGCAGATCGGTGGCCCCCGGCTCCTCGGGATTGGGGAAGGCGACGGTCGGGAAGTCCGGATCGGGAGTGAACTGAGCGTCCACCACCCGGACGTCGGTGACACCGGCCTGCGTCAGTGCCGCCAGCGCCGTCGCCCCGCCCACCCCGTGCATCGGGGTCAGCGCGATCCGCAGCGGCGCCGCCGCCGGCCGCCCGAAGCGGACGCGCAGCCGGGCCAGATAATCCGGGAGCACCGCCTGCGCCCGCCGGTCGGATGTCACCGCCCGCCGGGCGACGCGTGCCGGATCGCCGGCCAGCCCGATCTGCTCCTCGATCTCGCTGTCGGCCGGCGAGATCAGCTGCGCGCCGCCGTCGAGATACACCTTGTAGCCGTTGTCGGCCGGCGGATTGTGCGAGGCCGTGATCATCACCCCGGCCACCGCGGCCAGCCGCCGCGTGGCGAACGCCACCAGCGGCGTGGGGCCCGGCTCGGGCAGCAGCACCACGTCGAAGCCGGCCGCGGCGAGCACCTCGGCGGCGGCCGTCGCGAACTCGGCCGAGCCGTGACGGGCATCCCGGCCCACCACGACGGTCCCGCCCGCCCGGCCGTGGGCGCCGAGCCAGGCCGCCAGGCCCGCCGTCGCCGTGACCACGTTGGGCACGTTCATCGCGTCCGGTCCGTCGCCGACCGGGCCGCGCAGCCCGGCCGTGCCGAAACGCAGCCGCATCGGCTCAGTGCTCATCGCGGGTCCGGTCGCCCAGAGCGCCGATCACCTCGGCGAGCAGTGCACCCATCCGAGCCGCCGAGGCGGCGCCCACCTGCAGCACCTCGGTGTGGTCGAGCGGCTCGCCGGTGATCCCGGCCGCCAGATTGGTCACCAGCGACAGCCCCAGCACGTCCAGACCGGCGGCCCGGGCCGCGATCGTCTCGTGCACCGTCGACATGCCCACCAGGTCGGCGCCCATCGTGGCGAGCATCCGGATCTCGGCGGGCGTCTCGTACTGCGGTCCGGGCAGGCCGGCGTAGACGCCTTCGGTGAGCGTCGGATCCACGCTCCGCGCCAGCCGGCGCAGCGCCGGGGAGTAGGCGTCGACCATGTTCACGAACTCCGCCCCGGTCAGCGGGGAGCGTCCGGTCAGGTTCAGCTGATCGCTGATCAGCACCGGCCGGCCCACCGACAGCCCGGAACCGATGCCGCCGGCGGCATTGGTCAGCACCACGGTGTGCGCGCCGGCCGCGGCCGCGGTGCGCACCGGATGCACCACCCGCGAGAGGTGGTGACCCTCGTAGGCGTGCACCCGGCCCAGCAGCACCAGCACCCGGGCGCCGCCCACCCGCACCGACAGCACCTTCCCGGAGTGGCCGCGCGCCGACGGCACGGAGAAGCCGGGCAGCGAGGTCATCGGGATCTCGGCGGTCGGCACGCCCAGCTCGGTGGCCGCCGGGGCCCAGCCCGAGCCCAGCACCACCGCCAGATCGTGACGCGGACAGTCGGTTTCGGCGGCGATGGCGGCTGCGGCGGCGACGGCGGCGGCCGACGGATCGTGCGTGGGGTCCATGGCCTGCAAGCCTAGAGCCTGCCGGCGCCGTGGTGGAGGAGTCGGGCGGTGCCGATCATCACGCGGATTCGCCGCGATAAAGTCACTGCCATGCCGTACGTGAATCTGACCGATGACGCCGCCGAAGTCTTCCTGGGCGCGGCGGGCGCCGAACTGGACGAGCACAACCCGGAGAACCGGTTCGGGCTCAGCTGGCTGCAGGAGGTGAACCAGGCGTTCGACGACGCCCTGGCCTCCGGCAAGCCGATCATCCTCACCGCCACCGGCAAGTACTTCACCAACGGTCTCGACACCGACTACATCGCCGCCGAGTTCGCGAAACTGCCCGGCTACCTGGACACGGTGCACGCCCTCTACACCCGCGTGCTCACCGCACCGGCCCCGGTGATCGCCGCGGTCAACGGCCACGCCTTCGGCGCCGGCGCCATGCTCACCCTGTGCGCCGACTACCGGATCATGCGCACCGAGCGCGGCTTCTGGTCGCTGCCCGAGGCCGCCCTGAACATGCCGTTCACCCGCGGTATGGCCTCGCTGATCCGCCACCGCATCCCCGACGCCGTCGCCACCGAGGCGATCCTCACCTCCCGGCGCTACAACGGTGACGCCGCCGCGGCCGCCGGTATCGTCGACGAGGCCGTCGCCGTCGATGACCTGCTGACGCGCGCCCACGCGGTGGCCGGCGAACGCGCCCACCTGGTGGGCGAGAACCTGTCGGTGATCAAGCGCGGCTTCCGGCTGCCGCTGCTCGAGGACCTGGCCGTGCAGACACCGCCGACGCTGCTCTGATGACTGCCGCGCACCCCGATCCGATCCGGTCCTGGCTGGACGCGAACCTCGACCAGGTGATCGCCTGGCGCCGCGAGATCCACGCCAACCCGGAACTGTCGCGCGCCGAGTTCGCCACCACCGCCAAGATCGTCGACGTGCTCACCGGCGCCGGCCTGACCCCGCAGGTGCTGCCGCGCGGGACCGGGGTGGTCTGCGACTTCGGCCCGGCCGACAGACCCCGGATCGGTCTGCGCGGCGACATCGACGCCCTGCCCGTCCCCGAACGCACCGGCCTGCCGTTCAGCTCCCGCGTCGACAACGTCTCGCACGCCTGCGGGCACGACGCGCACACCGCCATGCTGATGGGCGCCGGCTGCCTGCTGGCCGGACTCGACGACCTGCCCTTCTCGGTGCGGCTGATCTTCCAGGCCGCCGAAGAGGTGATGCCCGGCGGCGCACTCGACGCGATCGACGCCGGCGTCACCGACGGGCTCTCGCGCATCTTCGCCCTGCACTGCGACCCGCATCTGCCGGTGGGCACCGTGGGACTGCGCACCGGTGCGCTCACCTCGGCCGCGGACTGGATCGAGGTCCGGCTGCACGGTCCCGGCGGGCACACCTCCCGCCCGCATCTGACCACCGACCTGGTGTACGCGATGGGCGCGATGATCACCGGGCTGCCGGGGGTGCTGGCCCGGCGGGTGGATCCGCGTTCGGGCACCGTCATGGGCTGGGGGGCGGCGCACGCCGGCGATGCGCCCAACGCCATCCCGCAGGAGGGCACGCTGCGCGGCACCGTCCGCACCGGCGACCACACCGTGTGGGGCGACCTCGAGCCGCTGGTGCGCAGCATCGTCGGCGAACTCGCCGGGCCGATCGGCGTGGGCTACGACCTGACCTACGTGCGCGGGGTGCCGCCGGTGGTCAACGACGAACACAGCATCGGCATGCTGCGCCGGGCGGTCAACAACATCGATCCGGCCGCCGAAGTGGACACCCCGCAGTCGCCCGGCGGCGAGGACTTCGCCTGGTACCTCGACCATGTGCCCGGCGCGATGGCGCGGCTGGGCGTCTGGTCGGGCCTCGGTGAGCACTTCGACCTGCACCAGCCGAACTTCGATCTGGACGAGCGCGCCATCGGCGTCGGGGTGGCGACCCTGGCCGGCGTGGTCCTCGGCGGCGAACTGGACCTGGAGATCCCGGCCGTTCCCGCCAACTGAGGCCGCCGGGGCTCAGCCCTGGTTGTCGAGCGGCTCGTCCGGGCCGGGGCCCACGTTGCGGGCCTCGTGCAGGCGCAGCCGCTGCACGTACTCGGCCGGTGCGCCGGCCACCTCGGCAGCGTCGGCCATCACCCCCAGATAGCGGGCCGACGGCAGTCCGCCCTCATAGCCGTCGATCACATACAGCCAGGCCAGCACCGGTCCGTCGGCGGTCTCCACGCGCGCCCGGATCTTGCGGTGCACGCCGAGCTCGGTGCCCTCCCAGCGGTCCAGACTCGCCGAATCCTCGTCGGTCACGTCGTAGAGCACGACGAAGACCTTGCAGTCGGGATCGTCGCGGTCCTCGGTGACGGTGGCCAGCGAACCCTCCCAGCCGATGTCGTCGCCGGCGAAGGTCAGACGCCAGCCGTGCAGCCAGCCGGTTCCGGCCA
Source organism: Gordonia sp. VNK21 (assembly GCF_046098115.1). Taxonomy (NCBI): domain Bacteria; kingdom Bacillati; phylum Actinomycetota; class Actinomycetes; order Mycobacteriales; family Gordoniaceae; genus Gordonia; species Gordonia sp. VNK21. The sequence goes on along the minus strand of NZ_JBJURU010000007.1, from coordinate 155,023 downwards.
TCGGGGAGTGCGGGGCCCGCTCGAGCATCTGGGCGGGATCCATATTGGAGGCGTAGGCGGCATAGATCGGCACGGCCAAAGCCTATTCCGTCACTGCCGGGGAAGGGAACTGCACACGGCCATCGTCGACCCGATAAGTTGGAGGGGTCAACGGCTCCCCAGCCCCAGGAGTGTGCAGCGTGGCCAGAATCGTGATCATCGGTGGTGGACCGGCAGGCTATGAAGCCGCATTGGCCGGCGCCGCCTACGGTGCGGACATCACCGTCGTCGACTGTGACGGCGTCGGTGGTGCGTGCGTGCTCTGGGACTGTGTGCCCAGCAAGACCTTCATCGCCTCCACCGGGGTGCGCACCGAGGTGCGCAAGGCGGGGGATCTGGGCATCGACATCGACGCCTCCGACGCGCTGGTGACGCTGCCGCACGTGCATCAGCGGGTCAAGGCGCTCGCCTTCGCCCAGTCCGCCGACATCCGTGCCCGGATGCTCAGCGAGGGCGTCCGGATCATCAACGGCCGCGCCCGGCTCGCGCCCGGACAGCAGGCGGCCGTGCACTCGGTGATCGTGCGCACCGCCGACGGCTCGGAGCAGGCGCTCGACGCCGACATGGTGCTGATCGCCACCGGTGCGTCGCCCCGGGTGCTGCCGGATGCGCGTCCGGACGGGGAGCGGATCCTGAACTGGCGCCAGCTCTACGACCTGACCGAGCTGCCCGAGCACCTGATCGTCGTCGGCTCGGGTGTGACCGGTGCCGAGTTCGTCCACGCCTACACCGAGCTCGGGGTGCAGGTGACCCTGGTATCGAGCCGCGACCGGGTGCTTCCGCACGAGGACGAGGACGCCGCACTGGTCCTCGAGGAGGCCTTCGCCGAGCGCGGCGTCACGCTGATCAAACACGCCCGCGCCGACAAGGTGACCCGCGACGAGACCAGCGCCACCGTCTACCTGGCGGACGGGCGCGAGGTGACCGGCACCCATGTGCTGATGACCGTGGGTTCGGTGCCCAACACCAAGGATCTGGGGCTCGACGAGGCGGGTGTGGTCACCGATCGCGGCGGCTACATCACGGTCGACCGGGTCTCGCGCACCTCGGTGCCGGGCATCTACGCCGCCGGCGACTGCACCGGACTGTTGCCGCTGGCCTCGGTGGCCGCCATGCAGGGCCGCATCGCGATCTACCACTCGCTCGGCGAGGGCGTGAGCCCCATCCGGCTCAAGACGGTCTCCTCGGCCATCTTCACCCGGCCCGAGATCGCCACCGTCGGCGTCTCCCAGAAGGCCATCGACGCGGGGCAGTACCCGGCGCGCACCGTCATGCTGCCGCTGGCGACCAACCCGCGGGCCAAGATGAGCGGCGTGCGGCGCGGTTTCGTCAAGATCTTCTGCCGTCCCGCGACCGGTGTGGTGATCGGCGGCGTCATCGTCGCCCCGAACGCCTCCGAACTGATCCTGCCGATCGCGCTGGCGGTGGAGAACAAGCTGCAGGTCTCCGAACTGGCGAACACCTTCTCGGTGTATCCGTCACTGTCCGGGTCGATCACCGAGGCCGCCCGCCAGCTGGTCCGGCACGACGACCTGGACTGATCCGGAGCAGGGGGCTCAGGCCAGATCCAGCGAGTGCTCGACGGCGCGGTTCCAGCCGGCGTACAGCTCGGCCCGGCGTTCGTCGGTCATCGCCGGCTCCCAGCGCTTGGCCTCGGACCAGTTGCGGCGGATGTCGTCGGTGTCGTTCCAGAAGCCGACCGCCAGACCCGCCGCGTAGGCGGCGCCGAGGGCCGTGGTCTCGCCGACCACCGGGCGCACCACGGGCACCCCGAGGATGTCGGACTGGAACTGCATGAGCAGCTCGTTGACCACCATGCCGCCGTCCACCTTGAGGGTGGTCAGCGGGACCCCGGAGTCGGCTTCCATCGCCTCGATCACCTCGCGGGTCTGATAGGCGCTGGCCTCGAGCACGGCGCGCGCCAGGTGCCGCTTGTCGGCGAAGCGGGTCAGGCCGACGATCACCCCGCGCGCATCGGGCCGCCAGCGCGGCGCGAACAGGCCGGAGAAGGCCGGCACGAAATACACCCCGGCGTTGTCCTCGGCGTCGGCGGCCAGCGCCTCCACCTCGCCGGCGCTGCCGATCAGCCCCAGATTGTCGCGCAGCCACTGCACCAGTGACCCGGTGACTGCGATCGAGCCCTCCAGCGCGTACCGGGCGGGCTGACCGTCGAGGCGATAGCAGACGGTGGTGAGCAGTCCGTGATCGCTGAACACCGGCTCGGTCCCGGTGTTGAGCAGCAGGAAGTTGCCGGTGCCGTAGGTGTTCTTGGCTTCGCCCGGTTCGAGGCAGGCCTGCCCGAAGGTGGCGGCCTGCTGGTCGCCGAGGATGCCGGCCAGAAGCACGCCGGGCAGCGGGCCGGTCTCGCGCAGCGGCCCGAGAACCTCTGAGCTGCTGTGGATTTCGGGCAGCAGGGACATCGGCACGTCCAGGGCCGCACAGAGTTGCGGATCCCAGTCCAGGGTGCGCAGATCCATCAGCATGGTGCGCGAGGCGTTGGTCACGTCGGTCACGTGCAGGCCGCCGTCCACCCCGCCGGTCATGTTCCAGACGATCCAGCTGTCCATGGTGCCGAAGGCCAGTTCGCCGCGTTCGGCGCGCTCGCGGGCGCCGTCGACGTTGTCGAGCAGCCACCGGAGTTTGGGGCCGGCGAAGTACGTCGAGAGCGGCAGCCCGGTCTGTGCGCGAAAGCGGTCCACCCCGCCGTCGGCGGCCAGTTCCTCGCACAGGGCGGCGGTGCGCGTGTCCTGCCAGACGATCGCCGGGGCGATCGGCTGGCCGGTGCGCCGGTCCCAGACCAGGGTGGTCTCCCGCTGATTGGTGATGCCGCAGGCGGCGATGTCGCTGTGCGTCAGATCCACCGAGGCCAGCGCCGCGGCGGTGACCCGCCGGGTGTTGCGCCAGATCTCGGTGGCGTCGTGCTCCACCCATCCGGCGCGCGGGAAGATCTGCCGGTGTTCGAGCTGCTCGCTCGCGATGACCGTGCCGGCGCGGTCGAAGATCATCGTCCGCGTGGAGGTGGTGCCCTGATCGATGGCCGCGACGTAACGCGGGGCGGAGGATTCGGAAGCAGCTCGTGTCACGAGCACAGTGTGCCACGCGATCCCCGGCGCCCTCCGGTAGTCTGGCCAACGTGTCCAGCGACGTGAACCAGGAACGACCTGCGGATTTCAATGCCGAGCAGCGGGCGCAGGCGTGGCGCCGGCTCGGTGAGGAACAGTTCGACGTGGTGGTGATCGGCGGCGGCGTGGTGGGCGTGGGCTCAGCGCTCGACGCCGCCACCCGCGGGCTGCGGGTGGCGCTGGTCGAGGCCCGTGACATCGCCTCGGGCACCTCGAGCCGTTCGTCGAAGATGTTCCACGGCGGCCTGCGCTACCTCGAACAGCTCGAATTCGGGCTGGTGCGTGAGGCGCTCGCCGAACGGGAGCTGTCGCTGCGGCTGCTGGCCCCGCATCTGGTCAAGCCGCTGCCGTTCCTCTACCCGCTGACCAAACGTGTCTGGGAGCGCCCCTATGTGGCGGCCGGGCTGTTCCTGTACGACCGGATGGGCGGGGCCAAATCGGTTCCCGGCCAGCGGCATGTGACCCGGGCCGGTGCGCTGCGGGTGGCGCCGAGCCTGCGCCGTGATGCGCTGGTGGGTGGAATCCGGTACTACGACACCGTCGTCGACGATGCGCGGCATTCGCTGACGCTGGCGCGCACCGCCGCCCAGTACGGCGCCGTGATCCGCACGTCCACCCAGGCCGTCGGCTTCCTCACCGAGGCCGACCGGGTGATGGGTGTGAAGCTCCGCGACAGCGAGACCGGTGCCCTGACCCAGGTGCGGGCGCATTCGGTGATCAACGCCGCCGGCGTGTGGACCGACGAGGTGCAGCGGCTGACCGGCCAGCGCGGGCACTTCCGGGTGCGCGCGTCCAAGGGGGTGCACATCGTGGTCCCGCGTGACCGGATCGTCTCGGAGACCGCGATCATCCTGCGCACCCCCAACTCGGTGCTGTTCGTGATCCCGTGGGAGACGCACTGGATCATCGGGACCACCGACACCGACTGGAATCTGGATCTGGCGCATCCGGCGGCGACCCGCAAGGACATCGACTACATCCTCGACCGGGTGAACGCCGAACTGGTCACCGAACTCACGCACGACGACATCGAGGGCGTGTACGCGGGTCTGCGGCCGCTGCTCGCCGGTGAGGACGAGGCCACCTCGGCCCTGTCCCGCGAGCACGCGGTGGCCGCGGTCGCGCCCGGCCTGGTGTCCATCGCCGGCGGCAAGTACACCACCTACCGGGTGATGGCGGCCGACGCCGTCGACGCGGCGGCTCCGTTCATCCCGGACCGGGTGGCCGGTTCGGTGACCGAGCGAGTCCCGCTGGTCGGTGCCGACGGCTACTACGCCCTGATCAACCAGTGCGAGCACTTGGGGGAGCGCTTCGGCCTGCACCCGTACCGGGTCCGGCGGCTGCTCAACCGGTACGGCTCGCTGCTCGAGGAGGTGCTCGAACCGGCCGCCGAGGATCCCTCGCTGCTGCGGCCGCTGGCCGGGGCGCCGCAGTACCTGCGCGCCGAGGTCCTGTATGCGGCGGCCGCCGAAGGCGCGCTGCACGTGGAGGACGTGCTGGCGCGCCGTACCCGGATCGCCATCGAATACAGCGATCGCGGAGCGGAATCGGTGCGCGAGGTGGCCGAGTTGATCGCTCCGGTGCTCGGCTGGGACGGGCCCACCGTCGAGTGGGAAGTGGAGAACTACCGCGCGCGGGTGGCCGCCGAGATCGCCTCCCAGCGCGAGCCGGACGACGAGAGCGCCGATGCGCTGCGGGCGGCCGCACCCGAGGCCCGGCGGGAGATCCTCGAGCCGGTGCCGGCCCCCGAGGACTGACCGTGCCGACGGTGACCGCCGACCGGATGCGGCGTGACGAGAATCGCCCGGGCCCTAGGTCCTTGATCGCCGGGGCCTTGGTCCCCGCACCCCCTGCGCGGGCGCTTCGCCGGGCATAGGGTGAGGGAAAGCCGATCCCTCGGCCCTGCGTGAGAGGAAGTGTGCGATGGAAGCGGTCTCGATTCTCGACGAGGACCAGTGCTGGAATCTGCTCTCCGAGTCGGTCTTCGGCCGGCTGGCGATCAGTGTGGACGGCGAGCCGGAGATCTTCCCGGTCAACGCCTGCGCCAGCGACGGCAAGATCTACTTCCGCAGCGGTGAGGGCACCAAGCTCGCCGAGATCGCGGTGAACAACCGGGTGGTCTTCGAGACCGACGGGTTCACCAGCCGGATCGGCTGGAGCGTGGTGGCCAAGGGTCGGGCCCGCATCCTCACCGGCACCAAGGAGATCCTGGAGGCCGACAAGCTGCCGCTCAAGCCCTGGGTGCCCACCCTGAAGATGAACTACGTGGAGATCACCCCCGACGAGGTGACCGGCCGCCGCTTCAAGTTCGGCGACGAACCCGACCGCTACCCGGTGTAGTCAGGGCGCGGCTGGGTAGTCGCGGTCTCATTTCGAGTTCGCGGCCTCGGCTCAGGCCGCGAATTGGAAACGACGCAGCGAGATGGTGCAGCAGTGGCGGGTCGGGTGCCGGCTAGTCAGGGCGCGGCTGGCAGCGCGGGCAGAGATAGATCGACCGGCTCGTGTCGGCGGGGCGGGTGTCGTCGCCGAGATACTCGCGGACGACGGTGGTGCCGCAGCGCCGGCAGGGCCGGCGGTCCCGGCCGTACACCCACAGTTCTCTGCCGCGCGCGGCGGCACCGGTGGTCACCCGGACGGTGCGCAGCCGGTTGGCCGTGAGCAGCCGGTGCGCCAGGGCGACGGCCGTGTCGGTGTCGACCTCACCGGCTGACGCCGCCGGGTGCACGCGCAGCAGAAAGCACAGCTCGCTCCGGTAGACGTTGCCGATGCCGGCCAGATTCCGTTGGTCGAGCAGCGCGAGTCCGATCGGCCGGCCGGGATCGGCGCGCAGATTCCGCGCCGCGCGCTCCGCATCCCACCCCGCGCCCAGGAGATCCGGGCCCAGATGCGCGACGGCCGCGTCCGGATCGGTGAGCAGCTCCAGCACACCGAGGTCGAAGCCGACGGCCTGCACCGCGTCCGCCTCCAGGACGACGCGGGCGGTGTGACCGGCCCGGCGCCAGCGTTCGCCACGGCGGTAGACGTGCCAGACACCCTCCATCTTCAGGTGGGAGTGGATCGAGACGGCCGCGCCGCCGGGGCGGATCAGGTCGATGAACAGGTGCTTGCCCACCGAGCGGACGTCGCCCACGGCCGAGCCGGAGAGGTCCACGGTGGCCAGTGACGGAATCCGGAAGTCGGTGCGGGTCAGTGTCTTTCCGGCCAGGGCGGCGCGCAGCCGGTGCGCGGCGGCGTAGACGGTGTCACCCTCGGGCATGGCCGGTCGTCACCGCGTCCTCGGGTCGTAGTGCATTCGGATGCCGCGCGGAGTGACCGAGAAACCGTGCTCGCGCAGCAGATCGCCGAACGAGCTGTCGCGAACCGGCCGGCCGTCGATCGTGTCGACGTGGATCCGGGCCACCGCACCCGAACGGACCGACTCGGCGAGGCGGGCCGCGGCGGACTCGAGGTCCGCCCGCTCCTCGGTGAAGGTGAGCAGACGTTTACCGCCGCGTTCGACGAAGACCGTCGCCCGGCCGTCGACCAGGACCACCAGGGCGCCGGGTTTGCGGCCGGGGCGGTGGCCGCTCTCACCCTCGCCGGTGCCGGGCCACGACAGGGCGGCCCCGTAGGGATTGGCCGGGTCGGTGGCGGCCAGCAGGACGGCGGTGCCGCGCTGCTCGCGGGCCACCACGGCCGCCGCGCGCAGCTCGTCGACGCAGACCGCGGTCGCGAATTGGGCGCCGCCCAGGCCGTCGATGAAGTAGCCGCGGCGCACCTGCCCGCTGTCCTCGAAGACCTGCAGGGCCCGGTAGATCCGGGCGAAGCCGCCGGGCACCTGCTCCACGGTCACCGGGCCCTTGGTGACAACCCCGTACCGGTCGAGCAGAATCTCGCAGGCGGCCGCGGCCGCCTCGGTGGCGTCGAGCACTCCGCTCTCAAGCGCCGACCAGCGGCCGCCGAGCAGCGGCGGCGTGGGAGTGGACTCGATTCCGGCCAGGTAGCGGGCGGACAAACGCGCCGAGCGTAGCCGTGGCGCCCCGCCGCGGATCCGATGTGCGGGGGTGGCCTGCCGGCGGGACCGGCCCGGAGTGAGCAGGGCCCGCACCACGCTGAACGAGTCATTGGTGATCCGGGTGCCCCACACCAGATTCCAGACGGCCGTGGTGATCGCGGCCTCGTCCGGAACCGCATCGTGCTGATCGCGCAGAGCCTCGGTGAGCTGGGGCAGCCGGAGCGCGCCGCCGATCCCGGTGCCGCCGGCCAGGGCGCCCAGAACGGCGGTGTCGAGCTCGTCGAGCTCGGCATCCGGATCGGGCGGGCGGACGGTGACCGGCGCGGCCTCCGCCGGATGCAGGGCGATCCAGCCGTCGGCGGCGCCGATCCGGCCGTGCCCGGACCACACCACCTCTCCGGCCGACAGGAGCTCGTCGAGCAGGGCGGGAGTGTAGCCCTCGACCCGGCTCGGCAGTACCAGTGATTCGAGCGACGACGCCGGAATCGGCTGCCCGGCAAGCTGTTCGATCACCGAGAGCAGCCCGTGAACCCCGCTCAGGCGCCGGCCGGGCTGGACGTGCTGCCAGCCCAGCAGGAACCGGGCATAGGTGGGGTGGTCGACGGGCTGGACCTCGGCGCGCCCGGCCGCCAGCGAACCGCGGCGCAGCTGTCCGAGGACCTCGCTGTGGCACCACTGCGGCTCGGGTGTTCCCGGCCGCGGTACGAACTCGCCCTCGATCACGGTGCGCCGCTGGGCGAGCCGGCCCAGCGCGTCGGCGACCACCGCCGGAGCCATGCCGAGACCGGCCGACGCCTCGGCGGCGGTGAACGGTCCGTGCGTGCGGGCATAGCGGTGCACCAGATCACCCACCGGGTCGTCGACCGGGGTGAGCCGGGCGGCCGGCACGCCGGGCGGCACCGGCACTCCCAGACCGTCGCGCAGGCGTGCCAGATCGTCGACGGCGGCGAAGGCGCGGCGGCCGGCCGGCAGACCCACCCGGACCACCCGGCCGGAATCGGTCAGCGAGGCCAGCACGGCGTCGAGATCGGTGTCCCCGCAGTACCGTTCGGCGATCTCGTCCGCGTCGAGCGGACCGAGCCAGGTCAGCAGATCGGTCACGTCCTGACCGTCTCGGGCCTGCCGGTCCGGCGCCGTGCGCTGCAGCCGGGCCACGGTCTGGGCGATCACGTCCGGATCGAGCAGCTCGCGCAGATCCACCCGGCCGAGCAGCTGGGCGAGCAGTGCGGTGTCGAGGGAGAGGGCACTGGCCCGGCGCTCCGCGAGCGGCGCGTCGTCGTCGTACATGAAGGCGCCCGTGTAGCCGAGCAGCTGCGCGGCGGCGAACGGCGACGGGCTCTGCGTCTGCACATCGACCAGCCGGACCGTGCCGGCGGCGATCCGGGTGAGCAGCTCCCGCAGGGACGGCAGATCGTAGACGTCGTCGAGGCATTCGCGGACCGCCTCGAGCACGATCGGGAAGTCCGGGAACCGGGAGGCGACCGCGAGCAGCTCGGCAGCCCGCTGGCGCTGCTGCCACAGGGGTGCGCGCCGGCGCGGATCGCGCCGGGGGAGCAGCAGCGCCCGGGAAGCGCACTCCCGGAAGCGGGCGGCCAGCAGCGACGAGTCGGCCAGCGCCGCCGTCACGACGGCCTCCACCTCGTCGGCGCCGACGGCGAAGAGGTCGCTGCCCGGCGGGGTGTCGTCGGCGTCCGGCAGCCGCACGATGATGCCGTCGTCGGTGGCCGTGGTGGCCCCGTCCAGGCCGAGACGCTGCGCCAGCCCGGTGGCGACGGCGCTCGCCCACGGCGCGTGCACCCGCAGCCCGTACGGCGAATGCAGCACCAGCCGCCAGTCGCCCAACTCGTCACGGAAGCGTTCGACCACCAGGGTCCGGTCCGTCGGCAGCACCCCGGTGGCCTCGCGCTGCTCGGCGATCAGGGCGGCGAGATTCTCCCGGGCGTTGTCGGTGAGCCCGATCCGCTGTGCGTGCGCGGCCAGCTTCTCCGGATCGGCGGCCTGCCCGACGAACTTCCCGATCGCCGCCCCCAGCTCCGCCGGCCGGCCCACCGCGTCGCCGATCCAGAACGGCAACCGGCCCGGCAGGCCGAACGCCGGGGTCACCAGCACGCGGTCAGGAGTGATCTCGGCGATCCGCCAGCTGCTGGCGCCGAGCGCGAAGACATCACCGACCCGCGACTCGTAGACCATCTCCTCGTCGAGCTCGCCGACCCGGCGCGGGCCGCGTTCGTCCTCGGCGCCGAGCAGGAACACCCCGTACAGCCCCCGGTCGGGGATGGTGCCGCCGGAGGTGACGGCGATGCGCAGGGTGCCGCGGCGCGCGGAGAGGGTGCCGGTGGCGCGGTCGTAGTCCACCCGCGGCGCCAGACCGGCGAACTCGTCCGACGGGTACCGGCCGGAGATCAGATCCAGGACACCGTCGTACACCTCACGCGGCAGGGCGGCGTAGGGCGCCGCCCGGCGCACCGTGTCGAACCAGGCGTCCACGTCGACGTCGTCGACGGCGGTGGCCGCGATGGTCTGCTGGGCCAGGATGTCGAGCGGATTGGCCGGAAACGTGATCTCCTCGATGGCGCCGTCGAGTATGCGCGAGACGGTGACCGCGCAGTGGATCAGATCGGTGCGGTGCTTGGGGAAGACCACACCCTGGGAGATCTCGCCGACCCGGTGCCCGGCCCGGCCGACGCGTTGCAGCCCGGAGGCCACCGACGGCGGTGCCTCGACCTGGATCACCAGATCCACGGCGCCCATGTCGATGCCGAGTTCCAGCGAACTGGTGGCGACCACCGCGCGCAGCCGGCCCGATTTGAGGGCGTCCTCGATGTCGGCGCGCTGCTCCTTGCTCACCGAACCGTGGTGGGCGCGGGCCAGGATCTCCGGGGCACCGCCGGTGATGACCGCGCCGGTGATCTGCGCGGGCGCGCCCCCGGGAACCTGCCGGTTGGATGCGGCCGGATCCACCGGATCGCCCGCCCGGTCGGCGGCGATCTCGTTGAGCCGGGCGGTGAGCCGCTCGGCCAGCCGTCGCGAGTTGGCGAAGACGATGGTGGACCGGTTGGCCTCGATGAGGTCGACGATGGCGTTCTCCACGAACGGCCACAGCGAGCCGGCCGTGGGGGAGAAGGCGTCGTCGAGCTCGCCGGTGTAGCCGGGCGGCAACGGCAGATCGGTCATATCCGGGACCGGGACGTCCACCCGCAGATCGAAGGTCTTGCGCAGCGGCGGCCGGACGATCCGGCAGTCCGCCGAGCCGGTGAGGAAACGGGCCACCGTCTCGGGCGGCCGGACCGTCGCCGACAGCCCGATGCGCTGCACCGGAGCCTCGGTGAGCAGGTCGAGACGTTCGAGGGACAGCGTCAGATGGGTGCCGCGTTTGGTCGCGGCCATCGCATGGACCTCGTCGACGATCACGGTGTCGACACCGGTCAGCGTCTCCCGGGCCGACGAGGTGAGCATCAGGTACAGCGATTCGGGGGTGGTGATCAGGATGTCCGGCGGATCGGCGATCAGCGAGCGGCGGACCGCCGGCGGAGTGTCGCCGGAGCGGACTCCGACCGTCACCGGTGCGGTGGGCAGGCCGAGTTCGGCGGCGGCGTTGGCGATCCCGGCCAGCGGTGCCGACAGATTGCGCTGCACGTCCACGGCGAGGGCTTTGAGCGGCGAGACGTAGACGACGCGGGTGCGGGTGCGCCGGGGCGGGCGCCGGTCGGCCGGGGCGTGCAGCAGCCGGTCGATCGCCCACAGGAAGGCGGCCAGCGTCTTGCCCGAGCCGGTGGGGGCGATGACCAGGGTGTGCTCGCCGCCGGTGATCGCCTTCCAGGCACGCGACTGGGCCGGCGTCGGTGCACCGAACGAGTCCGTGAACCAGCGCCGGGTGGCCGGACCGAAACCGCCCGGGATCCCTGAATTCACTGCCACCCGTCCATTCAAGCTCACCGCCCCGACAGAGAACGGAAATCCCAGCGCACGAGGCTGCTGACGCGGCGGGTCGCGTGGGGTTAAGCTGAATCTCAGCCTGACGCGGGGAATCCGGTGAGAATCCGGAACGGTCGCGCCACTGTGACTCGCAGCCGTCCACGCTGCGGGCAGTCAGACAACCGGGTCGGGCCGCCGCGGATCAAGCCGACCGCGGCCGACGAATCGGACGCACGATCCGGAAAGCAGGTACCCCGGCCCATGACCGCTACCACCCACCATCAGAGCAGCGCCCAGCAGGCGCGCGCGCTCGCGGTCCCGCACCTCGACACCGTTCAGGCGGCGCTGTGGCTCACCGCCACCGTGCTGGTCGCCGCGCTGGCCTACTACTTCCTCGGCTACGACCAGGGGGCGGTGTCGGTGTTCGGCAGCGACACCCACGTTCACGAGTTCATCCACGATTCCCGGCACTTCCTGGGCTTCCCCTGCCACTGACGGCAGCTGTCACCCACTCCCACCACCGGAATCGTTAAGGACAACTCCACAATGGAACGCAAGTTCATCGGCGCAGGCCTGCTCTCGGGTCTGATCGCCGGCATCGTCGCATTCATCTACGCCCGCATCTACATCGAGCCGCAGGTGGCCAAGGCCATCGACTACGAGGACGTGCGCAGCCACGCCGAGGAGAAGCTGGCCGGCGAGACCGGCGGCCACGAGCACGGCGAGGTCTTCACCCGCTCCGTGCAGGAGAACATCGGCGCCGGCATCGGCACCGTCGTCTTCGCCCTGTGCATCGGCGCCTTCTTCGCCGTCGCCTTCACCGTGCTGTGGGCCTACGTGGGCCGGCGCTGGGCCTCGGCCGATCCCCGGCTGGTGGCCACCGCACTCGGCCTGATCGGCTTCGTCGCCGTGATCGGCGTGCCCTTCTTCGTCTACCCGCCCAACCCGCCGGCCGTCGGTGAAGAGGACACCATCGGCTCGCGGTCGTCGTCGTTCCTGACGATCACCCTCGTCTCGGTGGTGCTGGCCGTGATCGCCGTCGTCATCGCCATGTACCTGTGGGACCGTCTGGGCGGCATCGTCTCCGGCATCGCCGGCACGGTGGTCTTCCTGATCGGCGTGACCATCACCGCAGCGCTGCTGCCCGAATTCAAGGAGATCCCCGGACCGGTCGAGGCGGCGGACGGGACGATCGTCGCCCCCGGCTTCCCCGGCCAGGTGGTCGCCGACTTCCGGGTGTACGCCATCGCGAATCAGGCCCTGCTGTGGATCGTGCTGGTGACGGTGTTCTGCCTGTGCCTGACGCTCATCGCCAAGCGCAGTGCGGCCAAGAACCCGCCGGCCGCCGACCTGGTGGACGCCTGATCGCTGCGTGCCCCTGCTGATCGTCGCCGGCCGCACCGCCCCCAATCGGGCGGTGCGGTTCGGCGGTGAACACGATGGGCTCGACGAGCGCGGCCGCGCCGATGTGACGGCGCTGGCCGACGTCGTCACCGGTGCGCTGATCGCCGGACCGGAGACCTCGGTGCGGGAGAGCGCGGCACTGCTCGGCTGGTCCGGTGAACCGGTTCAGACTCTGGCCTCGCTGGACGTGGGCCGCTGGCGCGGACGGCGGCCCGAAGACCTGACGCCAGCGCAGTTGCAGCCCTTCTTCACCGATCCGCACGCCGTGCCGCACGGCGGAGAGTCGGTGCACGCCTTCGTCGAGCGCATCCGGGCCGCCGCCGGTGACCTGACCGCCGAGACCGTTCTGGTGGTCGCCTCGCCGGTGGCGCAGGCGCTGCTGTGCTCGTCGGCGTCGTCGTACTTCTCCACCCCGGTCCGCCCGGCCGGTGTGTACCGGCTCGAACCGGGCGGCTCCGCGCACGCCCGGGTCAGCCCCGTGCGAAGGCGTCGTTGACGGTGTCCAGCAGCCGGTCGTAGCGGCCGGCTTCCGGGTGCGGCCCGGGTTTGCCGGTGCTGACGATCCCGACGGCCAGCTCCCGCGACGGATCGGCCCACACCGCGATCTGGGTGAGGCCGGTGTGACCGAAGGCATCCGGCGCGCCGCGGCCGAACGGTCCGTGGCGCTGCGAACCGAGCATGTACCCGGTGCCCCAGCGGATCGGTGCCCCGCCGGTCGCGATGTCCGGGCGCAGCCGGCGGCGCTGGCGGGTCGCGGCGGCGATCGTCGACGGCGCCAGCGCGCGCACCCCGTCGAGCTCCCCGCCGCGCTGCAACAGGTCCGCGAAGCGTGCGAGCTCCGCAGCGGTCGAGACGGCATTGGACGAGGGCACCACGCCGGTGAGGAAGCCCGGTGTGTTGGCCGTCGACACCACCGCCGACATCCCGCCGCCGACCACCTTGGCGAAGGCCGCATCCATGGCGCCCGACGGTGGCGGTCCGGTCACGTAGCTGGGCGCAACCAGCGATACATCCTGTTCGGCGACACCGAAGTTGGTCCACCGGAACCCGAGCGGGTCGAGGATCTGCTCGGCCAGGATGTCCCGGATGCTGCGCCCGGTGGCCGCGGCGACGATCTCGCGCATGAGCGGCCCCCAGGTCAGCGCGTGATACATGTGCAGGGTGCCGGGCGGATAGACCGGCCACAGTCCGGCCAGCATCTCGCGGGTGTACGTGCTGTCCTCGCTGCGTCGCAGGTCCGGCCGCGGGCCGGTGATCACCGGCACTCCGGCGCGGTGGGTGAGCACGTGGTCGACGGTGGTGCGCCCCTTGCCGTGGCGGCCGTACCCGGGCAGCAGATCGGCTACCGGCTGCGCCGGATCGAGTCGGCCGCGCTCGATCAGCAGATGGGCGACGGTCACCGCGAGGGCTTTGGCTGCGGAGAAGACGCACACCGGGGTGGAGGTGAGCAGCGGTGCCGGCGCGATGCCGGGATCGTCGTCGGGCCCGTTGCCGCGCGCGTGGCCGATGGTCCGGTCGAGCACCGGCACCCCGCGGCGGCGGATGCAGATCCCGATACCCGGCTGGGTCCCGGCCTGATACCAGTGCTCGGCGGCGGCCCAGACCCGGTGTGCGGCCTGCGCGTCGGCGGCCGACGGGTCCTCGTCGCCCACGTCGGTGACGGCGTCGAGGTAGTCGCGTCGCAGGCTGTCGGGCAGGTGGATGCGTCCGGGCGGCAGCGGGCCGGTGCGATCCGGACGTGGTGGTGTTGCAGTCACGGTCTTCACGCTACTGTCAGAACAGAATCTAGAACGTGTTCCAACTATGGAGGAGATCCGGGATGTTCGAGTGGTCCGAAGAAGACCTGATGGTGCGCGACGCGGTGCGCGCGTTCATCGACAAGGAGGTGCGCCCCCACATCGACGAACTCGAAACCGGTCAGCTGCCGCCGTACGACATCACCCGCAAGATGCTCAAGACCTTCGGCATGGACACCCTCAACGCCGAGAAACTGGCCCGCGACCTCGAGGCCGAGGAGGCCGGTGAGAAGCCGGCGTCGACCGGCGGTTCCACGGCGATGGCCGACTCGATGTTCCTGATCCTGAACATGGAGATGGCCGGGGTGAGCCTGGGTCTGATCAGTTCGATGGGCGTCTCGATGGGCCTGGCCGCCTCGACCATCCGCAGCCGCGGCACCCTGGCGCAGAAGAAGCGCTGGCTGCCGGGTCTGGCCACCATGGAGACCGTCGGCGCCTGGGCGATCACCGAGCCGGACAGCGGCTCCGACGCGCTCGGCGGCATGAAGACCACCGTCCGCCGCGACGGCGACGACTATATCCTGACCGGCAACAAGACCTTCATCACCAACGGCCCGTACGCCGACACCATCGTCGTCTTCGCCAAGCTCGACGAGGGCGACGGCACCCCCATCCGCGACCGCAAGGTGCTGACCTTCGTCCTCGACAAGGGCATGGAGGGCCTCACCCAGGGACCGCCGTTCAAGAAGATGGGCATGATGAGCTCGCCGACCGGCGAACTGTTCTTCGACAACGTCCGGCTCTCCAAGGACCGGCTGCTCGGCGAGACCGAGGACACCGGTGAGGACAAGCGCGGCGGGGCCGGCGCCAAGGCCGGCTTCACCGCCGAGCGCATCGGTATCGCCGCACTCTCGCTGGGCATCATCAACGAGTGTCAGCGGCTGTCGATCGCCTACGCCAAGGAGCGCACGCTGTGGGGCACCGAGATCGCCAAGTTCCAGCTCATCCAGCTCAAGCTCGCCGAGATGGAGGTGGCCCGGCTCAACGTGCAGAACATGCTGTTCACCGCGATGGAGGCCAGCAAGGCCGGTAAGCCGCCGACCCTGGCGCAGGCCTCGGCGATGAAGCTGTACTCCTCGCGCGCGGCCACCGAGGTGGCGATGGAGGCGGTGCAGCTCTTCGGCGGCAACGGGTACATGGCCGAGTACCGGGTGGAGCAGCTGGCCCGCGACGCCAAGTCGCTGATGATCTACGCCGGATCCAACGAGATCCAGGTGACCCACGTGGCCAAGGGCCTGCTCGCCGACTGAGCGCTCTCGGCCGTTCCGCAGGCCTGGTCAGCGTCCGAGCGGGGTGTAGAAGACCAGCCCGTTGCCGGTGTTGTCGTAGACCACCACACGGCGCTCGTGGGCGTCGTCGTACGGACCCTTCACTATGGCCCCGCCGCCGGCTTCGACGGCCTTCGCGGCGGCGTCGACGTCGTCGGTCTTGATGCCGACGACCACCTTGCCCGGAATCGGATGATCGATCTCGGTGGCCAGCGCGAGGGTCACCGGGCCGCCGTCGAGTGCGGCGAAGTGTGCGCCGTCGCGGAACTTCAGATCCATGCCGAGCGTCTCGGTGTAGAAGGCGATCGAGCTGTCCAGGTCGTCGGTGGAGAGCATGATCATCTTGGCTTCGTAACTCACGGGTGCTACCTCCTCGGTGGAAACGGCGTTCATCGACCGTGCCTTCCACGCTAGGACGCCGACCGCACCCGCGGCAGGGCATTCCGGCCCCCGATCGAGGCCTCCCGAGACACGTCTCGGCTCCCGAGACCGGCTGATCAGTCTCGGGAACCGAAAACGGTCTCGGGAACCGAGGCCTACCGACGGACGGCGTCGAGGGCGCGCCGGATGCGGGGGATGGCGCGGCGGTGCTCGAGGTCGGCCCAGATCCAGCGGATCACGACGAGGCCGAGGTCGCGCAGCCGATCCTCCCGGAGCTTCTCGCGGATCACCACGTCGCGTTCGGTCTCGCCGGGCCGCAGATCCCGCGCGTACTTGAGCAGGCCGTCGAATTCGCCGACCAGACGCCGATCCCACTCGAAGTCGGTGAACACCTCGCCGTTCTCGGTGACGAAGCGGGTCTGCAGATTCGGCAGCGGCAGGCGGGCCTCGATCATCTGTGCGCGGCTCCACGACTCGCCGACGCTGGCGGCGCGACCGTCGGCCCGGGCGAGCGCGGCGCGCGCCGTCGCGATGCCGCGACGACGCCGGAACTCGAGCAGCCGTCCGAGCTCGGCCCTGTCCACGCCGTCGCGCAGGGCAGAGTCGAAGACCGTCAGGGCCTGGGCGAAGCCGTGCGCCGCGACTGCGAGGTCGACGGCGGTCCGGGCCGGGCCGGTCAGGGTCACACCGTCCACCACGACGACGTCGTCGTCGAACGGGGCCGCGTGAATGTGCCGTGACCGGTGGACGGTGCCGCCGTCGTCGCGCACCGCCTCCGCCGGGGCATAGACGCCCGGGGCGACGGGGAGCAGTTCGGCCCGCGTTCGTCCACAGACCGTCGTGGTGCTTCCCGAGACACGTCTCGGTTCCCGAGACCGTTGGATCAGCCTCGGGAACCGAAAGCGGTCTCGGGAACCGGGCAGGCAGGGGCGGTCAGCGGGCGGCGGCGACCGGCGCGGCGGTGTACTGCAGGTACCGGTCGTCGACGCTGCCGTGCCTCAGCTGCCGGATGTCGGCCGCCACGCTCATGCTCATCTGCCAGGGCTTGACGGTGCCCTGCTTGGGCAGCGAGTCGATCGAGCGCTGGACGTACCCGGCGCCGAAGTCCAGCAGCGGGCGCGTCTCCATCCCGGCATCGGGCACCGGCTGGACGGAGCTGTAGCCGTGGGCGTCCATATGGGTGAGCAGCCGCATGAAGTACTCGCACAGCATGTCCACCTTGAGCGTCCAGGAGGAGTTGGTGTAACCGATCGCCAGCGCGAAGTTCGGCAGGCCGGAGAGCATGATGCCGCGGTAGGCGACGGCCTCCGACAGCTGGACCGGCTCACCGTCGCGCAGCACCTCCATGCCGCCGAAGAGCTGCAGGTTCAGGCCGGTCGCCGTGACGATGATGTCGGCCTCGAGTTCGGTGCCGCTCTCGAGCAGGATGCCCTTCTCGGTGAACGAGGCGATCCGGTCGGTGACGATCGAGGCCTTGCCCTGCCGGACGGTCTTGAACAGATCCCCGTCGGGCACCACGCACAGCCGCTGGTCCCACGGCTTGTACGGCGGATTGAAGTGGGTGTCGACGTCGAATCCGCCGGGCAGCATCGACTTGTTGATGCGCCGGATGACCGCCCGCGACGGTGCGGGGAAGCGCTGGCAGAGTTCGTACACCACCCGCTGCTGGATGATGTTCTTCTGCCGGCTCAGCTTGTAGCCGCGCCGCGGACCGAGGAACTTCTTGAGCGCATTCGCGATGGCGTCCTCGCGCGGCAGCGGGATCACGTAGGTGGGCGTGCGCTGCAGCATGGTCACATGTCCGGCTTCGGCGGCCATCGAGGGCACCAGGGTCACCGCGGTGGCGCCCGAACCGATCACCACCACCTTCTTGCCGGCGTAGTCGAGGTCCTCGGGCCAGTGCTGCGGGTGGATGATCTGCCCGGTGAAGGTGTCCTGCCCGGGGAACTCGGGGCTGTAACCCTGGTCGTAGTTGTAGTAGCCGGTGCCGGCGTAGATCCAGCGGGCGAAGACCTGCTCGGTCTCGCCGGAATCGTTGTCCCGCACAGTGATCCGCCAGTACTGATCGTCCGAGGACCAGTCGACGGCGACGGCGCGCCGGTTGTAGCGGATCTTGTCGGCGAGCCGGTCGTCGTCGATCGCCTCGTGCAGGTAGTCGAGGATACGCGGGGCGTCGGCGATGGCCTGCGGGTCGGTCCACGGCTTGAAGGCGAAGCCGAAGGTGTGCAGGTCGGAGTCGGAGCGGATGCCCGGGTAGCGGAAGAGGTTCCAGGTGCCACCGGCCACCGGCCGCGACTCCAGGATGGCGAAGGACTTCTCCGGATGTTCGACGGTCAGGTAGTGCGCGGCGCCGATTCCGGAGATGCCGGCCCCGATGATCAGGACGTCGAGCACCGGCCGGCCGTCGTCGGGCGCCGGGGCGGGATCGGCGTTGAGGGTGGTCTCGGTCATGGCTGCGGTCTCCGTTCGGAAGGTGTTGGGTCCATCCTGCTCGTTGACATCGAACGATGGCAAGATCAATATCAACCTCAGACAATGCCGTGGTGGTGCATTATGAACACATGGAGGTTTCTCGATCGACATCCGAGCTACCCGCACCGTCGCCCCGGATCGCTGCGCTGCTCCGGGCCGGGGTGGAACAGGTGATCGACGCGCCGCCGGAGTGGATCGACGCACTGAACCGGGCCACGCTGCGCGGCGCCGGACTCGAGGAGGTCTCGCTGGGGGAGGATCTCGTGGCCATCGCGGTCCGCAACAACCTGAGCAATCTGCTGCTCTGGGCGGAGTCGAATCTGGAGAATCCGGGTGCCCGGGTCCCGGCGCGACTCACCGAGGATGCCGAGGTGCTGGTCCACGAGCTGGTGCGCCGGGGGCTCGACACCGGTGCGGTGGACTCCTTCCGCACCGCGCAGGACACCGCGTGGCGCCACTGGATGGAGATCTGTTTCACGCTCACCGACGATCCCGCGGAACTGCGCGAACTGCTGCAGGTCAGCTCGCTGTCGATCACCACCTTCATCGACGACTCGGTCCGGTTGATGAACGCCCGGGTGACCGCGGCCCGGCACCGGCTGTCCGCCGGCACGCATGCGCAACGGCGCGCGGCGGCGGCCCTGGTCCTCGAGGGGGCGCCGATCGCCGACGATCGCGCCTCGGAGCAGCTCGGCTACCGGCTGTCCGGACCGCACTGCGCCGCGGTGATCTCCTGCGCGCCGAATGTGCCGGCCGAGCAGATGGAGACCGTCGGCGAGGCGATCATGACCGCGAGCGGTCTGCCGCGCCGGCTGACCGTGCTCTCCGGTGCCGACGAGAACTGGGTGTGGTTTCCCGGCCGCGTCCACTCGGTGCCGGAGGTCCTGCGCAGCCATCCCGGAGTGACCGTCGCCCTGGGGTCTGCGGACGAGGATCGGGAGGGCTTCCGGCGCAGCCACTTCCAGGCGCTGACCACCCACCGGCTGCTCACCGGCGGGGGCTCGCGGCGGCACGCGCGCTATGAGGACGTCCGGCTGCTCGATGCGATGAGCGACGATGCCGGCCGGCTCGACGACTTCCTCTCCGAGACGCTCGGCGACCTGCGCTCGGCGCCGCCGGAACTGGCCGAGTCCCTGCGCGTCTGGTTCGCCGCCCACTGCAATGCCAGCGTCGCCGCTCAGCGGCTCTACACCCACCGCAACACGGTGGTGCGCCGGCTGGAGAAGGCCCGCGAACTGCTGCCGATCGATCTCGACGAGCAGCCGATCGCCGTGGCCGCGGCCCTGGAGGTGCACCATTGGCGGGGCGGCGCAGCCGGCTGATCCGGCGCCGCTCCGGGCTCAGAGGACCGGCTGATAAGGGACCGCGGCGCTGACCGTCTCGTCGTGGCGGATGGAGTGCCCCAGCAGCGGGAACGCCCGCTGCGGACAGGCCGGCCGGGCGCACACCTTGCACCCCGCGCCGATCGGCACCCGGGTGCGCGGCTCGCTGAGATCCACGCCGGTGGCGTAGACGAGCTCGTCGGCATGGGCCAGGTCGCAGCCGAGGCCGACGGCGAAGCTCGACGGTGTGGACAGGTGCCCGCCGTGCACCGGATCGGTGGTCCGCGCAAGCCAGAAGTAGCTGCGCCCGTCGGGCATCTCGGAGACCTGGGTGAGGATCCGGCCCGGCGCGGAGAAGGCGTCGTGGACCACCCACAGCGGGCAGCTGCCGCCCACGCGGGAGAAGTGAAAGGCGGTGGCGGACTGGCGTTTGGAGATGTTCCCGGCCTTGTCGACCCGGACGAAGATGAACGGGATCCCGCGATCACCGGGCCGCTGCAGGGTGGACAGCCGGTGGCAGACGGTCTCGAAGCCCACCTCGAAGCGCCGGCCGAGCAGGTCGACGTCGTAGCGGAACTCGCGTGCGGCGGCGGCGAACTGGGTGTACGGCAGCAGCAGCGCGCCGGCGAAGTAGTTGGCCAGGCCGGTGCGGGCCACCGGCATCGAGCTCTCGGCCAGCTCGCTGGTGCGGTGATCGGAGGAGGGGGCGGCCGCCTCGGCCACGAGCCGGTCGATCAGCTCGCGCTGGCCGGCCAGGGCCAGCTGAGTGGCCAGCTGGAAAGCGCGCTGGCCGGTGGTGAGCCGGCGGGCCAGGGTCAGGGTGCGCGTCGCCGGGTCATAGCGGCGTTTGGGGGTCGCCGCGGCGGCGTCGGTGGAACCGGCCTCGGCGATTCTCACCTGGATGCCGAAGTGTTCGGAGAGCACCTGCGCCAGTTGCAGATCCAGGCCCCCGATGCGCAGGCCGAAGTCGGCGAACAGCTCCTCGGCGGCCAGATCGAGCTCGGGGATGTGGTTGCGGCGATCGTAGAAGTAGTCGCGCACCTGCTCGAAGGGGGCGTTGGGGCGGGTCTCGTCGCCGGCCGGGTCGCTGCCGCGGCTGCGGTAGCTCTCCAGCTCCGCGGTGGCCGCGGCGAGTTCGCGGTGGAGCTCGACCAGCGTCTGGCCGACCGAGGGCATCCGCGAGACCAGTTCGCTCACCTCGGCTTGACTGACCGCCCCCTCGTGGTGGGTCATGAGCACCTCGGCGAGGTCGGCGCCGAGCCGGGCATCGCCGTCGGCGGCGAAGAAGTCCGGCGCCAGATCGAACTCGCGGGTCAGCGTGAGCAGTACCGGCACCGTGATCGGCCGCTGGTCGTTCTCGAGCTGGTTGACGTAGGTGGTCGACAGGTCCAGGCGCCGGGCGAGGGCGGCCTGCGAGATGCCTCGTTCGTCGCGCAGCCGCCGCAGCCGGGCTCCCACGAAGGTCTTCGCCATGACCTCAGGTTAACGCACCGAACATCCGCAACATTCGCAGAATCGATGCAAAAGATCCGCAGAAATACGCATTTGCCAGGTCTTTCATGGATTCGACGGATCTGCGTATGGTGCGAACATGATCAATCACGAGGTACGCACCCGACGTAGTTCCGACGACTTCCCGACCACAGAGCATCTGGCGTACAAGATCGCCCAGATCGCCGTCGACCCCGTTCCGGTGGACGACGACGTGGCCGGCATGATCATCAACCGCATCCTCGACAACGCCGCCGTCTCCGCGGCCTCGGTGGCCCGCCGGCCGGTCACCAGCGCCCGCCGCCAGGCCCAGACCCGCCCGATCGACGGCGGCTCGACGGTCTTCGGCATCGACGGCACCTACGCCCCCGAATGGGCGGCCTGGGCCAACGGCGTCGCCGTACGCGAACTGGACTTCCACGACACCTTCCTGGCCGCCGAATACTCCCATCCGGGCGACAACATTCCGGCACTGGTGGCCGTCGGCCAGCGTGTGGGCGCCACCGGCGCCGACCTGATCCGCGGCCTGGCCACCGCCTACGAGGTGCAGATCGACCTGGTCCGCGGGATCTGCCTGCACGAGCACAAGATCGACCACGTCGCCCACCTCGGCCCGTCCGTGGCCGCCGGCCTGGGCACCATGCTCGGCCTGGAGATCGACACCATCTACCAGGCGATCGGTCAGGCGCTGCACCTGACCACCGCCACCCGCCAGTCCCGCAAGGGCCTGATCTCGAGCTGGAAGGCCTACGCCCCGGCACACGCCGGCAAGATCGCCGTCGAGGCCGTCGACCGGGCCATGCGCGGCGAGGGTGCCCCGGCCCCCATCTGGGAGGGTGAAGACGGCGTGATCGCCTGGATGCTCGGTGGACCGGACAAGACCTACACCGTGCCGCTGCCCGGCCCGGGCGAAGCCAAGCGCGCCATCCTCGACAGCTACACCAAGGAGCACTCCGCCGAATACCAGAGCCAGGCGCCCAT
Source organism: Gordonia sp. VNK21 (assembly GCF_046098115.1). Lineage (NCBI taxonomy): Bacteria > Bacillati > Actinomycetota > Actinomycetes > Mycobacteriales > Gordoniaceae > Gordonia > Gordonia sp. VNK21. Next base: position 132,838 of record NZ_JBJURU010000007.1, on the reverse strand, counting down.
CGACCTGGCCCGCCGAATGCGGGGGAAGATCGCCGATCTCAACGACATCGAGTCGATCGTGCTGCACACCAGCCACCACACCCACTACGTGATCGGCACCGGCTCGGGCGACCCGCAGAAGTTCGATCCGAGCGCCAGCCGCGAGACCCTCGACCACTCGGTGATGTACATCTTCGCCGTCGCCCTCGAAGACGGCACCTGGGATCACGAGGCCTCGTACGCCCCCGAGCGGGCGAACCGCCCGGAGACGGTCGAACTGTGGCGCAAGATCTCCACCGTCGAGGATCCGGAGTGGACCCGCCGGTACCACTCGACCGACCCGAACGAGAAGGCCTTCGGCGCCCGCGCCGTGATCACCCTGCGCAACGGCGAGGTGATCACCGACGAACTGGCCGTCGCCGACGCCCATCCGCTCGGTGCCCGGCCGTTCGCCCGGGAGCAGTACCTGGACAAGTTCGCCCGGATGGCCCGCGACGTGGTGGACCCGGCTGAGCAGGAGCGCTTCACCACCGCCGCCACCGGGCTGGCCGAGATTCCGGCCGGCGGCCTGGGCGCGCTGAACGTGCGCGTACTCGACCAGGTGCTCTCGCAGGCTCCGGCCACCGGAGAGGGGATCCTCTGATGGCACTGTTCTCCTCATCTGTCAGTGACACCGACAAGCGGGCGAACCTGCGGGGCGCACTGGACTCCGGTCGGCTGCAGCGCTGGCCGGGCGCCTTCTCGCCGCTGGTCGCCAAGATCGTCGCCGAAGCCGGTTTCGAAGGCGTCTACGTCTCGGGCGCGGCCCTTTCGGCCGACCTCGGACTGCCGGACATCGGTCTGACGACCCTCACCGAGGTGGCCGAGCGTGGCGGGCTGATCGCCCGGGCCACCGACCTGCCGACGCTGATCGACGCCGACACCGGCTTCGGCGAGCCGATGAGCGCCGCGCGCACCATCGCCGCACTCGAGGACGCCGGACTGTCCGGCTGCCACCTCGAGGACCAGGTCAACCCCAAGCGCTGCGGGCACCTCGACGGCAAGGAGGTGGTGCCGGCCGAGACCATGATCAAGCGGCTGGCGGCGGCCGTGGGCGCCCGCCGGGATCCGAACTTCATCATCTGCGCGCGGACCGACGCACGCGGGGTGGAGGGACTCGACGCCGCCATCGAGCGGGCCAAGGCCTACGTGGACGCCGGCGCCGATCTGATCTTCACCGAGGCTCTGGCCGATCTCGACGAGTTCCGGCGCTTCCGGGAGGCGGTCGACGCCCCGCTGCTGGCCAATATGACCGAGTTCGGCAAGTCGGCCCTGCTGACCACCACCGAACTGAAGGACATCGGCTTCAACGTGGTGATCTATCCGGTCACCACCCTGCGGCTGGCGATGGGTGCGGTGGAGACCGGGCTCAAGCAGATCGCCGAGGACGGCACCCAGGAGGCGATCCTCGACCGCATGCAGCACCGGGCCCGGCTCTATGAGTACCTGCGCTACGCCGACTACAACGACTTCGATTCGTCCATCTTCACCTACGTCCGACCAGGAGAGCAGTCATGACGACTTCGACGACGGCGTCGGCACCGGCCGACCAGAAGATCTACAAGGGGCTCGCCGGAGTCGTGGTGGACACCACCGCGGTCTCCAAGGTGGTCCCGGAGACCAACAGCCTGACCTACCGCGGCTACGCGGTCCAGGACCTGGCCACCACCAAGAGCTTCGAGGAGGTCGCCTACCTGCTGTGGAACGGTGAGCTGCCGACCGACGCGCAGCTCGCGCTGTTCAGCCAGCGCGAGCGGGCCAACCGCCGGCTGGACCGGACCGCGATGGGGGTGCTGCAGCGGATTCCGGACAACTGCCATCCGATGGACACCGTCCGCACGATGGTGAGCTTCCTGGGCAGCGAGGATCCCGATGAGGACCTGCCCACGCCGGAGGCCAACAAGGACAAGGCACTGCGGATGCTCGCGGTGCTGCCGACCATCGTCGCCGCCGATCTGCGGCGCCGGCGCGGCCTCGAACCGATCGCCCCGCATCACGGGCTCGGCTACGCCGAGAACTTCCTCAACATGTGCTTCGGCTCGGTGCCCGACCCGGTCATCGTCGACGCCTTCAACCAGTCGATGGTGCTCTACGCCGAACACAGCTTCAACGCCTCGACCTTCGCGGCCCGGGTGGTCACCTCCACCACCTCGGACATCTACAGCGCGGTCACCGCGGCCATCGGTGCGCTCAAGGGGGCCCTGCACGGCGGCGCCAACGAGGCGGTCATGCACGACATGATCGACATCGACCGTCCGGAGCGGGCCCGGGACTGGCTCAACGCCAAGCTCGACGCCAAGGAGAAGGTGATGGGCTTCGGGCACCGGGTCTACAAGAACGGCGACTCGCGGGTGCCGACCATGTACGACGCGCTGGTGAAGGTGGCCGAGCACACCGGGGACAGCACGTGGCTGGGTATCTACCACGAGCTGGCGGCGGCGATGGACGAGCGCACCGGGATCAAGCCGAACCTGGACTTCCCGACCGGCCCGGCCTACTACCTGATGGGCTTCGACATCCCGATGTTCACCCCGCTGTTCGTGATGAGCCGGATCACCGGCTGGACTGCTCACATCATCGAGCAGACGGCCTCCAACGCGCTGATCCGGCCGCTCTCGGCCTACGACGGCCCGGTCCAGCGACCCATTCCCGCCTGAAAGGCAACCATGTTCACGAAAGTCCTGGTGGCCAACCGCGGCGAGATCGCGGTGCGTGCCTTCCGCGCAGCCTATGAGCTAGCTGGGTGCGGGCACGGTCGCGGTGTATCCCGAGGAAGATCTCGGCGGTATCCATCGCGGAAAGGCCGACGAGTCCTACCTGATCGGAGAGCCCGGACATCCGGTCCAGGCGTATCTGTCGGTGGACGAGGTCCTGCGGGTGGCGGCCGACAGCGGTGCCGACGCGGTCTATCCCGGCTACGGATTCTCGTCGGAGAATCCGGAGCTGGCCGCCGCCTGCGAGGCCGCCGGGATCACGTTCATCGGTCCGAACGCACGGGTGCTGGAACTGACCGGTGACAAGCAGCAGGCGGTGGCCGCCGCCCGGGCCGCAGGACTGCCGGTGCTGGCCGGCTCCGAACCGAGCGACGACGTCGATCAGCTGCTGGCCGCCGCCGAGTCGATGACCTTCCCGGTCTTCGTCAAAGCCGTGGCCGGCGGTGGCGGCCGCGGCATGCGGCGGGTGGCCGATCCGGCAGACCTGGCCGATGCCATCGGTGCCGCATCCCGGGAGGCCGCGGCCGCCTTCGGGAATCCGACGGTCTTCCTCGAGCAGGCCGTGGTCAACCCGCGGCACATCGAGGTGCAGATCCTGGCGGATACGACCGGCGAGGTGATCCACCTCTTCGAACGGGACTGCAGCCTGCAGCGCCGGCACCAGAAGGTCGTCGAGATCGCACCGGCACCGAATCTGGATCCGGCTCTGCGGGAACGGATCTGCGCCGACGCGGTGCGCTTTGCACAGCACATCGGCTACTCCTGCGCCGGTACCGTGGAGTTCCTGCTCGACGAGCGCGGTCAGCACTTCTTCATCGAGATGAACCCGCGCATCCAGGTCGAGCACACCGTCACCGAGGAGATCACCGACGTCGATCTGGTCGGTGCTCAGATGCGCATCGCCGCGGGGGAGACGCTCGCCGACCTGGGCCTGGCCCAGGACCGGCTCACCATCCGCGGCGCGGCGCTGCAGTGCCGGATCACCACCGAGGACCCGGCCGGCGGATTCCGGCCCGACACGGGCAAGATCACCGCCTACCGGGCGCCCGGCGGCGCCGGGGTGCGGCTGGACGGGGCCGCCGCCCTGGGCAGCGAGATCACCGGCCACTTCGACTCCATGCTGGTCAAACTCACCTGCCGCGGCCGCGACTTCCCGACGGCGGTCACCCGCGCCCGGCGGGCGCTGGCCGAGTTCCGCATCCGCGGGGTGACCACCAACATCGCCTTCCTGCGCGCCGTCCTCGCCGACGGCGACTTCCAGGCCGGGAAGATCACCACCTCGTTCATCGACGAGCGGCCGCAGCTGCTCGAGGCCACCGAAGGCGCCGACCGCGGTTCCAAGCTGCTCGCCTACCTGGCGGACGTGACCGTGCACAAGCCCTACGGCGAGCTGCCGACCCCGGTGCACCCGCACGCCAAACTGCCGGAGGTGGACCCGGACCTGCTCGCTCAGCCGCCGGCCGGTTCGAAGCAGCGGCTCGACGAGCTCGGCCCGGAGGGCTTCGCCCGGGCGCTGCGCGAGCAGCCGCAGCTGGCGATCACCGACACCACCTTCCGGGATGCGCACCAGTCGCTGCTGGCCACTAGGGTGCGCACCAGCGGGCTCGTCGCCGTCGCCCCGTACGTGGCGGCGCTGACCCCGCAGCTGCTGTCGGTGGAGTGCTGGGGCGGGGCCACCTACGATGTGGCGCTGCGCTTCCTCAAAGAGGACCCGTGGGAGCGGCTGGCCCGGCTGCGTGCGGCTCTGCCCAACCTGTGTCTGCAGATGCTGCTGCGCGGTAAGAACACCGTCGGGTACACCCCGTATCCCACCGAGGTCACCACGGCCTTCGTCGACGAGGCGGCCCGCACCGGTGTGGACGTCTTCCGGATCTTCGACGCACTCAACGACGTCGACGCGATGCGGCCGGCGATCGACGCGGTCCGCGAGACGGGCACCACGGTGGCCGAGGTGGCGCTGAGCTACACCGGGGATCTGGCCGATCCGGCCGAGGACCTGTACACACTCGACTACTACCTGCGACTGGCCGAGCAGATCGTCGGCGCCGGAGCCCATGTGCTGGCCATCAAGGACATGGCCGGCCTGCTGCGGCCGGCGGCGGCCCGGAAGCTGGTGGGAGCCTTGCGGTCCGAGTTCGATCTGCCGATCCACCTGCACACGCACGACACTCCCGGTGGCCAGCTGGCCGCCTACCTCGCCGCCTGGGAGGCCGGGGTGGACGCGGTGGACGGGGCGAGCGCCGCGCTGGCCGGCACCACCAGCCAGCCCGCGCTCTCGGCGATCGTCGCCGCGGCGGCCCACACCGACTACGACACGGGAATCGACCTGTCGGCGGTCACCTCCCTCGAGCCCTACTGGGAGTCCGTTCGGAAGGTGTACGCGCCGTTCGAGTCCGGCGTCCCCTCGCCGACCGGCCGGGTGTACGAGCACGAGATCCCCGGCGGTCAGCTGTCCAATCTGCGTCAGCAGGCGGTGTCGCTGGGCGTGGGCAACCGCTTCGAAGCGGTCGAGAACGCCTACGCCGACGCCGACCGGCTGCTCGGGCGGCCGGTCAAGGTGACCCCGTCGTCCAAGGTCGTCGGCGACCTGGCGCTCTCCTTCGTGGCCCAGCACATCACCGCCGACGAGTTCGCCGCAGCGCCGGGCTCGTACGACGTGCCCGACTCGGTGGTGGGCTTCCTGAGCGGTGAGCTCGGCACCCCGGCGGGCGGCTGGCCGGAGCCGCTGCGCAGCGAGATCCTGGCCGGCCGGGCTGCGGCCGGGGCGCGGGAGGAGGATCTGGCCCCCGCCGACCGGCGGGCGCTCGCCGAACCGGGGCAGGCGCGGCGAACGGCGCTGAGCCGGTTGCTCTTCCCGGGCCCGGCCGCCGACTACGCCGAGCACTGCCGGCGCTACGGGGACACCTCCCGGCTGGCCGCCCATCAGTTCTTCTACGGACTGCAGCCCGGCCTCGAGTACCGGGTGCGGCTGCAGAAGGGCGTGGAGCTGGTGATCACGCTCGAGGCGATCAGCCCGGCCGACGAGTCCGGCATGCGTACCGTCATGTGCACGATGAACGGCCAGCTGCGGCCGGTGTATGTGCGTGACCGCAGCGCCGAGGTGACCGTGGCCGTCGCCGAACAGGCCGACCGCGACGACCCCGGTCAGGTGGCAGCACCGTTCGCCGGCGTGGTCACGGTGACCGTGGCCGAAGGGGATGAACTCGCGGCGGGTGCGGTCGTGGCCACGATCGAGGCGATGAAGATGGAGGCCTCGATCACCACGCCGGTGGCCGGTGTGGTCAAGCGGGTCGTAGCCCGCGGAGCCACCGAGGTCTCGCCGGGCGACCTGCTGGTGCAGGTCGGATGAGACGGCGCCGGCTTCGGTTGGCCGGCGCACTCCGGCTCCCGGATCGGGTAGACAGGACCGTATGGAACTGTCCCGGGAGCTGGCCGTCGGCCGGCTGGCGCGGTGGCGGCGCCGGGAGCTTCCCGGCGACGGACTGCGCCGGTCGGCCGTGGCGGTCACCGTCACCCGGCGGCCGGACACGCATCCGGGGGCGGGCATGGACCAGGGGATCTGGGTGGCCCGCAGGCCGTCGACCATGCGCAACCACGCCGGCCAGTTCGCACTTCCGGGCGGAAGGCTGGATCCGGGGGAGACCGTGCAGGATGCGGCGCTGCGCGAGTTGCAGGAGGAGTTCGGCATCCGGCTCGGCCCGGAGAGCGTGATCGGCATGCTCGACGACTTCGCCACCCGGTCCGGGTATCTGATCACCCCGATCGTCTGCTGGTCCGACGCGCAGCCGCAGGTGCGGCCCAACCCCGACGAGGTGGAGCAGGCCTTCTTCGTCACCCTCGAGGAGACCGCGGCCCGGCCGACCTTCGACCTGATCGAGGAGTCGGACCGGCCGGTGATCCGGATGCCGATCATCGGCCGCTGGGTGCACGCGCCCACCGCGGCGATCATCCACCAGTTCGGCGAGGTGGTGGTCCGCGGCCGCGGAGTCCGGGTGAGCGATCTCGAACAGCCGCTCTTCGCCTGGCGCTGAACGAGGTCCGCGCCGAACGTGCGGACCGGGTTCAGGTGGCGAGCGGGCCGTGAGTGTGCGTCACGGGCCGCCACCCCGGGCCGTCGCCGTGTTCGGCGGCGAGCACGAACGACTCGGCGCTGGCGTACTCCCAGTCCGAACGCCACGACTCCGGCGGATGGGTGAGCAGCTCGCCGGGGGAGAGCCACTCGTAGAGTTCGGCGTAGGACTGCGCCCGGTTGGCGTGCACGGTGCGCATCACCATCGAGGGGCGGAGCTGGTCGAAGCCGTCGAGTCCCATCGAGGCGACCAGCTGGGTGGCGTTGTCGACCACGTTGCGCTGCAGATGGAACACCCGGGCGGTCTTGTCCGGGACGTAGAGGGCGCGGGCGCGCCGCGGATCCTGCGTGGTCACCCCGGTCGGGCAGGTGTTGGTGTGACAGCGCTGGGCCTGGATGCAGCCGACGGCCATCATCATCGCCCGGGCGGCCAGCGTGAAGTCGGCACCCTGGGCGATCCGTTTGACGATGTCGATGCCGTTGGTGATCTTGCCGGAGGCGCCGATCCGGATCTGCTCACGCAGCCCGGTGCCGACCAGCGCGTTGTGCACGGTCATCAAGCCCTGAGTGAGCGGCATGCCGACGTGATCCTCGAACTCGATCGGCGCGGCGCCGGTACCGCCCTCGGCGCCGTCGACGATGATGAAGTCCGGGGCGATCCCGGTCTGCCGGATCGCCTTGCAGATGCCGAGCAGCTCACTGCGCGAGCCCACGCACAGTTTGAAGCCGACCGGTTTGCCGTCCGAGAGTTCGCGCAGCTCGGCGATGAAGCGGCACAGGCCGATCGGGGTGTGGAAGGCGTTGTGGCCGGGCGGGGAGACCACGGTCTGCCCGACCGGCACCCCGCGGATCTCGGCGATCTCCGCGGTCACCTTGGCGCCGGGCATCACCCCGCCCAGCCCGGGTTTGGCTCCCTGCGAGAGCTTGATCGAGATGCACTTGACCTGTGCCCGATTCGCGTTGCGCGCGAACAGCTCCGGGTCGAAGCCGCCGTCGGCGGTGCGGCAGCCGAAATATCCGGTGCCGATCTCCCAGATCAGATCCCCGCCGGGCCGCAGGTGGTACCGGCTCAGTCCGCCCTCACCGGTGTCGTGTGCAAAACCCCCGCGGGCGGCGCCGCCGTTGAGCGCCAGGATCGCATTGGCCGAGAGCGCACCGAAACTCATCGCCGAGACGTTGTAGAGCGCGATGTCGTAGGGCCTGCGGCAGTCCGGCCCGCCGATCCGTACGCACGGGGTGGTCTCCGGTGCCGGGCGGGCGGCGATGGAGTGCTGGACGAACTCGTAGCCGATCGCCGTCGGATCGCGTTCGGTGCCGAACGGATCGACGTCCTTGATGTTCTTCGCGCGTTCGTACACGGTGGTCCTGGTGTCGCGGTCGAACGGCGTACCGTCGGTGTTGCGCTCGATGAAGTACTGCTGCAGTTCCGGGCGCAGGGCCTCGAGCAGGAATCGCAGATGCCCCAGGATCGGATAGTTGCGCAGGATGGTGTGCCGGCGCTGTCCGAGGTCGTAGCCGCCGATCGCGGCGAGGACAAGCAGCGGCACCGCCGGCAGCAGCCACCACGGCGAGACCAGCACCACCGGGACGAGGCTCGCGACGCCGACGACGCCGAGCCCGATCACCGCAAGCCACCTGACCATGGCAACCCTCCCGTGGTGGACCTCCACAGGCGGTCGCAACCGGGCGGCCGCGAGTGCTTCAACCGCCATTGAACCACTGTGCCCGGGACCCGTCGACGGATCCCGGGCACAGCTGTCCGGCTTGCCGGAAGTGCGAAGCGGCCGCGGTCAGCCCAGGGTGGCGCGGACCTGCTTGGTGGCGGTCACCAGGTTCCGCAGCGCCGCGGTCACCTCGGCGGTGGTGCGGGTCTTCAGGCCGCAGTCCGGGTTCACCCAGAGCCGCTGAGCGGGCACTGCCGCGAGCGCCTCCTGCAGGGAGGCGGCGATCTCGCCGGCGTCGGGCACCCGCGGGGAGTGGATGTCGTAGACGCCCGGACCCACCTCGTTGCCGAAGCCGATCGCGTTGAGGTCGTCGAGCACCTCCATATGCGAGCGGGCCGCCTCGATCGAGGTGACGTCGGCATCGAGGTCGGCGATCGCCCCGATCACGTCACCGAACTCCGAGTAGCACAGGTGGGTGTGGATCTGCGTCTCGTCGGCGACCCCGGAGGTGGAGAGCCGGAACGCCGCGACGGCCCAGTCCAGGTAGGCCTGCCGGTCCGCCGAGCGCAGCGGCAGCAGTTCGCGCAGCGCCGGCTCGTCGACCTGGATGATGCCCACACCGGCGCGCTCGAGATCGGTGGTCTCGTCCCGGATGGCCAGCGCCACCTGGTTCGCGGTGTCGGCCAGGGGCTGGTCGTCGCGCACGAACGACCACGCCAGGATGGTGACCGGACCGGTCAGCATGCCCTTGACCGGGCGCTGGGTGAGCGACTGGGCGTGGGTGATCCAGCCGACCGTCATCGGGTCCGGGCGCGCCACGTCGCCGTACAGGATCGGCGGCCGCACACACCGCGAGCCGTACGACTGCACCCAGCCGTTGGCGGTGGCGAAGAAGCCGTCGAGCTGCTCGGCGAAGTACTGCACCATGTCGTTGCGCTCGGGTTCGCCGTGCACCAGCACGTCCAGTTCCAGCTCCTCCTGGAGCTTGATCACCGACGCGATCTCGGCCTCCATCGCGGTCCGGTAGGCCTCGCCGTCGATCTCGCCCTTGCGCAGCGCCTGCCGGGCCTTGCGGATGTCGACGGTCTGCGGGAACGAGCCGATGGTGGTGGTCGGCAGCTGCGGCAGCCCCAGCGAGGCCTGCTGGCTCTCCCGGCGTCCGGCCGCCTCCGGGCGGGCGAAGTCGGCCGGGGTCAGCGCGGCGAGCCGATCCCGCACGGCCGCGACGTGCACGCGCGGATCGGTGGTCCGGCTCGCCAGCGCATCGCGGGCGGCGTCGAAGGCCTTGGCCTGGTAGGCCCGGCCGTGCTCGAGGGCCCGGGAGAGGGCCACGACCTCGGCGAACTTCTCCGAGGCGAAGGCGAGCCAGCCGCGCAGCGCGTCGTCGAGGTCGGTCTCCGGCTCAAGCGAATAGGGCACGTGCAGGGTCGAACACGAGGTGGACACCGCCAGGGCGCCGACCGCGCCGGACAGGCCGGTAAGGGTCTCGAGGGCGGCGTCGAGATCGGTACGCCAGATGTTGCGGCCGTCCACCACCCCGGCGACGACCAGCTTCTCGCCCAGACCGGCGGCGGCGACGGTCTCGGCCGAGCCGTAGACCAGGTCCACGCCGACGGCCTCGACACCGGTCCGGCCGAGCGCGGCCAGGGCCTCGCGGGCATCGCCGAAGTAGGTCTGCACCAGCAGTTCCGGACGCTCCGGGACGGCCGAGAGCTCGGTGTAGATGCGCTCGGCGAGGTCCGGCAGACCGTCATGGGCGTCGGTGACCAGGATCGGCTCGTCGATCTGCACCCACTGAGCGCCGGCCTGCTTCAGGGCGCCGAGCAGCTCGCGGTAGAGCGGCAGCAGCTCGTCGATCCGGGTCAGCGGATCGGCGCCGCCGCCGACGGCCTTCGACAGTCCGAGGAAGGTGATCGGCCCGATCACCACCGGCCGTGCCGGGATGCCCTGCGCGGTGGCCTCGGCGAGCTCGCCGAGCACCTTGTCCGGGTGGAGGGAGAAGACGGTGTCCGGGCCGATCTCCGGCACCAGGTAGTGGTAGTTGGTGTCGAACCACTTGGTCATCTCGAGGGGGGTGACGCCGTCACCGCCGCGCGCGGCGGCGAAGTAGCGGTCGAGGTCGTCGTCGATGCCGGCCACCCGCGGCGGGAGCGCGCCCAGCAGGGCGGCGGTGTCGAGCATCTGGTCGTAGTACGAGAAGGTGTTGACCGGAATGGAGTCCAGTCCGGCGGTGAGCAGCTCCTGCCAGCCGGTGCGGCGGATCCGGGCGGCGACCTCCTCGAGCGCGGTGCGGTCGATGCGGCCGGCCCAGTAACCTTCGACGGCCCTCTTCAGTTCCCGGTAGGCGCCGATGCGCGCAATACCCGGGACAGTGGCGGAAAAACGCATTGTCAGTTCTCTCCTGCAAACAGTGGTGATGACCACCGCCCTCACAGGGGATGTCGAGGAGCCCGTTCGACGTGTACAGCCCTTCGACATCGCCCATTCCACGAGGCGGACAGTCACCGGACGCGGCGCATCCGGTACGACAGGCAGGTCTTCGGGCTCACCGGCGCGCACCGAACTGGTGCTCCTACTGGCCGTCGCTTCCCAGGAGTCCAGAGGCTTCCGGCTCCCAGTGCTGGTGACGGCGATCGTTCCGGTATACCGCTGCGGGTCAGCTCCGGATTCTCACCGGATTCCCTCTCGCCGATGCCGCCGCCGCAGGCGGCGACCCGGCTCGGTGCCCGGCACGCACTGAAGGGGCTCCTTGAATGTGCGCGCACCGGGCGAAACCAATCGCGACCCCGAGTGTAATGGTCTGCCGCCCCGGCGGGCACATCGCGCCCGCCGGTGGGTTTAACTCTTGCCCCGGACGCGCCGCGGCGTACCGTCTGCGCAGGCTTCGGCGTAGGGTCGGAAGCGGTATGAGACTGAACGGCACGACGGCGTCCGGTGACCGGATCGAACCGATCGCCGGCATCGTGCTGGTCGCCCGCGGCGACGAGAGCGCCGCGCCCGTCGACGACGAGGTCCCGCAGAACGAACGCCTGAGGATCCTGCTCGACGATCTCTCGGCCGGCGGTTGCGACGAGTTGTACGTGGTCCTCGGTTCCCGGCTGGTGGTGCCGCCGACCGACTCGTCGACCACCTTCTATCTGCCCGGCTGGTTCGAGGCGCTCGACGAATCCGTCGGTGCGGCCATCGACTTCGCCCGCAGCCGGCCGGATCTGGCCGGGGTGCTGCTGCAGACGGTGGACGCCCCGGTGCTCGGCGAGGTGGGGGTGCGACGGGTGCTCGCCGCCGCCGGCGGCAGCCGGGACACGATGGCCCGGGCCACCTGGAACGGCCGGCCCTCCCAGCCGGTGTACGTGGGCGCAGGCATGCTCGCTCAGGCCGCCGAGCTGGTGGCGCAGGCCGGCGGCGCCGTGGCATACCTGGACCACAACGCCGCCGCCCTCGCGCAGGTGGACTGCAGCGACCTCACCTCCACCCCCTGACCGCCCGGTCCGGCACGATCAGGGGATGAGGCGGGTCAGGCGGTGTGGTTCTCGATCGCCTCGATGATGCGGGGCCGGAGCTCGGCGGCGCTGATGATGGCGTCGGCGGAACCGACCTTCACCGCGCGCTCGATGCTGTGCACCGCGTCGAATTCGGCGGCCACCTCGGCGAGCTTCTCGGCGCGGACCGTGGCCCGCATCTCCTCGAGCTCGGCGGAGATGTCGTTGAACTCGGTGTCCGAGGCGGTCTCGAGCCGGGTCTGCAGCGCCTGGATCCGCGGATCGTTCTCCGTGCGGGTGCGGACGTCGCCGGCGAAGACGACGGCCGCGGCGGGCGCGCCGCCGAGCACCGAGGCGAACGAGCCCTCGATGGCCAGCACCGTCATATTCGGGTTCAGGGCCTTGGAGAAGACCACGAATGCGCCGCCGTGGTACCGGGAGATCACCGTGAAGACGATCGGGCCGTCGAAGTTGATGATGGCCCGGCCGATCTCGGCGCCGTACTCGAGCTGCAGCTTGCGCAGCGACTCGGGAGAGCCGTCGAAGCCGGACAGATTGGCCAGCACCACCACCGGGCGGTTGCCGCTCGCCGCATTGATCGCCCGGGCCGCCTTCTTCGACGACTGCGGGAACAGGGTGCCGGCGCTGAAGGTGTCCGGACCGTCGGCCGGCACGAAGCCGCGCCGGGGAACCGGTGTGGACTCGATCCCGATCAGGGTCACCGGATGCCCGCCCAGATGCGCGTCCTGGACGACGACGGTCTCGGCGTCGGCCATCCCGGCCCACCGCTCGAGCGCCGCCTGATCCTGGTCGAGCACGGCGTTCATCACCGAGCGGATGGCGAACGGCTTCTTGCGATCCGGGTTGGCGGTCGCCGAGAAGATCTCGCCGACGGTGGCGAACTCGCTGCCCTCGAGCTCGTGCGGGTAGTCCGAGATGTCGCGGTCGGCCGGGTCGGCGGTGGCCGCGGTCCGCGGACCGGACTCGCCGGGCAGCACGTAGGTGTGCTCGTAGTGGCTCATCACCACACCGATCGCCGCCGTCAGGTTGGGCGCCCAGTACTGCGCCTCGCCGTTCGGGCCCATCACCCGGTCGTGGCCGCCGATCCCGAAGTTGTCCTCGGCCGAGACGCCGCCGGAGAAGTCCAGCGCGTTCTTGCCGGTGAGCACCATCGACGAATCCGGGGTCATCACCAGAATGCCCTTGGTGTGCATGAGCATGGTGGCCTCGGCGTTCCAGTAGGCCTGCCCGCCGACGTTGATGCCGGCCACCACGATGTTGATCTCACCGCCGTCCTGGGTGAACTCGACGATGCGCTTGAGCGCGGCCGCCACCCAGTCCAGGTTCTCGGTGCCCGACTCCATCTTCACCGCGGCACCGGACGAGACCGCGTACCACTCGACCGGCAGCCCCAGTTCCTCGGCGAGGTCGAGGGCGGCGATGTAGCGCCGGCACTCCGGTTCGGTGAGTGCGCCGAGCGACTTGGTGGGGTCGCCGAGCATCACCACGCGGGAGATGCCCTCGGGGTACTTGACGGTGGGCGTGCTGACCACACCGACCACCACGGCCGCCGAGTTGTTGCCCTTGGGCCGGGTCACCGGCGCGAGTGCGCCGTGCTCGTCGAGGTCGTATTCGGTGAAGCTGCCGAGCATCTCGGTCAGCTCGTACGGGTAGACGGTGTTGCGCCGGGCGGCGCGCAGCACCTTCTGCCGGTACTCGTCGACCGGTTCGATCGGCGAGCTGTCCGGCTCGCCGACGACGATCCGGGTGTCGCCGGCGGCGTTGAAGTTCACCGTGACCGCGATCTTGCTGAGCTCGCCGGTCTGCGGATCCCTATGCCGGGCGATCAGCAGGATCTCCTCGAGACCGGCCCCGTCGGTCGAGGCCGCGGTGCCCAGCGTGTGCTCGACCACCCGCAGCAGCTGACGTTCGGACACCTCCAGCGGCGGCCAGATGTACATGACGATGCGGTTGGTGTTGAACCGCGTGGACGAGGGCCGCTTGGCCTGGGCGCGGCGGATCGAATCCACGCTGGCCTCGAAGGCACGCTCGGCGGTCGGCAGGGTGAGCAGGTTGCCGTCCTGCTCCTGTACCGCGGTCAGGTCGCGGATCTGGGTGAACGCGATCAGCCGATCGTCGTTGGCGTTGGCCTTGGCCACCGCCCGGTACAGGTAGACCTCCTCGTTGTCCGACGAGCGCAGCCGGGTGAGGTCGAACTTGCGCAGCCGCTCCATCTGCATGCGCTGGGCGATGTACGGATGCAGACCGCGGATCAGCCGGTCCTCGGTCATCCCGGTGACCGACGGCCGGAAGGTCACGTGATGGTGCATGGCCTCGTCGCCGGGGGCGGCGACGGTGGTGGTCACCCGGTGCACCTGATTGGGCAGCATCCGGCCCGAGACCACATCGTGCAGCCGGGCCGCCATCTCGTCGAGGTCGTCGGGCTGATCCTCCCAGCGCACGTAGACGTCGGCGTCGATGGAGACGGCACCGTCGGCGAGTTCGGCGAGCCCGAGGATGGCGGTGTCGAGCCGATCGAAACTCGTCGCCGCCGAGACCAGCAGCGAGTCCTCCCGCTGCGCCAGTACGAAGGTCACCCCGCCGGCCCGGTGGGTGGCCACGTCCTTGATGCCCTTGTTGCCGTAGTAGCGGCGGGTGAGCACCTCGAGCATCACCGCATTGTCGAGCTCCGGGTCGGCGAGCCGGCGGCTGAGCACCCGCACCAGCGGCTCGGTGCTCTTGACCATCTCGGCGATCCGCTCGGCGCGGTCGGAGGCCTGCGGATCGGCGTCCAGGTAGTTCAGGTCGCTGTCGATGGCGGCGTAGACCCGCTCACGGGTGCGCCGCAGCCGCGGCCGCCCGTACCAGGCGTACAGCACCCCGCGAGCGAGGTCCGCGATCGCCGGGAAACGCAGCTGCGCCGCGCTCACCAGATGCTCGAGGACGTGCCCGACGTGGTCGCGCAGTTCGGGGGCCGGCGCCGGCTCCTTCATCCAGCGCCGCAGCAGCGCCGCGATGCCGGGCACCGTGTCGTCGATACCCTGCAGCGCCAGGAAGATGCGGAAGACCGCGGCCTCGAGGTCCTCGGTGCGGTCGAGGCTTTCGATCCCGTAGTGGGCGAGCGCCGCGGCGAGTTTGGTGCGGAACTGCTCGGGCAGTCCGGCCACCTCCACGTCGAGGCTCTGCAGGTAGGTGTGGAAGTGCTCGCGGGCCGAATGCACGCGGGTGTCGACGTCGTCGTCGGACGGGCGGCGCCGGGCCAGCTCGGCCAGATCGGCGAAGATCACCAGCAGTTCGCTTTCGGCGGCCAGCGGGAACCGGCCACCGGCGGCCTCGGCCTCCTCGGCGCGCAGCTGCAGGTAGTGGTCGAGCAGCCGACCGCTGTCCTGCGGGGCGACGTCGAAGCCGAGCATCAGCGAACCGAGGTCCTCGCGGTCGCGTTCGGCCAGGCGGCTCGCGTCGCTCTGGACCCGGAGCTCGGGCAGATCCAGCGCTGCGCCGGCGCCGTCCGTCTCCTGCTCGTCCTCGCCGTCGCCGATCGGCTCGAGCCGCAGCAGCGGCGCCCCGGTCTCGACCTGAGCGCCCACCGAGACCACGCACTCCTTGAGGCGGGCGGCGAACGGTGCGCGCAGCACCGTCTCCATCTTCATCGACTCGAGGACCAGCACCGGATCACCGGACTGCACTTCGTCGCCCACCTCGAGCGGGGTGGCGATGACCAGCGCCGGGGCGGGGGAGCGGACGACGCCGCCCTCGTCGCGGCTGATCCGGTGGGTGACGCCGTCGACGTCCACCAGGTGGATCGGGCCGTGCGTGTCGGTGAGGATCCGGAACCGCTCGCCGTTGACGGTGAGCCGGCCGGTGTGCTCGTCGTAGCGTTCGAGGGAGACGTCGGCGGTCCGCGACTCGGTGCCGGCCTCGATGATCACCCGGAAACGCTGGGCGCCCACCCGGGCCACCCGGACCCGGTAGCTCACGCCGCGCAGTTTGAAGTCGATGGGCCGGCCGCTCTCGTGCCTCACCTGCGGACGGCCGCCGCGGGCGGTGGCCAGCAGCCGGTTCAGCTCAGCCTGCTCCTCCTCGATGTACGCCTCGATGGCGGCGGTGGCCAGCGCCACCGACGAATGCCGGTTGCTCACCAGGCGTCCCTCGGCGCGCACCCGGTCGATCCAGCCGGTGTCGGCGCTGCCGTCGATCACCTCGGGCTGGTCGAGCAGATCGATGATGAAGCTGCTGTTGGTGGCGCCGCCCTCGATGACCACGCGAGTGCGCGACATGGCGCGGCGCAACCGGGCCAGCGCCTGATCGCGGTCGCTGCCGTAGGCGATGATCTTGGCGATCATCGAATCGAAGTCGGCGGGGATGGTGTCGCCCTCGCTGACCCCGGTATCGACCCGCACGCCCGGGCCGGAGGGCAGTTCGAGCCGGGCGATGTAGCCGGGTGCCGGGGCGAAGTCGCGGTCCGGATCCTCGGCGTTCAGGCGCGCTTCGACGGCATGGCCGCGCTCGCCCGGCCGGTCGCCGGTGAGCTTGCCGCCGAGTGCGACGTGAATCTGCGCCCGCACCAGATCGAAGTCGGTGGTGACCTCGGTGATCGGATGCTCCACCTGCAGCCGGGTGTTGACCTCGAGGAAGGCGAAGAGCTGTTCGCCGGGGTGGTACAGGAATTCGACGGTGGCCGCACCGCGGTAGCCCACCTTCACGGCCAGGCGTTCGGCGGAGGCCTTGACCTCGGCCACCTGGTCGGGGGCGAGGACCGGCGACGCGGACTCCTCGATGACCTTCTGGTTGCGCCGCTGAACCGAACAGTCGCGCACGCCCAGCGCCCACGCGGTCTCGCCGTCGGAGATCACCTGGACCTCGACGTGGCGGGCTCCGGTGACCAGCCGCTCCAGGAAGACCACACCGCTGCCGAAGGCGCGCTCGGCCTCGTCGCGGGTCCGCTGGTAGGCGTCCACCAGGTCGGCCTCGTCGTCGACCCGGCGGATGCCGCGGCCGCCGCCGCCGGCGGTGGCCTTGAGCATCAGCGGATACCCGATGCGTTCGGCGGCCTCGACGGCCTCCTCCTGGGTGCGCACCTCGCCGCCGCTCCACGGCGCCACCGGCACGCCCACCTCTTCGGCGATCAGCTTGGCGCCGATCTTGTCGCCGAGCCGGCGCATCGCCTCGGCCGACGGGCCGATGAAGGTGACGCCGATCCGCTCACACAGCTCCGCGAAAGCCGGGTCCTCGGCGACGAAGCCCCAGCCCACCCAGGCCGCGTCGGCCTCGGTGTCGACGAGGGCGCGTTCGAGCACCTCGAGGTTGATGTAGGGGCGCTGCGCGGCCGGTCCGAGGTCGTAGGTCAGATCGGCCTCCCGGACAAAGGTGGCGCCTGCATCCACGTCGGTGTGCAGAGCGACGGTCTGCACGTCCTGTCCGGTCTCGGCGCCCAGATCCCGGACGGCGTTGATCAGCCGCATGGCGGCCTCTCCCCGGTTGACTATCGCGATACGACGGAACATGCGCCCTCTCTGCGTTGTGCCGTGAACGACCACGGCGGGTTGGCTGACGGCTGATGCTGGGGTGCGGTGCCACCGGTGTCTCGGGCTGTGAGAGCACACGACCGGGTGGCCGGACGCACATCGGCCGGCTCGTCCACGGTATGCGGACGGGCAGCGTAGGGGTAGTGCCTACTGAAACGTAACCCGGGGGAAGCGACGAATGACACACCTACCGGCCGGTCAACTTCCCGGTAACCCGGATCACGGGGTCTCCGGCCGGATCGGGGCGTCGCCGACGGTCACCGACAGGGCCTGTTCGGCGAAGCGGCGGACCGGTCCGGCGACGTCGGCGAGCGCCCCGGCGTAGCCGGACCGGGCGCGCCCGCACAGCGCGCCGTCGCCGCCCTCGCGGCCGGTCACCCCGATCAGGGCGATCAGTTCCCCGGTGGTGGGGATGCAGACCGCCCAGACGCAACGGACGTCGCCGTCCGCGTCTGGGCGGTCTGCGCCGGCGATGTAGCCGGCCGGGTCACTCAGACCCAGATCGGTCAGGGCGGGTACGTCGGAGAGCCGGTCGTCGCCGCGCAGGGCGCGCAGATACCACGCGCCCGCATTGATCTCGACGGCCTGCACCGGTACCGATTCCCGCGGGATCGATCGCGGCTTACTTGATCTCGAGCAGGACGGTGCCCTGGGTGACGGCGGCGCCGGCCTCCACAGCCAGGCCGGTCACGGTGCCGTCCTTGTGCGCGGTCACCGGGTTCTCCATCTTCATGGCCTCGAGGACCACGACCAGGTCGCCGGCGGCCACGGTGTCGCCCTCGGCGATGGCCACCTTGACGACGGTGCCCTGCATCGGTGCGGCCACCGCATCGCCGGAGACCTTGGCCCCGCCGGACTTGCTGCGGGTGCGCGACTTGGGCTTGCGCCGCAGCGCACCGTTCGCGCCGTTGCCGCCGCCGGAGAGGTTCAGATCACCCGGCAGCGAGACCTCGACGCGCCGGCCGCCCACCTCGACCACCACGCTCTGCCGCGGCAGGGCGTCGTCGTCGGCGGCCTCGGCGGCCCCGCCGAAGGGCTCGATCTGGTTGTCCCACTCGTTCTCGATCCACTTGGTGTAGACGTCGAACTTCTCGACCCCGTTCTCGTCGGCGCTGCCGATGAAGGCCGGGTTGGTGACGATGTGCCGGTGGAACGGGATGACCGTGGCCAGGCCGTCGACCTCGAACTCGGCGAGGGCACGGGCCGAGCGCTCGAGTGCCTGCTGCCGGTTCTCGCCGGTCACGATGAGCTTGGCGAGCATCGAGTCGAACTGGCCGCCGATGACGTCGCCGGCGCGCACACCCGAGTCGACGCGCACGCCCGGGCCGGTCGGCTCGCGGTAGACCGCGACCGGGCCGGGGGCGGGCAGGAAGCCGCGGCCGGCGTCCTCGCCGTTGATCCGGAACTCGAAGGAGTGCCCGCGCGGGGTGGGGTCCTCGGTGATCTCGAGGGTCTTGCCCTCGGCGATGCGGAACTGCTGGCGCACCAGGTCGATGCCGGAGGTCTCCTCGGTGACCGGGTGCTCGACCTGCAGGCGGGTGTTGACCTCCAGGAAGGAGACGGTGTCGCCCTGCACCAGGTATTCGACGGTGCCGGCGCCGTAGTAGTGGGCCTCGCGGCAGATGGCCTTGGCCGAGGAGTGGATCCGCTCGCGCTGGTCGTCGGTCAGGAACGGCGCCGGGGCCTCCTCGACCAGCTTCTGGAAGCGGCGCTGCAGCGAGCAGTCGCGGGTGCCGGCGACGATCACGTTGCCGTGCTGGTCGGCGATGACCTGCGCCTCGACGTGGCGGGCCTTGTCGAGGTACTGCTCGACGAAACACTCGCCGCGGCCGAAGGCGGCGACCGCCTCGCGGGTGGCCGACTCGAAGAGCTCGGGGATCTCCTCGATGGTGTGGGCCACCTTCATGCCGCGCCCGCCGCCGCCGAACGCGGCCTTGATGGCCACCGGGACGCCGTACTGCTCGGCGAAGGCGACCACCTCGTCGGCGCCGGCGACCGGATCCTTGGTGCCGGCGGCCATCGGGGCGTTGGCGCGCTCGGCGATGTGCCGGGCGGTGACCTTGTCGCCGAGATCGCGGATCGACTGCGGCGACGGTCCGATCCAGATCAGTCCGGCGTCGATCACGGCCTGAGCGAAATCGGCGTTCTCGGACAGGAAGCCGTAGCCGGGGTGGACGGCGTCGGCACCGGAGCGGGCCGCGGCGTCGAGGAGCTTGTCGAAGACCAGGTACGACTCGGCTGAGGTCTGGCCGCCGAGCGCGAAGGCCTCGTCGGCCAGCTGGACGAACAGGGCGTTCGCGTCGGGTTCGGCGTACACGGCGACGCTGGCGATGCCGGCGTCCCGGGCGGCGCGGATCACTCGGACAGCGATTTCACCGCGGTTGGCGATGAGCACCTTGGTGATGGTCTTCTGGACGATCTCTCCGCTGTTGGGCACTGGCTCTCCTGATCCGAGCCCGCGGGTAACGGGCCGTTGCTGGTGGACCGTTGCCGTCAGACACCGGTCACTGTCTTCTGCTGCCACCGCGGGCTTGATCCGCGCAGTGTGCGATACGGCCCCGGAGTGTAGGCGCCGTGATCTCCGGCACTCAGACTAACGCACCGAGCATCTGCTCTGTGCGACCGAGGGTCTGCATCTAGAACTGGTTATTTACCCGACCGCCGGGGTACTCGCGAGTAACGCGGCGAACTCCTGGAAAAAGGCCTGCAGAACCGGGGAGTGGGCGTGTCCGGGTGCGTCGCCGGGGTAGCGGCAGTGCAGCCGCAGGCCGGTCGGGGTGCGGTTGAACCAGATGTACACCTCGTCGTCGGCGTAGGAGTGGCTGCGCAGGGCCCGCGCCCCGCCGTCGTCGGCGATGTCGCTGGCCGGCACCATCCGGGTGTCCATGAACGACACGACGAACCGCGGCTCGGGCGAGAAGCCGAGCAGCTGCGACAGCCGGACCAGGGGCAGGGAGGCGCCGCTGCGGGTGCGGTCGAGGGCGAGCATGGCCCGGTCGAGGGCGGCGGCGAAGTCCGGATCGTCGGCCACGTCGATGCTGATCGGGGCCAGGCCGACGAACCAGCCGAGTGCGGTGTGCAGACGGGCGTGCTGGCGGGTGTGCCGGGGCATGACCGTGCGCATGGTCTCGGCACCGGACTGGTGGCGGTAGACGATCGCCAGCAGAGCGAGCAGGCCGCCGATGAGCGAGCCGCCGCGGGCGGTGCAGACCGACTCGAAGGAGCGGGTGGCGTCGTCGTCGAGCAGCATCGAGGTGATCGACAGCTGCGCCGGTCCGCGTTCGCTGGCCGGACTCAGCTCCGCCGGCACCGGCGCCGGGATCGGCTCGAACCGGGGCAGCCCGCCGCCGGCGAGGAACTCGTCCCAGACCGCGACGGCGGTGTGCCGCTCGTCGGCGTCGTCGGCGGCCACCCTTTCGCTGCCCGAGAAGTCGATGTAGCTGCCCGTCGAGCGCAGCTCGGGGGCGCGCCGGTCCCGGTGGGCCCGGTACAGCTCGCGCAGCTCGTGATGCGCGGTCACCAGCGAGTAGCCGTCGACCAGCGAGTGATCGGCGGCGAAGAGCAGGGTGAAGCTGTCGGCGCGGGCGACGGTGGCGAAGCGGTAGGCCGGCCAATGCAGGGGAGCGGTGACCCGGTCGAAGGAGCCCGCGATCTGCTCGAGGAGGATCGGGGTCTGCGCGTACCAGCCGATCCGGCTCATGGTGACCTTCACGGTGCCCGGGTCGGTGGTGTAGCGCGCGGTGCCGGTCCGGACGGTGCCGTCGGGTTCGGTGGTGTCGTCGACCACCACATGGGTGCGCAGCACCTCATGCCGGTTGATCCACGCGATCACCGTGGCCCGGACCGCGGGCACCGACATCGGTTCGTCGAATTCGGCCGTCAGGCCCAGCCAGGACTCGCGGCCGCCCGCTCGGCGGGTCCGCTCCCGGTACTCGAGCGCCGCCCGCAGATGCTGCTCGTGATTGTGGGAGGTCGGCCGCGGATCACGATGCCAGCTGCCGAGGCCGCCGGGCACCGAGGGCACCCACTCGACGAGGCCTCCGGGGCGGATGTCTGCGTCGAGAATCTGGATGAATTCCATTGCGCTGGTAGAGCTTTCAACCGGCGGTCTGCTCGGCGACCTGCCGCTTGATACGCATGAGCATGCCGGACATGCCGCGCAGACGCAGCGGCGAGACCACCGACGCCAGGTTCAGCGTGGAGGCGAAGTCGGAGGGCACCTCGGCGATCTCGGCGGCACTGGCGCCGTCGAGACCCTGGTGCAGGATCGACGCGAAACCGCGGGTGGTCGGGGCCTCCCGCGGTGCACTGAAGTACAGCCGGACCGCTGCCGGATCGGCCGCATCCACGGACAGGAAGATCGGCGACTGGCACTCCGGGACCGGCTCCATCGCCGCGGTCTGCAGATGCTCGGGCAGGTCGGGCAGATCGTCGGCGAACTCCAGGAGCAGGGTGGCCCTGTCCCGATCGTCGAGCGCGGCGAAGTCGTCGACGATCTCCTGAAGGGCTGGGGTCAGGGTCATCGCGGTAAGACTACTCCGCGGCCGGCGCGCCGTCCGGCTCCGGTCCGGTGACGATCGGGGCGCGCACGGAGTTGCCCCATTCGGTCCAGGAGCCGTCGTAGTTGCGGACGTTGGGGAAGCCCAGCAGGTGGGTCAGCACGAACCAAGTGTGGCTCGAGCGTTCGCCGATCCGGCAGTAGGCGATGGTCGGCGTCTGCGGATCCAGGCCCGCGTATACCTCTTCGAGTTCGGCGCGGGAACGGAACCGGCCGTCGGGGGCGGCGGCCTTGGCCCACGGGATGGAGATGGCCGTGGGGATGTGACCGCCGCGCAGCGCACCCTCCTCCGGGTAGTCCGGCATGTGGGTGCGCTCGCCGGTGTACTCCTGCGGGGAGCGCACATCCACCAGCGGCTCGCGGCCGATGGCCTCGCGCACCTCGGCGGCGAAGGCGCGGATGGGCGCATCGTCGCGGGTGACCACCGGGTAGTCGCTGCGCGGGTATTCGGGAACGTCGAACGAGGTCTCGCGCTGCTCGTTCATCCAGGCGTCCCGGCCGCCGTCGAGCAGGCGCACGTCGGGATGGCCGAAGAGGGTGAAAACCCACAGTGCGTAGGCCGCCCACCAGTTGCTCTTGTCGCCGTAGATCACCACGGTGTCGTCGCGCTCGATGCCCTTGCTGCGCATCAGCTCGGCGAACTGCTCGCCGTCGATGTAGTCGCGCACCGTCGGGTCGTTCAGATTCAGGTGCCAGTCCACCTTCTGCGCGGTGGGGATGTGGCCGATGTCGTAGAGCAGCACGTCCTCATCGGATTCGATGATCTTCAGACCCGGCGCGCCCAGGTGAGCTGAGAGCCAGTCGGCACTCACCAGTCGCTCGGGGTGGGCGTAGGCGGCGAAAGCCGGGTTCGGATCGAGTTCGACTGGCACTTTGCGTAGCTCCCAAGGTTTCGGATCGGGCGGTGTCACACGCAGCCCACCGGTGAGCTGTGCGTCTCCGGTGTCACAAGCATACGGCCCGATCCGCTGCAACGTGTGAATGACGTACCGGCGCAGTGCGACCGGCTTCTTGCTAGCTTTCATGCCATGACATCTGCCCTCACGCTGCGCCGTCGACGGAGAACGGGCGGCGCCGGCCGGCTCGCGGGCGCCGCCGTCGCACTGAGCGCCGTGGCGGCACTGCTGGCAGGTTGCACGGTCGACGGCTCGCCGCAGCGGGTGGTCAAGGGCGATCCGATCCGCTGCACCGAGGCGCAGTGCCCGACCCTCGAGGTCCCCGGCGTGACCCGGGTCGGCGAGAGCGGGGTGACCGACGGCAGCCAGAGCGCGGCGGTCACCACCTACCTGACCGCGGTGCTCGACGACCTCGACACGATCTGGGCGGACTGGTTCGGCCAGCTCAACATCGACGACGCGAGCACCGGCCGCAAGCTGATCGAGCCGGGCGCCACGTTCACCTCCGAATGCATGGACGAGGACGGCGCGTCGGAGGCGCTCACCAGCGACTTCCCCAACGCCTTCTACTGCTCGATCGACAAGCAGCCCGACGGCTCCGGCACCCTGCGCGTGGGCTCGGTGATCCTGCCGGTGCAGACCTTCGCCGACATCTGGGACGGCCGGCTGATGGGGCAGAGCGGGGTCATGCTCGGCGACTTCAGCGCCGCCACCATCGTCGCCCACGAATACGGGCACCACGTCATGTACCGGCTCGCCGAGGCCTACCAGATGACTGAGGACGAGAACTCGGCGCCGACCGGCAACAACGCCGAACTGCTCGCCGACTGCTTCGCCGGGAACTGGGCGGCCACCGTGTTCGCCCGGAAGGACCTGGGTGTCAAGGACATCGCCCAGGCGGTGGTGCTGATGGCCAGCGTCGCCGATCCCGGACCGGACATGGGCCACGGCACCATCACCGAACGCATCGGGGCGATGACGACCGGTTTCACCGGCGGCCAGTGGAGGGCCCAGCTGCCCCAGACCGGGCTGCCCGGGGTCTGCCTGGCCAAGTACTGGCCGCAGGCCCTCGGCACCGCCTGAGCCGATCTCCGGGCCGCGCGACACTCGAACGTCCGCGCTCCCGATCGACGGGGAGCGCGAGCATTCGAGTGTCGCGCGGTGTGACCGCGCAGGCGTCGATCGCGATCTGTGGACAGTGCCTGGGCCTGTGAACGGCGTGCTGGTCGGCGTCGCGGATCGGTGGTGCACTCGGGGGCATGAGGCTTCCGGTGAACGCCCAGGGCCTGCTCGTTCGCAGCAGTCTGCTCGACGCGGGGCACAGTCCGGCGGAGATCAACGCCCGGGTCCGCGCCGGCGACTGGCTGCCCGTCGCCCGGGGCATCTACCTGCCGGAAGCCGCGCTGAGTGAGGAGGAGCGGACCGTGGCCTGGCGGCGCCGCGCGGCGGTGTACCGCTACCGCTGCCTGGCGCAGGCGGCCGGCGGACCCGTGCTGAGTCACCAGTCGGCGGCCGCGGTGCTCCGGCTGGAGCTGCTCCGGCCCGATCTGACCAGGATCCATGTGCTGAGCGGCCGGCCCACCGGCGGGAAGATCCAGCGGCGGCGGCACATCCACGTCGGCGATGCGGGCGGGACCGAGGTGGAGGTCGACGGGGTCGTACTGACCGGCCCGGCACGGACGGCCGTCGACGTCGCCGCCGCCGGCACCTTCGCCCAGGCGCTGGCGGTCTTCGACGCCGCGTTGGCGCGCGGAGTGACCCGCGAGGAGCTGGCGGAGGTGCTTGAGCAGCGTCGCCGACCGGGGCACGCGCGGACCCGGTTCGCGCTGCAGCACGCCGACGGCCTGTCCGCCAACCCGGGCGAATCGTGGGGACGGGCCCAGATCATCGAGGCCGGCCTGCCCGTCCCGCGGATTCAGGTGCACTACGTGCTGCCCGACGGCAGCGACGCCTATACCGACTACGACTGGGAGGGCAGACTGGTCGGAGAGTTCGACGGCGTCGAGAAGTACACGCGGCTGCGGCGGCCCGGGGAGAGCGTCGCCGACGTGGTGCTCCGGGAGAAGCGCCGGGAGGACGGTCTGCGCGCACTGGGGCTGGACGTCACCCGCGCGATCATCGCCGACTTCGAGCACGATCGGTGGGTACCGCGGGTGCACGGACGTCTGGAACGGCTCGGCCTCCTCCGTTGAACGGCTTCGCGCGACATCCAGATGTTCGCGCTCCCGATCGACGGGGAGCGCGAACATCTGAGTGTCGCGCGCGGTCGAACGGTGGTTAGCGGGGCGACCAGAGGCTGGTGACGTCCACGCCGAGTTCGGCCAGCAGAGTGCGCACCAGCGGCAGACTGATGCCGATCACGCTCGACGGATCGCCGTCGATCCCGTCGAGCAGCCAGCCGCCCAGACCGTCGAGGGTGAAGGCGCCGGCCACCTCGAGCGGCTCGCCGGTGGCCACATAGCGGTCGATCACCGCATCCGGGACATCGGAGAAGAAGATCGCGGTCGACGCGCTGCGGGCGATCGCGCCGGTCACGGCGCCGCCGGCGAGCCGGGTGACGCAGTGCCCGGTCAGCAGATGCCCGGTGGTGCCGCGCATCCGCCGCCACTGGGCGGCCGCGGCCTCGGGGGTATGCGGCTTCCCGGAGAGCTCGCCGCCGAGCAGCAGCATCGAATCGCAGGTGAGCACCACGCCGTCGTCGGCGACCGCGGCCAGCGCCGGATCGGCGCTCGGGGCGAGCACCTCCGCCACCACCGCGTCGGCCTTGGCCTGCGCGAGCCGGGTGACGATCTGCGGCTCGGGCAGCCCGGCCAGTTCCTCGATCAGTGCATCCTCGTCGACGTCGGAGACCAGCACCAGCGGATCGAGCCCGGCATCGGTGAGCACCCGGCGCCGGGCCGGGGAGGCCGAACCGAGCAGGACCCGGGTCACCGGCCGTGGACGAAGCTGGTGGGCATCCCCCACGCCGGACGGAGGTAGTCCTCCGGACGGCCCCAGCGGTCCACCGGGCCGGCCTCGGCCGGGCCGCCGTCGCTGCTGCCGGCTGCGGCCATCACGGTCACCAGGGCGGCGAGCTCCACGTCGCTCGGATCGCCCTTGACGACCCGCAGGAACGGCTCCTTCGGCTTCTCATCGGCCATCGCAGCCTCCGGGTTCGGCGTCGGTGCGGTGTTCTGGTCGGCGCTCACAGCGGAATGTTCCCGTGCTTCTTGGGCGGCAGCTGGACGTACTTGCGTTTGAGCAGACGCAGGGCGTTGGCGATCTGGCCGCGGGTGTGGCTCGGCGGGATCACCGCATCGACGTAGCCGCGCTCGGCCGCCACGTACGGGTTCACCAGGGTGTCCTCGTACTCCTGCTGCAGTTCCAGGCGCAGCGCATCGACGTCCTCGCCGTTGGCCTCGGCCTCCTTGAGCCGGCCGCGGTAGACGAAGCCGACGGCGCCGGAGGCGCCCATGACCGCGATCTGCGCGGTGGGCCAGGCCAGGTTCACGTCGGCGCCCATGTGCTTGGAACCCATCACGTCGTAGGCGCCGCCGTAGGCCTTGCGGGTGATGACGGTGATCTTGCCGACGGTGGCCTCGCCGTAGGCGTACAGCAGCTTGGCGCCGCGGCGGATGATGCCGTTGTACTCCTGGTCCGTACCGGGCAGGAAGCCGGGAACGTCCACCAGCGTGATGATCGGGATGTTGAAGGCGTCGCAGGTCCGGACGAACCGGGCGGCCTTCTCCGAGGCGTTGATGTCCAGGCAGCCGGCGAACTGGGTGGGCTGATTGGCGACGATGCCGACGCTGCGGCCGTCCACCCGGCCGAAGCCGACGATGATGTTCCCGGCGTACTCGGCCTGCACCTCGAGGAACTCGTCGTCGTCGAGGATGTTCCGGATGACGTGGTGCATGTCGTACGGCTGATTCGGGGAATCCGGGATCAGCGTGTCGAGCTCGATGTCCTCGTCGGTGAGGTTGTCCTCGATGGCGCCGGGATGCGCCTGGGCCGCGAGCCGGGGCGCTTCGGCGCGGCTGTTGGACGGCAGGTAGCTGATCAGCTCCTTGACGTAGTCGAGGGCGTCCTCCTCGTCGGAGGCGACGTAGCTCGCGGTGCCGGACTTGGTCATGTGGGTGGTGGCGCCGCCGAGCTCCTCCTGGGTCACCTCCTCGCCGGTGACCGTCTTGATCACGTCCGGGCCGGTGATGAACATCTGGCTGGTCTTGTCGACCATCACGACGAAGTCGGTCAGCGCGGGGGAGTAGACGTGGCCGCCGGCTGCGGCGCCCATGATCAGCGAGATCTGCGGGATGACGCCGGAGGCGCGGACGTTGCGGTGGAAGATCTCGCCGTAGAGGCCGAGCGAGACCACGCCCTCCTGAATGCGGGCGCCGGCGCCGTCGTTGATGCCGATCAGCGGGCGGCCGGTCTTGATCGCCAGGTCCATCACCTTGACGATCTTCTCGCCGTAGACCTCGCCGAGGCTGCCGCCGAAGACGGTCGCGTCCTGGCTGAAGATGCAGACCTCGCGGCCGTCGATGGTGCCGTAGCCGGTCACCACGCCGTCGCCGAGCGGCCGCTTGTCGGCCAGACCGAAGTTGGTGCTGCGGTGCCGGGCCAGCGCGTCGAGCTCCACGAAGGAGCCCTCGTCGAGCAGGTGGGTGATGCGTTCGCGGGCGGTGAGCTTGCCCTTGGCGTGGGTGCGCTCGACGGCGGCCTCGCCGACCGGGTGTTCGGCGTCGGCCAGCCGATTGCGGAGGTCGGCCAGTTTGCCGGCCGTGGTGTGGATGTCGGGGGCGGCGTCATCGTCGCGGCGAGCTGTCGTCATAAACCGTCATGCTAACGAGAACCCTGTGAGCCGGGTCAAAGGGGGCATATATGAGTGTTTCCTCACATTGCATCGCCCGGGGCGTGATCGCGGCTGCGGCTACCCTCGACGGGGTGAGCGATGCAACCTCTGCCGACCGGTCCCTGCCCGATCAGACGGGCCTGGAACAGGCCCTGCGCGGTACGCGCTGGCGCCGGATCGAGGTGGTGGCCGAAACCGGATCGACCAACGCCGATCTGGCGGCCCGGGCCGACGCCGGTGAGGACCTGGACGGGCAGGTGCGCATCGCCGGCTTCCAGTCGGCCGGCCGGGGGCGGCACGCGCGGCTCTGGCAGACCCCGCACGGGCAGATCGCGGTCTCGGCGGGGGTCGCGGTGAGGCCGGACCAGTTGCCGGCGATCGGCTGGCTCTCGCTGCTGACCGGTCTGGCCGCGGCCGAGGCGGTGCTGCAGGTGACCGGGGTACGTCCCGACCTGAAGTGGCCCAACGACGTGCTGGCGCCCTCGACGGCGGCCGGCGCCGGCAAGAAGCTGGCCGGGATCCTCAGCGAATTCCATCCGGCCGGTGACAGCGGAGGCGGGGCGGCGATCATCGGGACCGGCCTGAACCTGGATCTGACCGGGGCCGAGCCGCCGATCGAGACGGCCGCCTCGCTGCGCGAGCTGGCCGGAGCGCCGGTCGATGCGACGGAACTGACCGCGGCGTACCTGCGGGCGCTGTCCGAGCGGCTGGTCCGCTGGCCGCACGACCTGCCCGGGCTGGCCGCGGACTATCGGGCCGCCAGCGCCACCTTGGGCCGGCAGGTGCGGCTGATCCTGCCCGGTGACCGCGAGGTGGTCGGCGAGGCCGTCGACATCGACGACGAGGGCCGCATCGTGGTCGATGCGTCCGGCCAGACGGTGGCGGCCGCCGCCGGTGACGTGACGCACCTGCGGGCGGTCTGAACGCCGCCGATGCGCGGCCGTCCGTAGCGGGTCAGTTGCGGCGGCGGCTGTGGCTGCCCATCGTCGGGATCAGGATCAGCACCGGCACGCCGATGCACAGGTGCAGGATGGCGGTGCCGATGCCCTTGGAGATCTCCTCGGAGGCGGCCAGCGGAATGATCACGGCGGCGGCGATCAGCAGGCCGACGATCCACCGGTAGAAGGCGTCCGGGGCGGGAGTGGCCAGCTGCAGCACGTACCAGAGCGCACCGGCGAACAGTGCGGTCAGGAAGCCGACCAGCGCGAACCAGTACTCGCTCTGGTCGAGCGGATTCCAGATGCCCAGCTGCCCGGACTCGGTGACCTTGTTGCTGACGGTCCGCACGATCCAGGCGACCAGCCAGGCTGCCAGACCGGTGACCACGCCGGTGGCGAGCACCCCGCCGGAGAACAGCACCGGATCGATGTCCGGGCCGCGCCGGGCGGCCGGCCGCTTCGACTGCTGCGGGGCAGGCCGGTAGGCGCCGGTCTGCTCGTCCGGGTAGCCGGAATAGGCCTGGCCCTGGGTGTAGGCCTGGTTCTGGGTGTACGCCCGAGTCTGCGGGTTCTGACGATTCGGATCGCGCGGGTCTCGGTAGGTCATGCTCGGCCTTCTCGTTTCTGGTGACGGACCGCCGGGGCGGCGTCACAGTGGTCGGGGCGGCGGGTTCGGTCCGAGTCTACCGGCGCACGCCACCGCCCCGGAGTGCTCGGCGATTACGCTGATGCGCATGGCATACCCGCGGGAGAACCTCGCACCCGGCGAAACAGTGGTGGTGCACCGCCATCCGCACTGGAAGGGCCTCGTCGCTCCGATTCTGCTGTTCTGGCTGGTGACCGCGGTGTGCGGGATCCTGCTCGGGCTGCTGCACGGGGCGGATCTGGACTCGACCGCCCGCACCTGGCTGACCGTCCTGATCGTGGTGGTGTGGGCGCTGGCCACCCTCTGGTGGCTGGTGCGCCCGCTGGTGGCCTGGCGCACCACGCACTTCGTGGTGACCGACCGGAGGGTGATCTACCGCAACGGGATCCTGACCCGCTCGGGTATCGACCTGCCGATCAGCCGGATCAACACCGTCGAGTTCTCGCACAGCCTGATCGACCGGATGCTGCGGACCGGTTCGCTGGAGATCCAGTCGGCGTCCGACGATCCGCTGGTCTTCATCGACATCCCGCGCGTCGAGTCCGTGCACGCGCTGCTCTACGAGCAGCTGCTGGAGGAGGACGAGGAGGACTTCCGCCGATGACCTTTCCGCCGACCGCCCCCACCGGTGCGGTACTGCTGGCCGAGGACGATCCGGCGATCGCGCAGCCGCTGGCCCGGGCCCTGATCCGCGAGGGCAACGACTGTCAGGTGGCGCAGACCGGACCGGAGGCCCTGGAGCTGGCGCGCTCGGGCAGCTACGGGCTGCTGATCCTGGATCTGGGGCTGCCCGGAATGGACGGCCTCGAGGTGTGCCGCCGGATCCGGGCCGAACGCCCGCAACTGGCGGTGCTCATGCTCACCGCCCGGACCGACGAGGTGGACTTCGTGGTCGGCCTCGATGCCGGTGCCGACGACTACGTGGGCAAACCCTTCCGTCTGGCCGAACTGCTGGCCCGGGTCCGGGCCCTGCTGCGGCGCAGCGGCGGCGCGGACGACGTGGTGCTCGACAGCGGCGACATCCAGCTCGATGCGCGGGCGCGACGGGTGGTGGTCGACGGCGCCGAACTGACCCTGGCCAACCGGGAGTTCGATCTGCTGCGCTGCCTGATGGAACGTCCAGGGCAGGTGCTCAGCCGCGACGAGATCATGACCGAGGTGTGGGGATCGACGGACCTGCGGTCGTCGAAGACCCTGGACATGCACATCTCCTGGATCCGGCGGAAGATCGGCGACGATCAGCCGGACAAGCGCAAGCACATCGCCACCGTGCGCGGTGTGGGCTTCCGCTTCGACCCGTAGACCGCCGTGCGCCAGCGCATCCTGAAGACGATGATCGCCTCGCTGATGGCGATGATCGTGCTGCTCGGCGTGCCGCTGACCGCGCTCACCTGGGTGTGGATCTCCGAATCGGCACGGCAGGATCTGTCCACCCGGCTGCTCACCGTGAGCGAGCACGTGCTCTCCGAGGAGGCCGCCGGACGGCTCGCCGGGCCGGAGGACCTGGATCTGGAGCAGTTCCACCTGCTGCTGCCCCGGAACGGGCGGCTGACCCTGGACTCGCCGGCCGGGCCGCAGTCGATCGGCGGCGAGATCGACGGCGCCCGGCTCAGCGAATCGGTGGCGCTCGGTTCCGGTGCGACCCTGACCCTGTCGATCCCGCAGTCCGACGTGCGGCCCACCCAGTGGCTGGCGGTGGGGGTGCTCGCGGTGGTCATGCTCGGCGCGGTCGGCGGCGGCGCCCTGGTGGCGGTGCTGACCGCCCGGCGGCTGACCGAACCGCTGACCCAGGTGGCCGGCCGGGCCGCGGCGATGGGCCGCGGCGATCTGAGCACGGCGTGGCCGCAGTACGGGATCGACGAGCTCGACCGGGTGTCGGCGGCGCTGGCGCGGGCCAACGCCGAGATCACCCAGCGGCTCGAACGCGAACGGCAGATCATCGGCGACGTCTCCCACCAGCTGCGCAGCCGGCTCACCGCGATCCACCTGCGACTCGACGAGCTGACCCTGCATCCCGATCCGGAGGTGGTGGCCGAGGCCGAGGCCGGCGTCGATCAGGTCGAGCGGCTGGCCGCCGAACTCGACGAGCTGGTGATCGCCTCGCGGGAGGAGACGGTGCCGCAGACCGACATCGACGTGCAGGCGGTGGTACGGACCCTGGTGGCCGACTTCGCCCCGGCGTACGCGGCGGCGGGCCGTCGGCTGCGCGCGCGGTTCGACGGCCCGTCGGTGCCGGTGGCCGGCCAGCCCGGGCGGCTGCGCGAGGCGCTCAGCGTGCTGATCGACAATGCGCTCAATCACGGGGCCGGCACCACCACGGTGCGCGTCGATCAGCTGCCGTCGGCGGAGATGGTGCGCGTGCGGGTGAGCGACGAGGGCGCCGGGGTGCCCGACGAGCTGGCCGACGGGATCTTCCGTCGGGGCGTGTCCGGGGACCGCCGCACCGGAGTGGGTCTGTCACTGGCCCGGGCGCTGATCGAGGCGGACGGCGGCCGGCTGGATCTGACCTCGCGGCGGCCGCCGGTCTTCGCGATCGTCGCCCCGGCCGGGGGCCGGGGGCCGGACTCGGGCGCGATCAGGCGTGTCCGAGTTCCTCATCGGTGAGTTCGTCCGGGCTCGGATCCAGGTCGGTGGAGCCGCCCGGGCCGCCGGGCGGTTGCGCCTCCGGGAAGGCGAAACGTCGCAGCGCCCAGAACCGGAAGGCCATCTGCAGCAGGTTGCCCAGGATGAAGGCGAGGAGGAAGTCCACCACGGCCAGCTCGAGCTTGCCGAGGTTGTGGCGCATGTCGAAGACGTTGTTGCCGAGCCAGAGCGGGGCGGCGGCCAGCAGGACGCCGATGCCGCTGATCGCGAAGAAGAGCAGCGCCTCGTGGGTGCGCTCGCGGCCGCCCCGGTTCTTGAACGCCCACTCCCGGTTGAGGATGTAGCTGAGGATCGTCGCGATGACCCCGGAGATGATGCGGGCGACCACCGGCTTCTGATCGAGCACGGTGAACACGAGCGTGTAGTAGATGACCGTGTCGACGACGAAGGTGGTGCCGCCGACGATCGCGAACTTGATGAGTTCACTGTGCTTCATCAACAGCCGATGGATCGGCGTGGGCAGCGCTGAGACGAGCCCGTCAATGGTTGGCACAAGGAGTCAGTGTACGGAACGAGTGCGCGCAGACCGGAATCCGTGGTGGCGGATGTCGGCCACGCCACCCCGGCATGCCAGGATTGACCCGTGACTTCCAGCTCGCCACACCAGACCGGGATGCCCACCGTCACCATGATCGGTGGTGGGCAGCTCGCCCGGATGACGCACCAGTCGGCGATCGCGCTCGGCCAGTGCCTGCGGGTCCTCGCCGGGTCTCCGGACGAGCCCGCCGCGCAGGTCAGCGCCGACGTGGTGCTCGGCTCGCACGATGTGCTCGAGGATCTGCTGCGGGCGGCGGACGGGTCGGTGGCGCTGACCTTCGATCACGAGGGGGTGCCGCTCGAGCATCTGCAGGCGCTCGAGGCGCGCGGGGTGGCGGTGCGCCCGCCGTCGGCGGCCCTGCACTTCGCGCAGGACAAGCTGGCGATGCGGCTGCGGCTGCGCGAGCTGGGACTGCCGGTGCCGGCCTTCGTGGACCTGTCCGGTCCGGTGGAGCAGGCCCGCGCGGAACTGGTGGCGTTCGGCGAGCAGCAGGACTGGCAGATCGTGATCAAGGCGGTGCGCGGCGGCTACGACGGCCGTGGCGTCTGGCTGATCGACGGCGACCGGGAGTCCGCGCTGAGCGTCTTCGACCAGCACAGCGGTGCGGCCACGGTGCTGATGGCCGAGCAGAAGGTGGCGATGGCCCGCGAGCTCTCGGCGATGATCGCCCGCTCCCCGCACGGTCAGGGTGCGGCCTGGCCGGTGGTCGAGACCATCCAGCGCAACGGACAGTGCGCGGTGGTGCTGGCGCCGGCACCGGACCTGGATCCGGAGGTGGCCGAGCAGGCCCAGCAGATGGCTCTGAGGCTGGCCGACGAGCTCGGCGTGGTCGGCGACATGGCGATGGAGCTGTTCGAGACGACCGACGGACGGCTGGTGGTGAACGAGCTGGCGATGCGGCCGCACAACAGCGGGCACTGGACCATGGACGGCGCCGTCACCTCGCAGTTCGAGCAGCATCTGCGCGCGGTGCTCGACTATCCGCTGGGGGAGACCTCGGCCACGGCCGGGGTGGTGGTGATGGCCAACATCCTCGGTGCCGAGCGGACCCCGGCGATGGCGATGGACGAGCGGCTGCATCATCTGATGGCGCGGATGCCCGAGGCCAAGGTGCACCTGTACGGCAAGGGCGAGCGCCCCGACCGCAAGGTGGGACACGTCAACATCGTCGGCCGTCCCGGACAGTCGCTCGCCGAGGTGCGCGAGCGCGCCGAACGTGCCGCGCACTGGATGAGCCGCGGGGAGTGGACCGACGGCTGGGATCCGCACGCCGAAGCGAACTGAACGGCCGGGCGAACTGAACGGCCGTGCGAACTGAACGGCCGAGCGAACTGATCGGAGAGACATGGCAACGACGACGACCCCCGCCCCCCGGGTGGGACTGATCATGGGCAGCGACTCGGACTGGCCGGTGATGGAGCCGGCGGCGCTGGCGCTCGCCGAGTTCGGGGTGCCCTTCGAGGTGGGGGTGGTCTCCGCGCACCGCACCCCGCAACGGATGCTCGACTACGCCGCGGGGGCGGCCGCCCGCGGCATCTCGGTGATCATCGCCGGCGCCGGCGGTGCGGCGCACCTGCCGGGCATGGTGGCCGCCGCCACGCCGCTGCCGGTGATCGGTGTGCCGGTGCCGCTGAAGTACCTCGACGGCATGGATTCGCTGCTCTCGATCGTGCAGATGCCGGCCGGTGTGCCGGTCGCCACGGTCTCGATCGGCGGCGGCCGCAACGCGGGCCTGCTGGCCACCCGGATCCTGGGCGCCGGCGACCCGGCCCTGCAGCAGGCCATGGAACGCTTCCAGGCCGACCTGGAGGAGACCGTGCTGGCCAAGGACGAGAATCTGCGGCGTTCGCTGCTCGAGGACTGACGCAGCCGTGCCGCACGAGGCTCTCGAGACCGCCTGCCTGACGATCGTCGGGGAGATCCTCGACGACATCGCCGCGGCCCTCGACGACTGCGACGACGCCACGGTCAACGCCCGGCCCGAGGTGCCGGGAGTGAACTCGGTGTACGCCCTGGTCGCCCACCTCGACGGGGTGGTGGCCGACTGGGGCGGGAACCTGGTGGCCGGTGAGACGCTGGCACGGGACCGGGATGCGGAGTTCGCCGCGGTGGGCACCGTCGACCAGGCGCGGGACCTGCTGTCCCGGATCCGTGAGCGGCTGCCGCGCTATGTGCACCGCGCGCTCACCGAGGGCATCGCCGCGCCGACGGCCATCGCGTCGACCCGGACCGACGCCGCCGACTCGTCACCGGAGTTCGTGGTGCTGCACCTGCTGCGCGAGCTGGCCCAGCACACCGGTCAGCTTCAGGTGTGCCGGGACGTGGTGACCGGGCCCTGACCGGGAGCCGGGCTCAGACCGGCGATCACCTCGGCCGCCGGGACCGCGCGGGCATTGCGGAAGCCGGTGCCGGCCCACAGGTTGATCACCTGCGGATCGTCCGAGCCGGCTCGGCGGATCGGTCCGGTGAGGGTGTTGACCTGGGGGAAGAGCGCGGGAGCGAGGTCGCTGTAGTCTCGGATGAAGGCGTTGAGCAGGCCGCGCGCCAGCCGGCCGGAGTAGGCGCGGGTGGTGACCGTCTCGGTGAACTGCGGATCGGCGAGGGCATCCCGGTGCGCCTGGCGGGTACCGGCCTCCGGGCAGCGCAGCAGCAGGGTGCCGATCTGCGCGGCGACCGCACCGGCGTCGAGCAGGGCCTGCACGTCCTCCCGGCTGCCGACGCCCCCGGCGCCGACGGTGGGCAGACCGGTGGCCTCGATGGTGCCGGCCACCAGGTCGGCGGTGCTCACCTGCGGGTCGTCGTCGGCGATGTGGAAGGTGGCGCGATGGCCGCCGGCCTCGATGCCCTGCGCGCACAGCGCCAGTACGCCCGCGCCGGAGGCGCGCTGGGCTTCACGGACGCTGGTGACGGTGCCGATGGTGAGGATGCCGGCCTCGGTGAACCGTCTGATCGTCGCCCGCGACGGCACGTCGAAGGTGAACGAGACGGCGTCGACGTTCATCGCCAGCAGCAGCTCGATCTTGGCGTCGAAGTGGTCGTCGGAGTAGGCGACGGTCTCGGGGAGTTCGGCGCCGACCCGGTCGGCGACCAGCTGCAGCAGATCCCGGTACTCGGCGAACGCCGCCTCGTCGAACGGGATCTCCTCGGGGACGAAGAGATTCACCCCGAACGGGCGGTCGGTGGCCGCACGGACGGCGGTGATCTGCTCGCGCAGGGTCTCCAGACTCAGGTAGGTGCCGGCCAGCATGCCGAAGCCGCCGGCCTCGCAGACGGCGGCGGTCAGTTCCGGGGTGGACGGTCCGCCGGCCATCGGGGCGCCGACGATCGGAACCTCGAGCGTGGACAGGTCGAACATCAGATCTCCTTCTCCGGACGTCCCCGGGGAACCCGGACGATGTCCAGAGTGACCGAAGACCGCAGGTGGAAGCCGAGCCCCTCGTAGAGCCGGCGGGCCGGATTGCCGGCCGAGGTGTGCAGGAAGGGACGATCGCTGCGGTCGACGATGCCGGCGCCGACGGCCCGCACCAGGCGGGTCGCCAGACCCCGGCCCCGGGCATCGGGGTGCACGCAGACCGCGCTGATCTCGGTCCAGCCGGGGGGACGGGCGCGTTCGCCGGCCATGCCCAGCAGCCGTCCGTCGGCCGGATCCCGGTAGCCGAGGTAGCGGCCGAGTTCGACCGTCCGCGGCAGGAACGGGCCCGGATCGGTGAGGCGGACCAGTTCCGTCATCTCCGGGACGTCGGGCTCGCCGAGTTCGACCAGTCCGGCATCGTGGGAGGTGCTCAGCTGCTCGCCCGTGTACTGGACCATCTCGAAGGACTCGAGCAGCTCCCAGCCGTCGGGCAGCGGCGTGCGGCGCTCCCGCAGCCCGACGGTGCCGCCGGGACCGGCCAGGGCGGCCAGATCCGCGTAGGCGGCGTCGCCGAGCTCGACCGGATGCGCGTAGAACACCGAGACGTCGCGCAGATAGGCGATCGCCGTGCCGTGCGAGCGGGCGAAGGCGCCCTGGCGTCCGCGCAGGGCGGTGCCGAACGGGTCGTCGAGGGGGTGCCCTCCCGGTGCGCGATCAGGCGACATCGAGTTTGGTCCGGAAGAACTCCAGGACTCGGTCGAGAGTGTCGCGGGTGGGCTGGCCCGGCTCGTCGATCAGATGCTCGGTCAGCACCGAATGCGGTGGGATGGCGGCATCCGGATTGGCTGTGTCGTCGGGAAGCTCGACGGCGAGGAAGGCATCGCCGAGCTCGCGGCGCAGGAAGTCGAACCGGCCGCCGGGGGACATGAGGTCGCCCTCGAACCGGGCGCCGAGCACCTGAAGTCCTTTGCCGCAGCGCACTTTCACCGTCTCCAGGTCTGCGGCGCTGATGTCGATGGTGTTGCGCCGTCCGGGCGTGATGCCCAGGGGCAGGGAGGGCTGGGAGAGCACCGGCGCGAGCATCCGGTCGTCGACGGCCATCGCCAGGGCGAAGCCGCCGGTCAGGCACATGCCGACCGCGCCGACGCCCGGGCCGCCGCATTCCTCGTGCGCCTTCGCGGCCAGTGCCCGCAGCCAGCGCACCACCGGCGAGGACTTGCCGGTGGCCAGGACGGTGAACTCGCGGGAGACGCAGACCTTGCCGAGCGCCTTGACGGCGACGCCGGCGGCGCGCGGCATGTCCGTGACGCCCGTCGGGTTCACGTCGGCGCCGTCGGTTCCGAACAGCGAGGGCAGATAGACGGTGCAGCCGGCGGCGGCGACCCGCCGCGCGAAGTCGATCACCTTCGGCGTGATCCCGGGGATCTCGGCGATCACGATCACCGCCGGGCCGGTGCCGAGCCGGTAGTAGCGGTGGCTCATGCCCTCGGCTTCGAAGACCGCGGCGTCGAAGCCGGCCAGGGCCGGGGCGGTCACCGCCGGCCCCCGGCGATGCGCCCGTAGAGCACCCCGTCCAGACCCCGCCCCAGATACCGGGCGAGGCCGACGATGTCCGGGGAGTCCGGCGGAACGATCCGCGCGCCGGTCACGGTCAGCCGGCTGCCCGCGCGGACCAGGGTGAACTCGCCGGCCGCCAGCACATTGCGCACCCAGTCGCTCTCGGTGCCGTACACCAGCGGGATCGAGAGCTTGCCGCCCTCGACCCAGGCCA
The DNA here is from genome assembly GCF_046098115.1 of Gordonia sp. VNK21. Classification (NCBI taxonomy): domain Bacteria; kingdom Bacillati; phylum Actinomycetota; class Actinomycetes; order Mycobacteriales; family Gordoniaceae; genus Gordonia; species Gordonia sp. VNK21. The sequence continues at coordinate 95,196 of NZ_JBJURU010000007.1, read as the reverse complement.
GCACCGGGGTGGAGTACTGCGTGCCGGATCGGCGGCCGACGTGCTCGACGACGGCCCAGGGCGGCAGCTTGTCCGCCCACAGGCGCTGCAACGGGTTGGCGACGTATTTGTTCGCGGTCGCGACGAAACGGGGCACCTTCATGGTTCCAGTCTCGCATCGTCGGCGGGAAGGTCACCCCGAGTCGGGCGTCGCGGGTCGTCGGGCGAGGCGACGAGCTGCGCGGCGGCACCGCTGACCAGCAGGGCCTGATCGTCGTCGATGAACGCCAGCGTGTAGCGGCCGGCGTACTCGGCGCGGATCCGGTCGAAGACCGGCGGGGGATAGCCGGGGATGCGGCCGTCGGCGTGGGGGACGGGGACGGCGTCGATCAGACCGAGCTCGCGGTGGTCGGTCAGCCCCGGGGCGAGCCCGGGATCGTCGAGCAGGGTCACCGGCTCGGCGCTGGGACCGGCGATCACCGCCCCGGCCGACAGACCGAGGTAGGGCAGGCCCGCACGCACCCGGTCGGCGAGCACCTCGCGCATGTCGTGACGGGCCAGCGCCTCGAGCAGCACGAAGGTCTCGCCGCCGCAGACGTACACCGCGTCGGCGCCGTCGAGCGCGCGGGCGAACTCGTCCGCCGAGCCGAGCGTCCCGGCGGTGATCGCGGTGACCGCGCAGCCGAAGCCCTCGAGGCGCTCGCGCTCGTACTGGGAGAAGTTGGGCTCCCCGAGCACCCGGGCGGCGTCGTCGATCATCACCACCGCGACCGGTCCGGCACCCGGGCGGGTGTGCGCGGCCAGGAATCCGGGCACCGCGCCGGCGCCCCAGGACAGCAGCAGCAGGTTCATCGAGACCCGATGGTAGGCCGGGGAGCGGGCGGATGCGGGCCGGCGCCGCCGCGGGGATGCGCCATACTGGCAACCATGGCTACGACCGATCAGGTGAGCGCCGACCCGGGGGCGTTCCGCATGCAGGTGGTCGCCGAGTCCATCCGGCTCTTCGCCGCGCAGGGGTACGAGGCGACGACGGTCGACGAGGTGGCCGCGGCCGCCGGGGTGTCGCGGCGCACTCTGTTCCGGCAGTTCCACTCCAAAGAGGACCTGATCTTCGCCGACCACGAGTCGCTGCTCGAGCAGGTCGGCGAACTGCTGACCGGTGCGGCCCCAGGCGATGATCCGTGGTGGTCGGTGTGTGCGGCGGCCGAACTGGTCTTCGCGCATTTCCACGCCAACCGGGAGCTCGCGGTCCGGCGCTACCGGGTGGTCGCCGATGTCGCCGCGCTGCGCGACCGGGAACTGGTCACCACCTACCGCTACCAGCGCCTCTTCGAGGATCACCTGCGCAGCCGGCTGCCCGCGGTGCGCCCGGTGCAGATCGTGGCCTATGCCGCGGCGGTCACCGGCGCGCACAACTTCCTGCTGCGCTCGATGCTGCGCGGCGATCCGGGTGCCGACGCGGCGACGCTGCGCGGTGAGCTGGTCCGGCTGCATCGGGCGGCCGTGGCCGAACCCGGCGCCGCCGGTGCGGAGATCGCCGTCGTCAGCTATCCGGCCGGCACCAGCCCGGAGGCGATCGCGGAGGCGGTTCGCAGCCAACTGACCCAATTGACTGGCACGCCGTGCCATGATGGACTGAAACAAGCAGAAACTCGCGGCACTCGGTGACACGCCGGGGCAGATAAGGAGAGATCATGGCGAGCAAGTTCGGCAATCCCGATTTCGACCTCTTCCAGCTTCCGGAGGAGCACCAGGCGCTGCGCGAGGCCATCCGCGCGCTCGCCGAGAAGGAGATCGCCCCGCACGCGAAGGACGTGGACGAGAACGCCCGCTTCCCCGAGGAGGCGCGCACCGCGCTGGTGGCCAACGGCTTCAACGCCATCCACGTCCCGGAGCAGTTCGAGGGCCAGGGCGCAGACTCGGTCGCCGCCTGCATCGTCATCGAAGAGGTGGCCCGCGTGGACGTCTCGGCTTCGCTGATCCCGGCCGTGAACAAGCTCGGCACCATGGGCCTGATCCTCTCGGGCGACGACGCGCTCAAGTCCACCGTGCTGCCGTCGATCGCCTCCGGTGAGGCGATGGCCTCCTACGCGCTCTCCGAGCGTGAGGCCGGCTCCGACGCCGCCGGCATGAAGACCCGGGCCCGCAAGGACGGCAACAACTGGGTGCTCAACGGCTCCAAGTGCTGGATCACCAACGGCGGCCAGTCCACCTGGTACACCGTGATGGCGGTGACCGACCCCGAGAAGCGCGCCAACGGCATCTCCGCGTTCATGGTCCACAAGGACGATCCCGGCTTCACCGTCGGACCGCTCGAGCACAAGCTGGGCATCAAGGGCTCGCCGACCGCTGAGCTGTACTTCGAGGACTGCACCATCCCCGAGGATCGCATCATCGGCGACGAGGGCACCGGCTTCAAGACCGCGCTGGCCACCCTCGATCACACCCGCCCGACCATCGGCGCCCAGGCCGTCGGCGTGGCGCAGGGTGCACTCGACGCGGCCATCGAATACGTCAAGGACCGCAAGCAGTTCGGCAAGTCCATCAGCACGTTCCAGGGCGTCGAGTTCATGATCGCCGACATGGCGATGAAGGTCGAGGCCGCACGGCTGATGGTCTACAGCGCCGCCGCCCGCGCCGAGCGCGGCGAGTCCAACCTGGGCTTCATCAGCTCGGCCTCGAAGTGTCTCGCCTCGGACGTCGCGATGGAGGTGACCACCGATGCCGTGCAGCTCTTCGGCGGCGCCGGCTACACCACCGACTTCCCGGTGGAGCGGATGATGCGTGACGCCAAGATCACCCAGATCTACGAGGGCACCAACCAGATCCAGCGCGTGGTGATGAGCCGCGCCCTGCTGCGCGGCTGACATCTCCCCGGTCACCGGCCCCGCCGGTATCGGACACACGACTCCCGCGGACCGCTCCGGTCCGCGGGAGTCGTAGTCTGTGCGGGATCGGCCCAGGAGAGATCAGCCCAGGAGAGATCAGCGCAAGAGAGATCAGCGCAGGATCAGGTCGGCGTTCTCCGTGCCGGCGATCGCGGCGAGCCGCTCGTCGTCGTCGGTGCCGCCGACCCAGACCAGGGAGGCGCCGGTGAGCAGGGGAGCGAGCAGCGCGGTGACGATGCCGTCGGCGGTCCGCCACTCCCGGGTCGACAGCACCCGCGCACCCGCGGTGATCGCATCGGCGCCGGCCACCGCCCGGGCGGCGTCGGCCACCTCGGACAGCGGCCGCGCGCCGAGGGCGGCGGCGCCGCTGCCGGCCGGGACGAACCGGTCGCCGTGCGCGCGAATGGCGGTGCCGAAGTCGTCGACGCCCACCGGCAGCTGCGGGGCGCCCATCGCGAACGGGTCCAGCGGCACCACGATCAGCGGGTCGGCATCGGGGTACCGGTCGATCCGGTCCGCAGCGGTGAAGACGGGGGCGGCCACATCGGGGGCGGGCTCGTCGTCGAGCCGCACCTGCAGGCCGGCCCACCAGGCGCCGAGCAGCACCGCGGCGCTCTGCCAGTGTTCGGGAAGGTCCACCTGCACCGGGTCGCCGGGGGCGGCCATGGTCTCGTCGCGCAGGTAGTTGCCGATCTTGGCCGCCCAGTTGCCCAGGGTGGCCGCCGAGAGCTCGGTGCGCTCGCCGGTGCTCTCGTTGTAGTAGGTGAGCAGCGGGCGGGCCGGATCGGCCACCGCGTCGAGGATCATGCCGGTCAGGGTCTGCGCGCTCGTCATGACTCCATCATGCGTGCCGGCCGGCCGGATGATCACCGCGGGGCGTGCTCAGTTGACGCAGACCGGGCCCTTGGTGTCGGCCTTGATGGCCGGCTGGGCTGAGGCGGAGGCCTTGGCCGCCCCGCTCGGCGAGGCGCCGTCGTTGGTGTTCTCGCCCTGGTCGCCGGTGTTCCAGATGGCGCCCATGCCGGTGTAGGTGTTGGTCAGGACGGCGCGCAGCTTGTCGCCGGGCAGCGACGAGTCCTCCCGGATGGCGATGTTGCCGCCGAGGTCCTTGGCCAGTTGCTTGGCGGCATCGGAATCGGGGTCCTTGGCGAAGATCAGCGAGTCGAACTCGTCCATCGGCTCGTTGGACAGCTCGCCCTCCTTCCAGCCCTTGCCACCCAGCAGACCTGCGACGTTGGCGGCCAGTCCGTCGACGGTGCCGGCGTTGGTCACGTCGACGGTGGTGTCCGAGCGGACGTCGGAGGAATCGTTGCGGGACTCCTTGCCGAGCTCCTTGTCGACGAAGGTGTGCACCTGCTGCGGATCCACCTCGACCACCGACTGCATGCCGTCGTCGCTCCAGCCGTGCTCGGTGACCACCGGGATGGTGCTGAACTTGACGCTGCCGCCGGTCAGATCCTTCAGCCGGTCGGCCAGCGAGATGATGTCCCAACCGTCGTCGATGACCACCGAGCGGCTCATCGCCTGTTCGAGCTCCTTGAGCTTGCCCGGATTGGTCAGTGTGGAGGTGGAGAGGACCTTCTGGGCCAGGGCGGCCATGAAGACCTGCTGGCGGGTGATGCGGTCCAGGTCGCCGCGCGGCAGATCGTGCCGCTGGCGGACGAAGCTCAGCGCCTTGGGACCGTTGAGGGTCTGCGTGCCCTTGCGGAACCGCGCGCCCGAGAGCGGTTCGCGCACAGCGGCTTTGAGGCAGACGGGGACGCCGCCGACGGCATCGGTGAGCAGGGCGAAGCCGAGCAGACCCACCTCGGCGTAGTGATCGACGGTGACGCCGGTGAGATTGCCGACCGTCTCGATCAGTGTCTTGCGGCCGGCTTTGGCGCCGTCGGCCTCGGCCTGCTTCTCGCTCTCGCCGGACTCCACCGCTCGCCGGCGCACCCCTTCTTTGGTGGTGCCGTAGGCGGCGTTGATCTTGCTCATGCCCAGCCCCGGGACGTCGACGTAGGAATCGCGCGGGATGGAGATGGCGGTCGCGGCGCTGCCGTCCTTGGGGATCCGGATGAGCAGGATGGTGTCGGTGGAGGTGGTGATCTCGTCGCCCACCCGGAGCCACTTGAGCTCCTCCTCGCTGAGCGGGTTGCCCTTCGCGTCCAGCCGCGAGTCGGTGCCCACCAGCAGGATGTCCAGCGCGCCGTCGGACCCGCCGCCGCCCAGATCGAGGCCGCCGAGCAGGGTCACGCTGGAGTTGAGCGAGCGCAGCTGCGACCAGCCGTATCCGGTGACCACCAGGGCGGCGACGGTGAGCAGGGCCACGATCGCCCGGCCCAGGTTGGCCAGCGACCGGGGCCGCCGGCGGACCGTGGTGGCGAGGGTTCCGGCCGAGTTCAGCAGGCCGCGTGCGCCCGTGCCCGCAGCCTTGCCGAGGGCGGCCAGATCGCTCTTGAGGGTGCGGTGGCCGGTTGCGCCGGCGGCCGGGCGCGCGGCGGAATCCGTGCGGCGGGGCCGCGTGTGGATCTCGGCGGAGGTGCGCCGGGTGGTGCGGCGACTGCGGGTGTCGACCGGCGCCGGCCGCCGGCGGCCGCGCTCGTCTCCTGAGGCCCCGGAGCGGCGGTCATCCGGTTGACCTGCTGCGGAGCGGGCGGTACGAGCTCGGCGCTCGTGGCCCTCGCGACGCTGATCCACCCTGACCCGTTCCCTTCGCTGTTGCTTGTGTGACACGTGTGAAATTCACAGTACCGGCGCCGCGGCGCACGGCGGGGGAGGCGGCGCCGGTGTCGCGCAGGTCGGCGGCCCCGGGCATGCGGCACCATGGTCGCCATGAACGATCTGCGTGTGTACATCGTCGGAGCCGCCGGACAGCTCGGCCGGGCTCTGGCGGCCACCAGGCCGGCGGCCGTGCAGGCGGTGCCGCTCACCTCGGCGGAGATCGACGTCACCGATCCGCTGTCGGTGGCCTCGGCGCTGGCCGGCGTCCGGGCCGGGGACGTGGTGATCAACGCCGCCGCCTACACCGACGTCGACGCCGCCGAAACCGAGGTGGCCGCGGCCACCGCGGTCAACACCGCCGGTCCGGGGAACCTGGCCCGGATCACCGCCGCGGCCGGGGCGCGCCTGGTGCACGTGTCCACCGATTACGTCTTCACCCCGGAACCCGGCCGCGACAGGCCCTTCGAGCCCGGCGAGGTGGCCGCCGACGCGCAGCCGGCCACCGTCTACGGGGCGACTAAACTGGCCGGGGAGCGGCTCGCCTCGGCGGTGGATCCTGACGCGGTGATCGTGCGCACCGCCTGGGTGTTCACCGGGAGCCCGGGGGCGGGCGACTTCGTGGCCACGATGCGCCGGCTCGAGGCGGAGAGGGAGACGATCTCGGTGGTCGACGACCAGCTCGGATCGCCGACCTACGCTCCCGACCTGGCGGCCGGGCTGTGGGAACTGGCCGGACTCGCACCGGCGCACTACCCGGCCGGCGCCGTGCTGCACGCCACCGGCGGCGGCCAGGGCACCTGGTTCGACCTGGCCCGTGCGGTGTTCGCCGGGCTGGGCGCCGATCCGCAGCGGGTGCAGCCGTGCACCACCGCCGACTTCCCGCGGCCGGCGCCGCGGCCGGCGTACTCGGTGCTCTCCGGGGCGTCGTGGGCGGCGGCGGGCCTCACACCGCTGCGTGACTGGCACGAGGCCGTCGCCGCCGCACTGGCCGATGCGGGCGTTGGTTAACCTATGGCGGTGACTTCCCAGCCAGCAGGCGAGACGGCCGAGCCCGTCATCGGCGTGGTGACCGTGACGTTCTCGTCGGGCGACTATCTGCGCAACTTCCTCGACACCCTCGCCTCGGCGACGACGGCGCGGGTGCAGGTGGTGGTGGCCGACAACGGCTCCGACGACGGCGCCCCCGAGCGCGCCGCGCAGCGCGACAACGTGACCCTGGTCCGCACCGGCGGAAACATCGGCTACGGCGCCGCGGTCAACCGCGGTGTGGCCGAGCTCCCCGGGGACGTCGAACTGATCGTGGTGGCCAACCCGGACATCGAGTGGGCGCCCGGCGCCCTCGACGAGCTGCTCGCGGCCGCGCAGCGATGGCCGCGCGCCGGCAGCCTCGGACCGCTGATCCTCGAACCGGACGGCGCGGTGTACCCGTCGGCGCGACGCGTCCCGGACCTGGTCTCCGGCAGCGCGCACGCGGTCCTGGGCAGCGTGTGGCCGGGCAATCCGTGGACGGTGGCCTACCGCAACGAGAACGACGACGCAGGCGAACGGCCGGTGGGCTGGCTCTCCGGCTCGTGCCTGCTGCTGCGGCGCACGGCGTTCGAGGGCGTCGACGGCTTCGACTCCCGGTACTTCATGTTCTTCGAGGACGTCGACCTCGGCGACCGGCTCACCCGGGCCGGCTGGCTGAACGTCTTCGTGCCGACGGCGCGGGCCACCCACGCCAAGAGTCACTCGGTGTCCCGGCACCCGGAGAAGATGATCCCGGCGCACCATGCGAGCGCCTACCGCTTTCAGGCCGACCGGCATCGCGGGCCGCTGTGGTCGCCGGTGCGTCTGGCCCTGCGGGCCGGACTGGCGGCCCGCTCCCGGCTGGCGGTGGCCGCCGCACGGCGCGAACAGCGTTCCTGATCCCGCCCGCATCCGGGCATGCGCGCATGCGCAGACGAGTAGACGACGAAAGGTTGTTCCGTGGCACCTGCAGTGCAGGCTCTGATCCTGGTGGGCGGCAAGGGAACCCGTTTGCGGCCGCTGACCCTCTCGGCGCCCAAACCGATGCTTCCTACCGCCGGTGTGCCGTTCCTGACTCACCTGCTGACCCGCATCCGCCAGGCCGGCATCACCGACGTGGTACTGGGCACCTCGTACCAGGCGGAGGTCTTCAGCGAGTACTACGGTGACGGCTCCGAACTGGGGATGACGCTCACCTACGTCACCGAGAAGGATCCGCTGGGCACCGGCGGCGGCATCCGCAACGTCTACGACGTCCTCACCGCCGACACCGTCCTGGTCTTCAACGGCGACGTGCTCGGCGGCACCGACGTGCGCGAGGTGCTCACCACCCACCAGAACTCCGGGGCCGAGGTCACCCTGCACCTGGTCCGGGTGAGCGATCCGCGGGCCTTCGGCTGCGTCCCGACCGACGCCGACGGCCGCGTCACCGCCTTCCGCCGGCAGCCGCAGCCAGCCCTGCGTCGGC
>NZ_JBJURU010000007.1:45464-87137 GCF_046098115.1 Gordonia sp. VNK21 | reverse complement strand
GGCCGGTGGGCTGGCTCTCCGGCTCGTGCCTGCTGCTGCGGCGCACGGCGTTCGAGGGCGTCGACGGCTTCGACTCCCGGTACTTCATGTTCTTCGAGGACGTCGACCTCGGCGACCGGCTCACCCGGGCCGGCTGGCTGAACGTCTTCGTGCCGACGGCGCGGGCCACCCACGCCAAGAGTCACTCGGTGTCCCGGCACCCGGAGAAGATGATCCCGGCGCACCATGCGAGCGCCTACCGCTTTCAGGCCGACCGGCATCGCGGGCCGCTGTGGTCGCCGGTGCGTCTGGCCCTGCGGGCCGGACTGGCGGCCCGCTCCCGGCTGGCGGTGGCCGCCGCACGGCGCGAACAGCGTTCCTGATCCCGCCCGCATCCGGGCATGCGCGCATGCGCAGACGAGTAGACGACGAAAGGTTGTTCCGTGGCACCTGCAGTGCAGGCTCTGATCCTGGTGGGCGGCAAGGGAACCCGTTTGCGGCCGCTGACCCTCTCGGCGCCCAAACCGATGCTTCCTACCGCCGGTGTGCCGTTCCTGACTCACCTGCTGACCCGCATCCGCCAGGCCGGCATCACCGACGTGGTACTGGGCACCTCGTACCAGGCGGAGGTCTTCAGCGAGTACTACGGTGACGGCTCCGAACTGGGGATGACGCTCACCTACGTCACCGAGAAGGATCCGCTGGGCACCGGCGGCGGCATCCGCCACGTCTACGACGTCCTCACCGCCGACACCGTCCTGGTCTTCAACGGCGACGTGCTCGGCGGCACCGACGTGCGCGAGGTGCTCACCACCCACCAGAACTCCGGGGCCGAGGTCACCCTGCACCTGGTCCGGGTGAGCGATCCGCGGGCCTTCGGCTGCGTCCCGACCGACGCCGACGGCCGCGTCACCGCCTTCCTGGAGAAGACCCAGGATCCGCCGACCAACCAGATCAACGCCGGCACCTATGTCTTCAACCGTTCGGTGATCGGCGAGATCCCGGCCGGCCGGCCGGTGTCGGTGGAGCGGGAGGTGTTCCCGCGGCTGCTCGCCGAGGGCCGGCACATCCAGGCCCACGTGGACAACGCCTACTGGCGCGACATGGGCACCCCGGAGGACTTCGTGCGCGGCTCGGCCGATCTGGTGCGCGGTATCGCGCCGTCGCCGATCCTGGCCGACGTCTGCGGTGAGTCGCTGGTCAAAGCCGGCGCCGAGGTGGCGCCGAGCGCCGTGCTGATCGGCGGCACCGTCGTGGGCGCCGGGGCCACGGTGGGACCGGGCGCCCGGCTCGACGGCGCGGTGATCTTCGACGATGCGGTGATCGAGGCCGGTGCGGTGGTCGAGCGCAGCATCGTCGGCTTCCGGGCCCGGCTCGGCCGCGGCAGCCTGGTCCGCGACACCGTGATCGGCGACGACGCCCACGTCGGCGGCCGCTGCGAGCTGCTCCGCGGCGCCCGGGTGTGGCCGGGCGTGCACATCCCCGACAGCGGGATCCGCTTCTCCACCGACGTCTGACGCCGGTGGAGCGGCTCAGAGCTCGTCGCTGCGGGCCTTGGCCGCCGCCAGCAGCCCGGTGCCCACCGGCACCACGGCCGGCAGCAGCCGGTCGTCCTCGGCGATGAGCGAGGCCGCCTCGCGGACGGCGAGGGTCCGCGGATCGGTCGACGCCGGATCGGCGACGGTCCCGTCGGCCGAGGCGTTGGCCACCACCAGCACCCCGCCCGGACGCAGGATGCGTACACCCTCGGTGATGAACACCGGATAGCTCAGCAACGGGCCGTCGACGAAGACCACGTCGTAGGACTCGTCGGCGAGCCGGGTGAGCACGTCGCCGGGCATACCGGTGATCAGCCGGGTGCGCCCCGGGGCGATCTGGGCGTCGGCGAAGGCCTCCCGGGCGGCGCGGTGATGCTCCGGCTCCGGGTCGATGGTGGTGAGCACGCCGCCGTCGGGCATGCCGGCCAGCAGCCACAGCCCGCTGACCCCGGCTCCGGTGCCGATCTCCACCACGTGGCGCGCATCGGTGATCCGGGTGAGCAGTGAGAGCAGGGCGCCGGTGGCCGGGGAGACGGCGGTGGCGCCGAGTTCCTCGGCGCGGGCGCGGGCGGCCCGCAGCGCGTCGTCCTCCATGATCGCCGCGTCCGCGTAGGCGTTCAGGTCGGATTTCGGCGCAGGCGTGTCAGTCATGTGAATGAGGGTGCCACGGGCCCGCTGACCTGCGCGGGCAACGCGCCGAGCAGGGGCGAGATCGCCGCCCCGACGCGGCCGGCGACACATCCTCAGGAAACCCTCAGGCCGGTAACAGGGCGACCACACTCCGGTACGAGAGGCTGAGCCTCGAGATCGGCGACGAGCCGGCGCGGAACAACCCGGCACGCCGCGGCGTTCCACGCACTACAGCGTCCGGCCGGACGCGCAGGAAAGGACCACTGAGCACCGTTGAAGACCCTGCACAAGGACGTTTCCAGCTCCTTCACCGGCACCGCGGGATTCGATGCCACAGGTGACCGCGGCCTGATGCCGTCCTGGGATGAACTGGTCGCCGAGCACGCGGACCGCGTCTACCGGCTGGCCTACCGGCTGTGCGGCAACCAGCACGACGCCGAGGACCTCACGCAGGAGACCTTCATCCGGGTGTTCCGGTCGCTGCAGAACTATCAGCCGGGCACCTTCGAGGGCTGGCTGCACCGCATCACCACCAACCTGTTCCTGGACATGGTGCGCCGGCGCAACAAGATCCGGATGGAGGCCCTCGAGCCGTCCTACGAGCGGATCCCCACCGACACGCCCGATCCGCAGCAGGCCTTCGCCGATGCCAATCTGACGCCCGACCTGCAGAGCGCCCTGGACTCGCTGAGCCCGGAGTTCCGGGCCGCCGTGGTCCTCTGCGACATCGAGGGACTGTCCTACGAGGAGGTGGGCACCACGCTGGGCGTGAAGATGGGCACGGTGCGCAGCCGGATCCACCGCGGCCGCCAGGCCATCCGCGAACACCTCGCCGCGCAGGGCTACACCGACAGCCGTTCGGTGGCCGTGGGGGCCGGGGCCTGAATCGCAGGACGAGTCCGCGCGTGGCCGCATCGGGTTTTCCGATATCCTCGTCTGCAGACATGGCCGAGCGGACCGGGAAGAAGGTGGCGCGCGTGGGACTCGATCGAGGTTCGCGGGGCGGACGGTGGGCGCCGATTCCGGCGTCGATCACCCCCGATCCCCACCATCGGCTCACGCAGGGCTTCGCCCCGACCGAACACCTCGCGGCCGATGCCGTCGTCGCCTACGTCGACGGGGTGCTCGGCGGTACCGCGGCCGCCCGCGCCAACGCGCATCTGCGTGACTGCGGTCAATGCGCTGCCGACGTGGACGCCCAGGCCAAGGCCCGGCGTGCACTGCGCTCGGCCGGTGACCGGGTGCCGCTCCCGCCCGGGCTGCTGGGCCAGCTCAGCGCCATACCGACCCGGGAGATCGACATGCGCGCGGTCTTCGCCCGCGAGCACGCCGACCGGACCGGCGATGCGCAGCGACGGAATCGGGACAGCTGATCCGTGACCGAACCTCGTGAATGGTCTGCCCGATCCGGCGACGACGCCGCCGCGCAGCCGGCCGGTCCGCCGCGCCCGGCCGCACCGGCACCGGTACCCGAGCAGGTCACGGCCGTCTTCGGCCGGCCCGACGGGGTCACCGGCTCGTTCTCCCCGGAGGCCGCACCCGCCGACCGTCCGCAACCGCAGCTCGCGGACCCCGATCCGGTCCTGGCCGAGGCCTTCGCGCGCCCGGCCGGTTCGTCGGAGGGGCTGCAGCGCGATCCGTACGCGACCTTCGGGCGCGAGGACGCCGATCCGGAACCGGCCGACCCGTGGCGTGACCCGGACAGCGGCGCCTTCCTCGACGGTCCGGCCCTGACCGATCCGCAGACCGAGGCGCCGACCGTGGCCGGTCCCAAGCTGGGGCTGCGCGAACTGCTCTTCGGCGGCCGCGTCCACTGGTGGGCGCTGGCCAGCCTGGCGATGGTGGCACTGCTGGTGGGTCTGATCGGCGGCCTGATGGGCCGCTGGACGGCCGAGGCGGTGCCCCCGCTCAACGCCGACACCGTCTCCCTGAACGTGGACGACTCCGCGGCGTCGTCGGATTCGCCGATCGCTCAGGTCGCCAAGGAGTTCGCTCCGGCCGTGGTGATGATCGAGGTGCGCACCGCCGCCGGCGGCGGCACCGGCTCGGGCTTCGTCATCGACAAGCTCGGCTACATCGTCACCAACAACCACGTGGTCTCGATGGCCGCGACCGACAAGTCCGCCAAACTCGAAGTGGTCTTCTCCGACCACCACCGGGTGCCGGCCCGCGTCGTCGGCCGCGACCCGAAGACCGACCTGGCCGTCGTCAAGGTGGACGACGTGGAGAATCTCAAGGTCGCCGAATTCGGCAGCTCCAGCAAGCTGGAGATCGGCCAGCAGGTGATCGCCTTCGGCGCGCCCCTCGGCCTCGACCGCACGGTCACCACCGGCATCGTCAGCGCCATGGGCCGCGCGGTGCCGCTGCGGCCCGACGCCGAATCCGACACCGACACCGTCGTCGACGCCATCCAGACCGACGCCGCGATCAACCCCGGCAACTCCGGCGGCCCGCTGGTCGACGGCCAGGGCCGGGTGGTCGGGGTGAACACCGCCATCGCCTCCGGAGCCGGCGGATCGATCGGCCTGGGCTTCGCGATCCCGTCCGACGAGGCGGTGCCGGTGGTCGAACGGCTGATCAAGGACGGCAAGATCAACCACCCGCAGATCGGCATCACCGCCGACACGGTCCGCAACGACAAGGTCTACGGCGCCCGGATCAAGGACGTCGTGGCCGGCGGACCGGGTGCGGCGGCCGGGCTCAAGGAGAACGACGTGATCACCGGCTTCGACGGCCGGACCATCGAGGGCGCCGACGAATTGACGGTGGCCGTCCGGACGTCGAAAATCGGTAAGCAGGTGAAAATCACCTACTGGCGGGACGGTCGCACCTTCGACGGTGAGATCACCCCGCGCAGCGACTAGGCGTGAAGGTCCGGTAGCCGATGTTCCAGAGCGTGGGATGGGCGGAGATCCTCATCCTGGTGGTCGCGGCCCTGGTGATCCTGGGCCCCGAGCGGCTGCCCGGGGCGATCTCCTGGGTGATGAACGCCTTCCGCAAGGTCAAGGACTATGCCGGCGGCGCCTCCAACGAGCTGCAAGATCAGCTCGGCACCGACTTCGACTCCATCCGCGAACCGATCGCGCAACTCAACGAACTGCGGCAGATGACCCCGCGGGCGGTGATCACCAAACACCTCTTCGACGGCGACTCGTCGACGCTCGACTCGATGGAATCGGAGATGGGCCGGCTCGAGTCGTCGGTGCGCGACTCGCTCAGCGATGTGCCGACCACCTCCCGCCCGGCCGGCCCGCGCCCGGCCGCCGGCCGGAATCACGAGCCGCAGCCGCCCGCCGTCCGCGAACCGGCTGTTCAGCCGAAGGCCGCGCCGGCCGCGCGCAGGCACGACGTCACCGACTGGGACGCCACCTGACCGGACCGCACCTGTGCGCCCCGGCCGGGGCGCGGCGATGCCCCCCAGCCGGGTGTGCCCCAGTCCGGTGTGTATCGGTGTGGTGTGGTGTGGATCAGTGCCGGGTGGTGTCGATGCCCAGGCTCATGCCGGCCAGGCCGCGGCGACGGACCGCCAGCCGGTCGGCGATCGCCCGCAGTGCACTGCCGGCGGGGGAGTCGGGGGCGGCGAGCACCACCGGCGTACCGGCGTCCCCGCCTTCGCGCAGCGCCTGCTCGAGCGGCACCTGGCCGAGCAACTCCACCTCGGCGCCCACGGCCCGGGTCAGCCGTTCGGCGACCCGCTGCCCGCCGCCGGAGCCGAACGGCTCCATCCGGCTGCCGTCGGGCAGTTCCATCCAGGACATGTTCTCCACCACGCCGAGCACCTTCTGGCGGGTCTGCAGGGCGATCGCGCCGGCCCGCTCGGCCACCTCGGCCGCAGCCTGCTGCGGCGTCGTGACCACCAGGATCTCGGCCCCCGGAATCAGCTGGGCGATGGAGATGGCCACGTCACCGGTGCCGGGCGGCAGATCCAGCAGCAGCACGTCCAGATCGCCCCAGTAGACGTCGGCGAGGAACTGCTGCAGTGCACGGTGCAGCATCGGGCCGCGCCAGGTGACCGGGGTGTTGCCGTCGGTGAACTGGCCGATCGAGATGAACTTGACCCCGTGGCTCACCGGCGGCACGATCATCTGCTCGACCTGGGTGGGCTTGGTCTCGCTGCCCAGCATGCGCGGGACGCTGTGGCCGTAGATGTCGGCGTCGAGAACCCCCACCGACAGCCCGCGATCGGCGAGCGCGGCCGCCAGATTCACGGTGATCGACGATTTGCCGACACCGCCCTTGCCGGAGGCGATCGCGTACACCCGGGTCATGTTCCCCGGCTTGGAGAACGGGATCTCCGGCTCGGCGCGGTCGCCGCGCAGCTTCTTGCGCAGCGCGGTGCGCTGCTCGTCGTCCATCACGTCCAGTTCCACCCGCACCTCGCCGACGCCGGGCACGTCCGCGACGGCGGTGCGCACCCGATCGGAGATCTCGGTACGCATCGGGCAGCCGGAGGTGGTCAGATAGACGCCCACGTCGACGCTGCCGTCCTGGCCGATCGACACCGATTTCACCATGTCCAGCTCGGTGAGCGGTTTGCCCAGTTCCGGGTCGGAGACCCGGCTGAGCGCAGAGCGAACGGCGGATTCGGTGGGTGTGGCAGTAGAACTCACACCCCCCAGCCTAGCCTCGGTGAAAAGCGGGCGTCCGCGGCCCCGGACGCCGGCCGGTCAGCGCTGCGCGGTGGTGCGCTTGGCGGTGGTGGTCGGCGACGCCTTCTTGGTGTTCGGCGCCTGCTTCTTGGGAGCCGGCTTCTGCTGCGGCTGGCCGGGGATGATGTCGGCGGGGATGCACAGCGCACCCAGGCACTGCTGCTCCGGGGTGGTCTTCTTGGGCTTCGAGGACTTCGGGGCCGACGAGTCGGGCGCCGTCGAGGACTTGTCGTCCTTCTTCTTGTCGTCCTTCTTCTTCTTGTCGTCGGCCTTCTTCTTGTCCGGCTTCTCGGCGTCGTCGCCGGCACTCATCTCCGGGATGCCGCCGGTGGGCACCACGCCGGTGGCGTAGGCCACGGCCCAGCCGAGCACGTTGTTGGCGTAGGCGACCGAGCGGTTGTAGCGCAGCACCGCCGAGACCCGGGTGCCCTCGGCCATGATGTCGGTGACGCCGGCGCACAGGTAGCGGCCGGCGGCGTAGGTGGCGTCGAAGATGTTGTCCGGGTCGGCCTTGCCGTCGCCGTTGGCGTCCGAGCCCCAGCTGGCCCAGGTGCTCGGAATGAACTGCATCGGGCCCATCGCCCGGTCGTGGCTGCTGTCGCCGTCGTACTTGCCGCCGTCGGTGTCGGTGATCACGGCGTTGCCGGCCAGCGAGCCGTCGAGCACCGGACCGCGGATCTTGGTGCGGGTGTTGCCGTAATCGTCGACGTTGCCACCGCCGGCGTGACCGGATTCGATGCGGCCGATCCCGGCGAGCAGATACCAGGGCAGTTTGCACTGCGGGCTCTCGGCGGCCACCCGGTTGGCGGCCAGCTTGTAGGCCTGCAGCACCACGCCGGGGATGCCCAGCGGCCCCGACGGCAGATTCGCGGCGATCCGGAACTGCGGATCGGCGGCAGCAGCCCGTTCGGCGGGCGGTGCGAAGCCGCGCAGCGGGGCGGTGCGCGCCGGAACGGCCTCGGCGAGTGTGCGCCCGCCGTCATCGGTGATCGTGCTCTGGTACGCGGCGGTGGCGGTGCCCGCGGGCGTGCTGGCGGTGGCTCCGGTGAGCATGACGGCGCCGACGGCGGCTACTCCGGTGGTCACGGCGACGCCGCGCCAGGGCAGGGCGGCACTCGTGCGGCGCTGTCCCCGCCAGAAACTGATCCCCATAAGCTCGTCTGACTCCGAAAGCCTCGTCTGTTCGCACCGGTGTCGATTCCCCCGGTCCTGGCTGTGACACAGCATACAGGTTTGTCTCGGCGGGGGAACCGGCTCCCCGGGACCTGCTCGGCGGCGACCGGCGGTCAGTCGTCCCCCTGGGCGGTATCGGCGCCGGTCACCGCGGTGGGCTCGTCGCGCTCGCGCTGCCGGGAGTCGAGTCGTTCGACCAGATCATCGAGCAGATCGTCGAGCTCTCGGCGCAGGTAGTCGCGGGTGACCGTGTCGCCGACGGCCAGCCGGACCGCGGCCAGTTCGCGGGCCAGGAACTCGGTGTCGTCCTTGGTCTGGGCGGCCCGGCGCCGGTCCTCGTCGAGCGAGACCCGGTCCCGGTTCTCCTGCCGGTTCTGCGCCAGCAGGATCAGCGGGGCGGCGTAGGCGGCCTGGGTGGAGAACGCCAGGTTGAGCAGGATGAAGGGGTACGGATCCCAGTTCCAGCTGAAGGCGCCGATGTTGAGCAGGATCCAGACGATCACGACGACGGTCTGGATCGCCAGATAGCGGCCGGTGCCCAGGAAGCGGGCGACCCGCTCGGCGTAGAGCCCCACCGCGTCGCCGTCGAAGCTCACCTGCAGTCTGCGGCGGCCCTCGCTGGGAGTGTCCAGGCGGCGCGGGCTCATCGCAGTTCGGCCTCCGGTTCCTGTTCGCGCCAATCACTGGGCAGCATCGCGTCGAGCAGGTCGTCCACGGCCACCGCGCCGAGCAGATGTCCCTCGTCGTCGACCACCGGCGCGAGGACCAGGTTATAGGTGGCGAAGAAGCGCGTCATCTTCTCCAGCGAGTCGTCCGGGTGCAGGCGGGGCACGTCGGCGTCCAGGATGCCCGCCACCAGGTTGGCCGGCGGTTCGCGCAGCAGCGGCTGCGTGTGCACCGAGCCCAGGAATTTGCCGGTCGGTGTGCTGGTGGGCGGCCGGACGACGAAGACCATGCTGGCGCCGGCCGGGTTGATGTCCGGGTTGCGGATGTGCGCGAGCGCCTCGGCGACGGTGGCCGCGGCCGAGACGATGATCGGCTCGGGGGTCATCACGCCGCCGGCGGTGTCGGGGGAGTGCAGCATGAGCCGGCGCACCGGCTCGGACTCCTCCGGGTCCATCCGCGAGAGCAGGGCCTCGGCCTCGGTCGCGGGCAGCGCTGCGAGCAGGTCGGCCACATCGTCGGGGTCCATCGCCTCGAGCACGTCGGCCGCGCGCGACGGTTTCAGCTCGGCGAGCAGATCGGTCTGATCGTCGGTGGGCATCTCCTGCAGCACGTCGGCCAGCCGCTCGTCGTCGAGGGCCGCGGCCAGCTCGTTGCGCCGGGTCTCGGGCAGCTCGCGCAGAGCGTTGGCGACGTCGGCCGGGCGCATGCCCTCGAACTGGCTCAGTGCCAGCTCCACACCGTGCCCGGGCCGGTTCAGGTTCAGCCGGTTGAGGCCGTGCACGTGATTCCACGGCACCACCACGGTTTCGCCGCGCCGGCGCAGCCGGCCCTTGCGGGTGGTGCGCAGCGCCACTCGCGACACCAGCCAGTCGGTGCGGGCGCGCTCGATCTCCAGATCGACCACGGTGAGCTCGGTGCCGTGCTGCTCGGGCAGGTCGGGATCGTCGATCCGCACCCGCGAGTCGAGGATCTGGCCCACCGCGAGGGCCTCGTTGGGCCGCAGGTGCAGACTGCGCAGATTCACCCGGCCGGTGGTCAGCGTGACCGCATCGGCCTCGATACTGGTCACCCGGAGCATCGGCACGAAGATCCGGCGACGGGTGGTCAGCTCCACGGCCAGGCCGAGGGCGCGGGGGCGGTGGCCGGGCAGCGACATCGAGATCACCACGTCCCGGACGCGCCCGATTGATTCGCCGTCGGGGCCCAGCACCGTCAAACCGACTAATCTGGCGACGAAGACCTTGAGCGCTGTGGTCATGGGCCTAGCGTAGAAGGTGACTGCTCGGAAGCGGAGGAACCGACCATGACCAATCCGATGAGACCGGCCATGCCGGGACTGCCGACCAAGCCGCAGGGCTGGCCGGTGGGCTCGTACGACACCTACGAGCAGGCGCAGCGGGCGGTGGACTATCTGTCCGACAACGAATTCCAGGTGGAGAAGATCACCATCGTGGGCGTGGACCTGATGCAGGTGGAGAAGGTGCTCGGCCGGCTCACCTGGGGCAAGGTGGTCGGCGGAGGCCTGGTCTCGGGCGCCTGGCTGGGTCTGTTCTTCGGCCTGCTGGTCAGCCTGTTCGTCACGAACAGCGACATCTGGGTGCCGATCGTCTACGGTCTGATCGCCGGCATGGTCTTCGGCGTGATCAGCACGGCGATTCCGTATGCCGCCACCCGCGGACAGCGCGACTTCAGCTCCACCATGCAACTGGTGGCTGGGCGCTACGACGTGCTCTGCGAGCCGGACAGCGCCGAGCGCGCCCGGGACATGCTCGCCAAGCTCGCGCTCTAGCCCCCGGGCCGGGCCCGCGGGCCCACCGGCGCCGCCGGACACGCCGGATGCATTCCGTTTGTGTGGGTCGCCTCACTCCGCTGGGTTAACCTATGCCGCACAGCACGATTCACAGGTGATCTTCAGGTGCGCGCAACGGTGCGGCGCCGTGAGGCGAGCAGGAGGAGTCCGGCGAGATGAATCTTGAGGTTCCTTCCCGACGCGGGCGGCGACGCCGGCTGGGCGTGCGCCTGGGCGCGGCCGCACTCGCCGCCGCGGCGGCCATCCCGGCGCTGACCGCGTGCAGCGACAGCTATGAGGCCGGCGTCATCAACATCTACGCCCCGGCCGACGGTTTCGACTTCATCACCCAGGTGGCCGAGACCTGTTCGGCGGATTCGGGCGGTCAGTACCGGATCGCCACGCACATGCTGCCCAAGGAGGCCGACGGTCAGCGTCTGCAGCTGGCCCGCCGTCTCGCCGGCAACGACCACCGCATGGATCTGATGGCGATGGACGTGGTGTGGACCGCCGAATTCGCCGACGCGGACTGGCTGGTGCCGGTGCCCGACGATCTGGCGGCCGCCCTCGAGAAGACCAATCTCGGCGGCCCGCTGGAGACCGCGAAATGGCAGCGCGAGGACGACGCGGCCAAGCGGCTCTACGCGGTGCCGATCTGGACCAACACCCAGTTGCTCTGGTACCGGCCGGATCTCATGCGCACATCGCTCGGCTCGGCGAAGCCGCCGCAGACCTGGGATGAGATGCTCTCGGACACCAAGCGCATCGGCGAGGCCGGCGGACCGCGGCAGATCCTGTTGCAGGCCAAGCAGTATGAGGGCCTGATGGTGTGGTTCAACTCGCTGCTGGCCTCGGCCGGCGGCAGTGTGCTCGATCCGGACGATCCGACGAAGGTGACGCTGACCGACACCCCCGAACACCGCGCGGCCACCGTCGAGGCGCTGCGGGTGATGAAGGCCGTCGCCACCGCCCCGGGCCACGATCCGTCGATCACCAACTCCGACGAGAGTTCGGCGCGCACCGGGATGGAGCGCGGCGACGGCGCCTTCGAGATCAACTGGCCGTTCGTCTTCGCCGGCGCGCGGGAGAACGGTGTGGCCGGCGAGGCCCCCTTCCTGGGCGACTCGCTGGTGCGGTACCGCTCGATCGTCGAGGCCGCGGCGGACAATCCGACCGATCCTCAGCTCGAGACGGTCAACAACGCCCTGCGCAAGCGCTTCAACTTCGCGTTGTATCCGGGTATCTCGGACGATCTGCCCGCCCGCTCCACACCGGGCGGCCTGAACATCGGCGTGGCCTCGACCAGCAAGCAGGCTGATCTGGCGTTCACCGCCGCCAAGTGCCTGACCAGCGCCGACGCCCAGAAGATCTACGCGGTGCAGGGCGGCACCCCGCCGACCATCGCCTCGCTCTACGACGATCCAGACTTCAAGATCGTCTACCCGATGGGCGACGACATCCGCGATCAGCTCGAGGCCGACCGCGCCGCGCCGCGCCCGGCGTCGCCGCGGTACCAGGAGATCTCGACGGCCGTCACCGCCGCGCTCAGCCCGGTCGGCTCGTGGAACCCGGAGAAGATGGCCGATGAGCTCGCCACCCAGGTGAAGCGCGCGGTCAAGGGAGAGGGGATCGTGCCGTGACCAGTGGACCCCATGACGGCGACGGCCCGCAGGGCCGCGACCAGCACCCGCCGGTGCACTCGGACATCTGGGTGCCGCCTGAACAGCTGAACCGGCCCGCCGCCGACCGGCCCGCCGCCGAGGTTCCGGCGGCCGCGGCCGCCGGTGCCGGCGCAGCAGGCGGGACCGCGGTGCTCGATCAGTCCCCGCCCGCCGCACCGGCCGGCCGGCACGGCAGCACCGACCGCCGGCGGTCCGAGCGCCGCCTGGCCTACTGGCTGGTGGCTCCGGCCGCCGTGGTGATGGCACTGGTCACCGGCTATCCGATCGTCTACGCGATCTGGCTCTCGCTCACGGATGCGAACCTGCGCGATCCGGGCGAGCAGAAGTTCGTCGGTCTCTCCAACTACGGCACGGTGCTCTCGAGCAACTACTGGTGGACGGCTCTGGCGGTGACGGTCTGCATCACGGTGGTCTCGGTGCTCATCGAGCTGGTGCTGGGCATGGCCATCGCGATGGTCATGCATCGGGCGATGTTCGGCAAGGGCCTGGTACGCACCGTGGTGCTGATCCCGTACGGCATCGTCACCGTCGCCGCTGCCATCTCCTGGAAGTACGCGTGGACGCCGGGGACCGGCTATCTGGCCAATCTGCTGCCCGACGGCAGCGCGCCGCTCACCGAGCAGATCCCGGCCCTGTCGATCGTGGTGCTCGCCGAGGTCTGGAAGACCACCCCGTTCATGGCACTGCTGCTGCTGGCGGGCCTCGCGCTGGTGCCCGACGATCTGCTCAAGGCCGCTCAGGTGGACGGCGCCGGAGCCTGGACGCGGCTGTTCCGGATCACCCTGCCGCTGATGAAGCCGGCCATCCTGGTGGCGCTGCTCTTCCGCACCCTGGACGCCTTCCGGATCTTCGACAACATCTACGTGCTCACCGCCGGCAACCACGACACCGGATCGGTGTCGATGCTCGGCTACAACAACCTGTTCAAAGCGTTCAACCTCGGCGTCGGCTCCGCGATCAGCATTCTGATCTTCCTGTGCGTGGCCATCATCGCCGGGATCTTCATCAAGGGCTTCGGCGCCTCCGCGCCCGGTTCCGACGACGAGGGGAGATAGCCGACCATGAGCTCGCTGAACCGGCGACGGGCCGGCTGGACCATCGTCAACCTGCTGGTGGTGCTGTACGCGGTGATTCCGCTGTGGTGGATCATCAGCCTGTCGTTCAAGTCCACCGGCACGGTGACCGACGGCAACTTCATTCCCACGTCGTGGACGCTGGAGAACTACCGGAACATCTTCGACACCGGCTTCTTCACCTCGGCGCTGATCAACTCGATCGGCATCGGCCTGATCACCACCGCCATCGCCGTGGTGCTGGGCACGATGGCCGCCTACGCCATCGCCCGCCTGGAGTTCCGCGGCAAGAAGCTGCTGGTGGGTGCGGCGCTGCTGATCGCGATGTTCCCGCAGATCTCGCTGGTGACGCCGCTGTTCAACATCGAGCGCCGGATCGGGCTGTTCGACACCTGGCTGGGCCTGATCCTGCCGTACACCGCCTTCGCGCTGCCGCTGGCGATCTACACCCTCTCGGCCTTCTTCCGGGAGATCCCGTGGGATCTGGAGAAGGCGGCCATGATGGACGGCGCCTCGCCCACCCAGGCCTTCCGCCGGGTGATCGTGCCGCTGGCCGCACCCGGGGTGGTGACCTCGGCGATCCTGGTGTTCATCTTCGCCTGGAACGACCTGCTGCTGGCTCTGTCGCTGACCTCCACTGACCGGGCCCAGACGGCGCCGGTGGCGATCGCCAACTTCACCGGGGTCAGTCAGTTCGAGGAACCGACCGGAGCGATCGCCGCGGCCGCGGTGGTCATCACCATCCCCATCATCATCTTCGTGCTCTTCTTCCAACGTCGTATCGTGGCCGGTCTGACCTCCGGCGCGGTGAAGGGATAACCCATGGCCGATATCGTTCTGGACAACGTCTCCAAGCAGTACCCGGACGGCTCGACGGCCGTGGAGGGCGTGAATCTGCAGATCGCCGACGGCGAGTTCGTCATCCTGGTGGGCCCGTCGGGCTGCGGCAAGTCGACGACGCTGAACATGATCGCCGGCCTCGAGGACATCACCGGCGGTGACCTGTTCATCGGCGGCGAGCGGATGAACGACGTGGCGCCCAAGGACCGCGACATCGCGATGGTCTTCCAGAGCTACGCGCTGTACCCGCATATGAGCGTCCGGCAGAACATCGCCTTCCCGCTCTCGCTGGCCAAGCTGCCCAAGGCCGAGATCGCGCAGAAGGTGGACGAGGCCGCGCGGATTCTGGATCTGACCGAACTGCTCGACCGCAAGCCCGCCAACCTGTCCGGCGGTCAGCGTCAGCGAGTGGCGATGGGCCGGGCGATCGTGCGGTCGCCGAAGGTCTTCCTGATGGACGAGCCGCTGTCGAACCTGGACGCGAAACTGCGCGTGCAGATGCGCACCGAGATCGCTCAGCTGCAGGCGCGGATCGGCACCACCACGGTGTACGTGACCCACGATCAGACCGAGGCGATGACCCTCGGTGACCGGGTCGTGGTGATGAGCAAGGGCCGGGTGCAGCAGGTCGGCGCCCCGCAGGAGCTCTACGACCATCCGCTGAACCTGTTCGTGGCGGGGTTCATCGGCTCCCCGGCGATGAACTTCGTCCCGGGCCGGCTCACCGAGCACGGGGTGGAGTCGGTGATCGGCGAGATCGCCCTGCCCGACCACCGGGAGCTGCTGGCCCGGGCACAGGAGGTGGGCAGCGACGGTCACGTGCTGCTGGGCATCCGGCCCGAGCACTTCGCCGACGCGGCCCAGATCGATCCGGCGCTGCTGCCGCACTGCAAGGTCTTCGAGGCCGGAGTGGACTTCGTCGAGTCGATGGGCTCGGACAAGTACTACTACTTCACGCTCGAGGCGCCGGGCGGATCGGCGGAGGTCCTCAACCGGCTGGCCGAGGACATCGGCGCGTCCACCCAGGGAGGCCAGAAGGTGGCCCGGCTGCTGCCGACCACCACGGTGCCGCGCGGCGGCACCGTCTCGCTGGCCTTCGAACCGCGGCTGATGCACGTCTTCGACACCGCCTCCGGACTCTCGCTGCGCTGATCACACCGTGCCCTCGACACCCGAACTGGTGACGGCCGAGCTGGGCCGCGCCTTCAGCAGCACCCCGCAGCGGGCCTCGGTGACCTTCCTGGGCGTGGAGCCGATCGACGTCCTGCGTTTTCCGGTCGACGGCCCGGACGGGCCCGAGGTGGTCTTCGCGACGGTCGGCTGCGCGCGGCACCCGATGCACGATCCGTCCGATCCGGCCCCCGATCCGGTGCGCGGACCGCGCGCCGAACTGGTGGTGCGGATGCGCGCGGTGATGCCGGCTCCGGGCCTGCACCGGTCGCTGGCGACGGTGGCGGCGGCGCCGGCGGTGGAGGGGCTGGTGCTGGCACCCGACTCGCTGATCGACCTGGGGGAGCCGTTGTGGACCGGAGCGATCTGTTCGGCCTTCCTGCTCGAGCCGGACGAACTGGCCGACCTGGTGCTGCCCGAGCCGTCCGACCCGGTGCAGTTCCTGCGCGCCGTGCCGATCACCGCCAACGAGGCGGCGTGGGTCCGGCTCAAGGGCGCCGACGCGCTGCGTGAGGCCTGGGCGGAGGGCGACGTGGACATCACCGACCCGCGACGGGGCGGCGTCACCCCGTCCTGAGGTGGTTCCGGCCGCGCGGGCTCAGAGCCAGCCGTTGCGGTGGAAGGTGCGGTAGAGCAGGAAGCAGATCCCGGCCAGCACCAGCAGCACCACCGGGTACGAGTAGTCCCAGCTCAGTTCCGGCATGTTGTCGAAGTTCATGCCGTACACGCCGGCGATCATGGTCGGGGCCGCGGCGATCGCGGCCCACGCCGAGATCTTGCGCATGTCGGTGTTCTGCTGAATGCCCACCTTGGTGGCGGCGGCGTTCATCAGCGAGGTGAGCCGCTCGTCGAACTCACTCACCAGCTCGACCACCGTGGACAGATGGTCGGCGACGTCGCGGAAGTGCCGGCGATGCTCCTTGTCGGAGAACGACTCCGGCAGTCCGGCCGCACCCAGTTCGGCGTGCGGGGCGCCCGGTCCGCCGGTCCCGCCGGCGAGCCAGGAGAGTGGACCGGTCAGCGGCACCGCCGCCCGGCGCATCTCCAGGATCTCGCGTTTGAACAGGTAGACCACGTCGATGCCGACGTTGTTCGCGGCCGTCCCGAAGACGGCCTCCTCGATCTCGTCGACGTCCGACTGGATCTGGCCGACCAGATCCAGGTAGCTGTCGACGACGTGGTCGGCGATCGCGTGCACCACGGTGGCCGGCCCGTGCGAGAGCCGCTGCGGATGATCGGCCAGCCGTTCGCGGACCCCGGCGAGCTGGGTGTGCTCGCCGTGCCGGACGGTGATCACGAAGTTCGCACCGGCGAGCACCATGATCTCCCCGGCCTCGACCACGTCGCCGCCGGCCTGCGGCAGGTTCTCGTGCGGCAGGTAGCGCATCGAGCGCAGCACCAGGAACAGGGTGTCGCCGTAGAGCTCGAGCTTGGGCCGCTGATGTGCGTTCACCGCGTCCTCGACCATCAGCGGGTGCAGGCCGAAGGTCTGGGCCACCGACTCCATCTGGTGGTCGTCGGGAGCGTGCAGGCCCAGCCAGACGAAACCCTCGCCGGTCTCGGCGACCGTGCGGGCGGCCTCCCGGTAGTCGTGGTGTCCGGGCAGCCGCCGGCCGTCGACGTAGACGCCGCAGTCCACCACCGCCCGGGCCGCCGGCACCGGCGGCGGGACGGGGGAGCGGTGATCGGCGGACCGTCGGCTGGACGGGCCGAGTGATCCGGGACGTGGAATGGACGGCACGAGGAGGATCGTACCGACCGGCATGCTCTAACGTTGGCAGCGATGAAGACCTGGTTGCGTCCCCTCACCGTATTCGCCGCCGCGCTGCTGGCGCTGTCCGTGCTGACGGCGTGCGACTCCGACGATCCGGAGCCGCTGCGGATCGGCGCCTCCGCCGATCCGGCGTTGCAGGCCGCGGCCGGGGTGTACGCCTCGGTGCTCAGCCGCAGCGGGCGGCGGGCGGTGCTCGTGGACCGGCGGGACACCGAGCCGGCCCTGCTCGACGCCACGGCGGTGGGCGCGGTGGACCTGTTCCCGGCGTTCACCGGTGAGCTGCTGGACCTGCTGAGCTCGTCGCCGGTGGCCTACGGCGGGGACGAGCTGATCGCCGAGGTCAGTCGGGCACTGCCGCAAGGGGTGTCGATCGGCGATCCGACGCAGGCGGGCAACCGTCCGCAGCTGCTGATCGCCGCCGCCCTGCGCGACCGCTACGGGGTGGACGATCTGGCCGGCTGCGGAGCCCTGCCGGCCGGCCTGCCGCTGGTGACGATCGACGGCGTCGACGACGACGTCCTCGGGGCGTTCGCGGCGTGCCGGCCGGGACCGGTCACCCGGCTCGCCTCGGCGCAGGAGGTCCTCGCGCGGGTGTCCGGCGGTGAGGCGCTGGGGGTGCTGCCCGCCCTGGACACCGCGGCCGCGGAGGCCGCCGGACCGGACGCGCAGAACGGCACCGAGGTGCAGGCGCTGTCGGCCGACGGTGCGCCGCGGGCGCAGACGCTGCTGCCGGTCTACCGCAGCGCTGCGCTCACCCGGAATCAGCTCAAGGCGTTGAGTCGGGTGGCCGGCGAGCTCAGCACTGCCGACCTGGCCGAGCTGGCCGGCAAGGTCCGCGGCGGCGCCGATCCGGCCGCCGTCGGCCGGGAATGGGTCGGTACTCACGGCGTGTGACGGCACCGGCAGACGGCGAGCGCCGCCGGCTCCCCGGTGAGGGAGGCCGGCGGCGCTCGGCGGCCGGTGGCGGTCAGACCTTGGACAGACCCCACTTGGTGAGCCGGGCCGAGATCCCCTGGTAGCCGGAGGCCACCAGGCGCACGCCCAGATCGAGTAGTTTCGCGTCGGCGCCGACGAGCACCCGGGCCCGCTCCTTCTGCACGGCCGTCAGGATGATGTCGGCGGCCTTCTCCGAACTGGTGCGCGCCAGGTACTTGTCGAAGAACTGCGCCGTCTTGGCCTGGTCGTGGTCGCCGGAGGTGGTCGAGTTGCGGGCGATGGCGGTCTTGATGCCGCCGGGGTGCACGCAGGTCACCGCCACCTCGTGGCCGGAGATCAGCATCTCCTGGCGCAGCGCCTCGGTGAAGCCGCGGACGGCGAACTTGGCCGAGTTGTAGGCGGCCTGGCCCGGTTCGGCGAGCAGCCCGAACAGCGAACTGGTGTTGACGATGGCGCCGTCGCCCGAGGCGATGATGTGCGGCAGGAAGGCCTTGGTGCCGTTCACCACGCCCCAGTAGTCCACATCCATGATGCGCTCGATGTCCTTGAACTCCATCGTCTCCACCTCGCCGTGGTGGGCGATGCCGGCGTTGTTGAAGACGGCGTTCACCCGGCCGAAGTGCTCGACGACGGTGTCGGCGTAGGTCAGGACGGCCTCCCGCTCGGCCACGTTGAGCAGCTGGCTGTGCACGCGGGCGTTCGGGGCCTGCTGCGCGATGAGGGCCTCGGTGCCGGCCAGCCCGTCCGGGTCGAGGTCGGAGATGGCCAGGTGGGCGCCGCGCTGGGCGAGCTTGACGGCCAGGTCACGGCCCATGCCGGAGGCGGCGCCGGTGATCACGATGACCTTGTCGCGGAAGTCTTTCATAGCTGAGCTCTTTCTGTGGTGGCCCGCCGGTGCGGCGGACCGTCCGGTCTGCGGGAGGGGTGGGGCCGGTCAGGAGCCGGCGACGGCGGGCTGCGGCGCCGCACCGGATGCGGTCGAGGCGGTCTGGTCGGCGCCCTTCTGCACGTCGTAGGCCGCGATGTCGAAACGCCGGGTGGCGTTGCGGAAGGTGAAGGTGAAGCCCGGCCAGACGGTGGTGATGTTGCCGTGCTCGTCCTGGTACCACGACGAGCAGCCGCCGTTGACCCACACGCTGTTGCGCAGGGAGTGCTGGACTCCGGAGTTGAACCGGTCCTGTGCCTCCTCGGTGACCTCGGTCCGGGTGATGCCGGACCGGCGGGCGGTGCGGATGTAGTCCACCAGGTAGTTCAGCTGCGATTCGATCATGTAGACCATCGAGGTGTGGCCGAGGCCGGTCGACGGTCCGATCAGCAGCATCATGTTGGGGAAGCCGTGCACGAACGAACCCTTGTAGCCTCGCATGCCGGTCTGGTCCCAGACATCGGCCAGGCTGCGGCCGCCGGCCCCGTGGATGGTGGCGAAGACCGGCGAGTCGGTGACGTGGAAGCCGGTGGCCACCACGATCACGTCCACCTCGCGCAGCGTGCCGTCGCGGCTGACGATCCCGGCCTCGGTGATCTTCTCGATGCCGTCGGTCACCAGGTCGACGTTGGGCTGGTCGAGGGTGGGGTACCAGTCGTTGGACTTGAGGATGCGCTTGCAGCCGACGGCGTACGACGGGGTGACCGCCTCGCGGAGCTTCGGATCGCGGATGCCCTTGAAGATGTTGGCACGGCTGATCAGCTCCACCGGCTTGAGCGCCTTGGGGGCGAAGGTCATGCCGGCGGCGACCGTCTCGTTGAAGCCGTAGATACCGCCGCGGATCAGGTTCTGCAGGCCCGGCACGTTCTTGAACGCCCAGTTCTCCACCGGCAGGTAGGGGCGCTCGTTGCGCGGGATGATCCACGGCGCGGTGCGCTGGTAGACGTCCAGGTGGCCGACGACCTTGCCCAGCTGCGGCACGATCTGGATGGCCGAGGCGCCGGTGCCGATGACGGCGACGCGCTTGCCGGTGAAGTCCATCTCGTGGTCCCAGCGGGCCGAGTGCACGATGGTGCCGCCGAAGCCGTCGATGCCCTCGATGTCGGGCAGGTTGGGCTCGCACAGCGGTCCGACCGCGCCGACCAGGTGACGGGCGCGGACGGTGACCTGCTCGGCCGGCCCGCCGTCGACGGAGCGGGAGACGCTCAGCTCCCAGCGGTGCTCGTCCTCGTTCCAGTGCGCCGACTCGACCTCGGAGGTGAACCAGGTGCGCGCACCGATGCCGTAGTTGTCGGCGACGCCGTTGATGTAGCCGTGGATCTCCGGCTGGTGCGAATAGGACCGCGACCAGTCCGGGTTCTGCGCGAACGAGTACGAGTACAGGTGTGAGGGCACGTCGCAGGCCGCGCCGGGGTAGGTGTTGTCGCGCCAGGTGCCGCCGAAGTCGTTGCCGCGGTCGATGACGAGGTAATCGTCGACCCCGTTCTGGGAGAGCTTGATGGCTGCGCCGAGCCCGGAGAACCCGGCCCCGACGATGGCGATCTCTACATCGTGCGTTGTCATGGTCCCTAGCCTAAAGCCTTGCTGACGGAGCGTCAACAACTTGTTGAACATGAGTCAACAGTGACTTAGGGTGGGGCCATGACCGTCGAGCAGGCGTCCCCCGGCCCGCGTCCGGCCGACGCCCCGGATGCCCCGGACGAGCGGCGTCAGCGCAAGCGGATGAGCCCGCAGCAGCGCCGCCGCCAGTTGCTGGATCTGGGGTTGGAACTGGCCGCCGGACAACCGGTCGAGTCGGTGACCATCGAGGAGGTGGCCCAGCGCGCCGGGGTCTCCCGGGCGCTGATCTTTCACTACTTCGAGTCCCGGCAGGACTTCCATCGGGCGCTGATCGGGGAGCAGGCCGCCGAACTGCTGGCCCGGACCGAGCCGCGCACCGATCTGGACGACCCGGTGGAGATGCTCACCACGGCGGTCGCCGCCTACATCGACTACGTGGCCGACAACCGCGAGGGCTATCGCAGCCTGCTGCGCGGGGCCGCCGCGGCCGATCCGGGAATGCGGGAGGTGGCCGAACGCACCCGGGCCGAGCAGACCCGGCGCATCCTCGAATTCGGCTCGCTGCTGAACATCGAGGTCACGCCGACTGTGGAGCTGGCCGTGGCCGGCTGGGTGACCCTGACCGAAGACCTCATGCTGCGCTGGATCGCCGATCCGGCCATCGATCGCGACCAGCTGCTGGCGCTGATGGTGGGATCGCTGCCGCAGCTGGCCCAGCTCGCCGCCGGACTCGACGGCTGACCGCCCGAGCGCCTGACGCCTGACCGGCGCTGCGGATCCGCAGAACGACCACGGGCCGCACCCCGGTGGGGGTGCGGCCCGTGCGCGTCGAACCGGTCGGTCTCCGGCGTCTTAGTCCGTGGGTGCGAAGGCGGTGTCGATGATCTCGGCCTGCTCCACGGCGTGCACCTTGGACGAGCCCGACGACGGTGCGCTCATCGCGCGCCGCGAGATCCGGCGCAGTCCGCCGAGCAGATCCGGCAGCATCTCCGGCAACCACAGCCCCAGGTACGGCCACGGACCCTGGTTGGCCGGCTCCTCCTGGACCCAGACGAAGTCGGTGGCGTTCGGGTACTGCTCGAGCGTGCGGGCCAGGCGGCGATGCGGCACCGGGTAGAGCTGCTCGACGCGGACGATCGCGACGTCGTCGCGCTTCTCCTTGGCCCGGCGCGCGGACAGCTCGTAGTACAGCTTGCCGCTGACCAGCAGCACCCGCTTGACGGTGGCGCGGTCGCCCTGGCCGCCGACGCCCTTGAAGTCGCCGGCGTAGATCGGGTCGTCGCGCACCGACAGGAACTTGCCGTCGGTGAACTCCTCGACCGGCGAGACCGCGGCCTTGTTGCGCAGCATCGACTTGGGGGTGAAGACCACCAGCGGGCGGCTGATGCCGTCGTGCACGTGCCGGCGCAGCAGATGGAAGTAGCTGGCCGGGGTGGACGGCAGCGCCACGGTCATCGAACCCTCCGCGCACAGCTGCAGGAAACGCTCGATCCGGCCGGAGGTGTGGTCCGGGCCCTGACCCTCGTGGCCGTGCGGCAGCAGCAGCACCACGTCGGAGAGCTGACCCCACTTGGCCTCACCGGAGCTGATGAACTCGTCGATCACCGACTGGGCGCCGTTGACGAAGTCGCCGAACTGCGCCTCCCACAGGACCAGCGCGTCGGGATTGCCGATGGCGTAGCCGTACTCGAAACCGAGGACCGCGTACTCCGAGAGCGGGGAGTCGTACACCAGGAACCGGCCCGGACCGTCGTCGGTCAGGGTGTTCAGCGGGGTGTACTCCGAACCGTTCTCGCGGTCGATCAGCACCGAATGGCGCTGGGTGAAGGTGCCGCGGCGGGAGTCCTGTCCGGACAGGCGGACCGTCTTACCCTCCTCGACCAGGGTGCCGAAGGCCAGCAGCTCGGCGAACGCCCAGTCGATGCCGCCCTCGCGCGACATGTGCAGGCGCCGTTCGATGACCGGCTTGACCCGCGGGTGCGGGGTGAAGCCCTCGGGCAGCTCGGTGAAGGCGTCGCCGATCCGCTCCAGCGACTTCGCGCTGACGGCGGTCACCAGCTGCACCGGCAGCTGCTGGTCCTCGGTGATCGGCGGCGAGGCCTCCGGCTGGAACCGCTCGAGCTCCTTGACCTCCACGAAGACCCGTTCGAGCTGGCCCTGATAGTCGCGCAGGGCGTCCTCGGCCTCCTTGGTGGAGATGTCGCCACGGCCGATCAGCGATTCGGTGTAGCTCTTGCGGACGCTGCGCAGGCTGTCGATCACGTCGTACATGGCCGGCTGGGTCATCGACGGATCGTCGCCCTCGTTGTGACCGCGGCGGCGGTAGCAGACCAGGTCGATCACCACGTCGCGGTGGAAGGCCTCGCGGTAGTCGACGGCCAGCTGGGCGGCCCAGACGCAGGCCTCCGGGTCGTCGCCGTTCACGTGGAAGACCGGGGCGCCGATCATCTTGGCGACGTCGGTGCAGTACTCGGTGGAGCGCGAGTACTCCGGGGCGGTGGTGAAGCCGACCTGGTTGTTGACCACGATGTGCACGGTGCCGCCGGTGCGGTAGCCCGAGAGCATGGACAGGTTGAGCGTCTCGGCCACCACGCCCTGACCGATGAACGCGGCGTCGCCGTGCAGCATCAGGGGCAGGATGTCGAACTGGTGCTCCTCGTCGAGCATGTCCTGCTTGGCGCGGACGATGCCTTCGAGGACCGGGTCGACGGCTTCGAGGTGGCTGGGGTTGGCGGTCAGCGAGACGTTGATCTCGTTGTCGCCGAACATCTGGTAGTACTTGCCCTCGGCGCCGAGGTGGTACTTGACGTCGCCGGAGCCGTGCGACTGGGCCTCGCCCAGGTTGCCCTCGAACTCGGTGAAGATCTTCGAGTACGGCTTGCCGACGATGTTGGCGAGCACATTGAGCCGGCCGCGGTGCGGCATGCCGATGACCACCTCGTCGAGCTCGTGCTCGGCACTGCGGTCGAGCACGGCGTCCATCATCGGGATCACCGATTCGGCGCCCTCGAGCGAGAAGCGCTTCTGGCCCACGTACTTGGTCTGCAGGAAGGTCTCGAAGGCCTCGGCGGCGTTGAGCTTGGACAGGATGTACTTCTGCTCGGCCACCGACGGCTTGACGTGCTTGACCTCCACCCGCTCCTGCAGCCAGCGCTGCTGCTCGGGATCGAGGATGTGGGTGTACTCCACGCCGATGTGCCGGCAGTAGGCGTCGCGGAGCACCGCGAGGACCTCGCGCAGGGTCATCTCGTCCTGGCCGTGGAAGCCGCCGACCTTGAAGGTGCGGTCCAGATCCCACAGCGTCAGGCCGTAGGTGAGCACGTCCAGATCCGGGTGCGCGGTGCGCGCATCGGTGCCCATCATCAGCGGATCGGTGTCGGCCATCAGGTGGCCGCGGCTGCGATAGGCGGCGATCAGCTCGAGGACGCGGGTGTTCTTGTCCACCGAACCGGCCGGGATGTCACGGCGCCAGCGGATCGGCTCGTACGGGATGTGCAGGGCCGTGAAGATCTCGTCCCAGAAACCGTCGTCGAGCAGCAGCTGGTGGATGGTCCGCAGGAAGTCGCCGGACTCGGCGCCCTGAATCACCCGGTGATCGTAGGTGGAGGTGAGCGTCATCAGCTTGCCGACGCCCATCTCGGCCAGCTGCTGGTCGGACGAGCCCTGGAACTCGGCCGGGTACTCCATGGCGCCGGCGCCGATGATGGTGCCCTGACCCTGCATGAGGCGCGGCACCGAGTGCACGGTGCCGATGGTGCCCGGGTTGGTCAGCGAGATGGTGACGCCGGCGAAGTCCTCGGCGGTCAGCTTGCCCTCGCGGGCGCGCCGCACGATGTCCTCGTAGGCCTCCCAGAACCCGGCGAAGCCCATCGACTCGCAGTTCTTGATCGCGGCCACCACCAGGGTGCGCTGGCCGCCCTTGCCGGGCAGGTCGATGGCCAGCCCCAGGTTGGTGTGCGCCGGGGTCACCAGGTTCGGCTTGCCGTCGATCACCGCGAAGTGATTGTTCATGTTGGGGAACGACTTGATCGCCTGCACGATCGCGTAGCCCAGGATGTGCGTGAAGCTCACCTTGCCGCCGCGGGTGCGGGCCAGGTGGTTGTTGATCACGATGCGGTTGTCGAACATCAGCTTCACCGGCACGGCACGCACGCTTGTGGCGGTCGGCAGTTCCAGCGAGGCGTTCATGTTCTTCACGATGGCGCCGGCGGCACCGCGCAGAACCTTGGTCTGGTCCTCGGCGGCCTCGTCGGCCGGCGCTGCGGCCGGGGCGGTGCGGCTGACGCCTGCGGCGGCCTTGGTGGCCGGGGCCTCACGCAGCGGGCGGATCACCGAGCCGGCGGCCGGCGCCTCCCGGACGGGTTCCTGATCGAGGGTCAGCATGGGCTTGCCGGTCGCGGTGTTCTGCGGTGCGGCGGCCGGTGCGGCGGGAGCGGCGGCCGCCGAGCCGTTCGCGGCGGGGGCGCCGGTGCCGTTGGATGCAGCGCCGTTGGATGCAGGGCTGCTGGATGCGGGGCCGTTGGAGGTGGGCGCAGCGGAGGGGGCGCCGTTGGCTGAGGGGGCGGGACCGGGCCGGTAGTTCTTGAGCATCTCGTGCCAACTCGGATCCACCGAGTCCGGGTCCTTCTGAAAGCGCTGGTACATCTCCTCGACCAGCCACTCGTTCTGTCCGTAGTCGGTCTCGGATGTGGAACTGCTCACAGCGTTGTCTCGCCTCAATTCACATGTGCGTCTTCGATCGGTGCTTCCGTCGCAGGGCGGTCTTGTGAACCTCGTGCGACCAACAGTTGATCGTACGCCCCGACCGGTCGGAACGCTCGCTTGTGCGTGTGCCGGACCGCGGACCGGCGAGTAAGTGGTGAGAATCACCCGGACGGCGGTTGTCAGCGGTCCTCGTCCGGGCCCACTCCGGCCGCCCAGAGGCGGGCGTAACGCCCGTCCGCGGCGAGCAGTTCCCGGTGGGTGCCCAGCTCGACGACGGCGCCGTGGTCGATCACCGCGATGGCGTCGGCGCCGGCCGCGGTCGAGAGCCGGTGGGCCACGATCACGCTGGTGCGCCGGCGGGTCAGCTCCGTGCCGGCCGCGAGCACCTGGGCTTCGGTGGCCTGGTCGAGCGAGGCGGTCGCCTCGTCGAGCAGGATCAGATCCGGTTCGACGAGTTCGGCGCGGGCCAGCGCCAGCAGCTGCCGCTGCCCGGCCGAGAGGCCGCGGCCGCGTTCGGCGATCGGGAAGGTCATCCCGCCCGGCAGTGCGGCGATCATCGCCGCCGCACCCACCCGGCGGGCGGCCTCGGCGATCTCCTCGCGGCTCGCCCCGGGACGGCCGTAGGCGATGTTGCCGGCCACCGTGCCGGCGAACAGATGCGCTTCCTGGGGCACCACCCCGAGCCGGGACCGGTACTCGTGCAGATTGAGCCGGCGCAGATCGGCGCCGTTGTAGCGGACGGTTCCCGACGTCGGATCGTAGAACCGGGCGAGCAGTTTGACGATGGTCGACTTGCCGGCACCGGTGGCGCCGACCAGTGCCAGCGAGCCGCCCGACGGCAGGGTCAGGTCGATGCCGCCGAGCGCCTCGCGCGCGGCGTCGCGGTAGCGGAAGCTCACTGCCTCGAGGGCGACGTCGGCCCGGCCGCGTTCGGGTGCGGGGAGTGCGGCGTCGCCGGCTTCGACGATCGAACTCGGGGTGGTCAGCAGATCGCCGATCCGGCGCAGACCGACCGCCGCCTGCTGATAGCCGTCGAAGACCTGGGTGAGCTGCTGGACCGGACCGAAGAGCATGGACAGGTACAGCACGAAGGCCACCAGCGCGCCGGGGGTGAGGTGACCGGTGGCGATCTGGTGGGCGCCGGCGCCCACCGCGACGGCCGCCGCCACGTCGGCGCAGAAGGTGATGAACGGGAAGTACACCGAGATGGCCCGCTGGGAGTCCATCCGCGCGGCCACCCAGGCATCGCAGAGCAGGCCGAAGCGCCGCCGCGCCGGGCCGTCGTGCCGGTAGGCGACGGTGGTGCGCAGCCCGGTGACGTTCTCCTGGAAGTCGGCGTTGACCACCGAGACCAGTTCCCGCGAACGCGTGTACGCCGAGGCGGCGATGCGCCGGAAGACGACGGTGGCGACCACCAGGATCGGGAAGACGGGCAGCACCAGCAGCGCCAGATGCCAGTCGGTGACGAACAGTGCGGCCAGCACGCCGACCACCGTGAGCAGCGCGATCACCGCCGACGAGAGTCCGGTCTGGATGAAGTTCGACAGGGCGTCGACGTCCGTGGTCATCCGGGTCATGATGCGGCCCGACAGCTCGCGCTCGTAGTAGTCGAGCCCGAGCCGTTGCAGATGCGCGTAGCTGCGCACCCGCAGGGCGTACAGCACGCGTTCGCCGGCGCGGGCGGCGACGATCACATTGGCCGCCCCGGCCAGGGCGCCGACGGCCACCAACAGCAGGCCGGCGACCGTGGCCAGTGCGACGGTGGTGGACCGGCCGTGTGTGCCGGCGTCGAGCACCACCCGCGCCAGCGACGGATAGACCAGGCCGATCAGCGTGTCCGCGGCCACGGTGAGCAGCACCAGCACCAGCAGGCCGCGAACCGGGCGCAGGATCTGCCGCAGCGAGAAGTCCGGATGTTCGGCGCGGGCCGCGGACAGATCCACGCGCGGCTGCTCATCGGCCGGCGGCAGCGCCTCGACCGCCGCCTGCAGTTCGGGGGTGGCCGGCAGGGCACCGAAGGCGCCGGCGGCCGGCCCTCCGCCGCGGCCGCCGGGACGCGGGGCCGTCGCCGCCGGCGCGGCCGGGCCCCGGGTGCGGACCGGCTCCGGCCGGTCGGGCGGCGCGTCGGGCCACAGCTGCCCGACGGTCAGCGCCTGCTGCGCCCGCACCCGGCGCAGCGCCGCCGCGTGCGCACGATCGTCGTCGCCCGGGGTCATCAGCTCGGCGAAACGCGGGCAGCGGGCGTCGAGTTCGGCCACTGTGCCGGTGTCGATCACCGCCCCGTCGTCGAGGACGACGACGCGATCGGCCACCGACAGCGTCGAGCGCCGGTGCGCGAGCACCAGGACGGTGGTGCCGTCCTCACGCAGCCGGTTCAGGATCTGCGCCTCGGTGGCCGCGTCCACGGCGCTGGTGGCGTCGTCGAGGACGAGCACCCGCGGCTGCGCGTAGAGCGCCCGGGCCAGCGCGATGCGCTGGCGCTGCCCGCCGGAGAGGGTCAGGCCCCGTTCGCCCACGGCGGTCGCGAAACCGTCGGGCAACTCGTCGATGAACCCGGTGGCGCAGGCCCGGTCGGCGGCGCGGCGCAGCGCCGGGTCGTCCGCAGCGGGCGCCGGTCCGGGTCCGAGCGCGATGTTCTCGGCGATGGTGTCGGAGAACAGCACCGGCTCGTCGAAGGCGACCGTCACTGCCGCGTGCAGTGCCGACGGGGCGAGCCGGTCCACCGGATACTCCCGGCCGTCGGCGATCAGCGCCACCGTGCCGGCATCGGCCGGATAGGTGCCGCCGAGCAGGGCCGCGAGCGTGGACTTGCCCGATCCGGGTCCGCCGACCACCGCCACGCATTCGCCCGGCGCGAGGTCCAGGTCCACCCCGCGCAGCACCGGACGGTCCCGGTAGCCGAAGTCCACCGCCGTCAGGCGCACCCCGAGCGGGCCGTCGGGCACGGTGGCGGTGTTGCTCAGGGCGGGGTCGGCCGGATGGTCGATCACCTCGAAGACCCGGCTCGCCGACGACGCGGCGAGCTGTCCGCTGACCAGCAGCCCGGTGAGGATCCGCACCACTGCGGTCATCGAGGCGATGTACGTGGAGAAGGCGAGGAAGCTGCCGGCGCTCAGCGATCCCTGCAGGGTGAGGTAGCCGCCCGCACCGATCACCAGCACCATGCCGATCTGGGGGAGAGCGGCCATCACCGGGGCGAACCGGGCCTGCAGCCGCGCCGAACGCAGCTTGCGCCGGTACAGCTCAGCCCCGAGGCCGGCCAGCTCGTCGACGGCCCGGCTCTCCTGGCCGAAGCCCTTGACCACCCGGACGCCGGTGACGGTCTCCTCGACGTGGCCGGCCAGATCGGCCGCGGACTGCTGCGCCGACCAGGTGGCGGCGAACAGCGGTCGGCGGGCCCGGTAGGCCACGTAGCTCACCAGCGGCAGCACCACCAGCGCGATCAACGTCAGCGCCGGCGAGAGCCAGGCCATGATGCCGATCGCCAGCACCGCCTGCACCATCCCGCCGATCGCCAG
Source organism: Gordonia sp. VNK21 (assembly GCF_046098115.1). Classification (NCBI taxonomy): domain Bacteria; kingdom Bacillati; phylum Actinomycetota; class Actinomycetes; order Mycobacteriales; family Gordoniaceae; genus Gordonia; species Gordonia sp. VNK21. The sequence goes on along the minus strand of NZ_JBJURU010000007.1, from coordinate 58,531 downwards.
CGGCAGCTGGGCCAGCAGTCCCTGCACCACCTGCAGATCCGAGATCGCGCGGGAGACCACCTGGCCGGTGTTGAGCGCATCCTGCGAGCGCCCGTCGACGCGCAGGAGGGTGCGCAGCAGATCGCGGCGCAGATCGTCCTGCACCGTCACCGACAGCCGCCCGGCGGTGAGCCGGCGGCCGAACTGGCAGGCGTAGCGGATCACGGCGGCCACGAGCATCGCCGCCACCAGCACGCCGAGTCCGGCGGCGGCGCGGGAGGTGCCGGTGGCGTGGTCGATGGCCGAGCGGGCCAGCAGCGGGGCGACGAGGTCGGCGGCGACGGCACCGAGGGTCACGGTCAGGGTGATCGCCGCGAGCCGCCCGTGCCGTCGGCACGCCGCGGTGAGCAGCCGGATCCAGCCCGGCGCGGCTGCCGGGGCGGCGCTCAAGAGCTCCGGCCGCGCCGGAGCAGGCGGCGTCGCGGTGCCGGGACCGGGGTGCCGGCCGGGTCGGCGGACCGGTTAGCGGTCAGCACCTCGCCGTCGATCGGGAAGTGCCGCGGCGGCGGGCCGAAGGCCTCGCGGGCGTTGCGCAGCACCAGCCGTCCCAGGGCCCGGTTGCCGGCGCCGCCGACGGCCGCGCCCACCCCGCCCGGGATCAGCTTGCCGACCAGGATCGGCGCGCGGCGCACCGCGAACTTGCGGACCAACCGGTTGGTGAGCGTCTTGTTCAGGCGCAGCAGGGATTTCGGGGCGGCGCCCGGCCGGCCGAGCCGGGCCACGGCGCCGGTGCTGCGAGTGCCGAGCACCTTGCCCAGTGCCGCGACACCCTCCTCGCCGAGGGCCACCGAGAGCACCAGCGCCCGGCGTCGTTCGGACTCGTGGACGGTGATGCCGTGCACCTCGGCGGTGGCCAGTGCGAGCAGTGCCGAGGCCTCGATGAAGACCGCGGTGTCGGCGGTGAGCGCCGTCAGCGCCGTGAAGGTCCCCACACCCGGAATGGACGCCGCGGCGCCGACGGCCGAGCCGGAGGCGGTGACCGCAGTGAGGTAGCGCCGCTCGAGGCGGGCGATCAGCGCCGCCGGATCGTCGTCGGGGTGGGCGTCGCGGAGCTTGGCCACGTAGCGGGAGACCGCCGGCTCCTGCAGGCGGCCGGCCCGGTCGAGGATGCGGCCGACCGCGGCGGCGGCGCGGGAGTCGGCCGCCGGGGCGGCGGTCACGGCGTCGGGCAGGACACCGGTCGTCGGCTTCTTCATGTCGGCTCTCCGTTCTGGCGGGCAACCCTCGATCAACGTCGCCGCGGCTGGGGTGATTCCCGGGCCGCTGTGATTCCACTCACCGCAGCGGCCTCTCGTCGCCGGGTGGATCCGGGTGCCTGTGTCGCCTCTCACGCTACGACACCGCACGGGGGTGCCAGGTGTCGCAGAGCGGTGCTAGTGTCGCGCTGCATCGATCGAGGAAACGAGGCTGTCCGATATGTCTGTTGCTGCAACGCCGCAGTTCAAGCCGGTGACCGACCGGCCGTGGGCCGCGCTGATGGCCCTGTGTGTCGGCTTCTTCATGATCCTCGTCGACATGACGATCGTGGCCGTGGCGCAGCCGGAGATCATGGAGGCGCTCGACGCCGGGGATGCGATCATCTGGGTCTCGTCGGCCTACCTGCTCACCTATGCGGTCCCGCTGCTGATCGCCGGCCGGCTCGGCGACAAGTACGGCCCCAAGCTCATCTATCAGATCGGCCTGGTGGTCTTCACCGCCTCGAGCGTCTGGTGCGGCCTGTCCGGGAGCATCACCGAGCTGATCATCGCCCGCGCTGTGCAGGGCATCGGTGCGGCGCTGATCACCCCGCAGACCATGGCGCTGATCACCCGGACCTTCCCGCCGGCCAAACGCGGTGCGGCGATGGGCGTGTGGGGCATCGTGGCCGGTGTGGCCACCATGGTGGGCCCGCTGCTCGGCGGCATCCTGACCGACTCGCTCGGCTGGGAGTGGATCTTCTTCATCAACCTGCCGGTCGGGCTGATCGGTCTGGTACTGGCGGCGCTGCTCGTGCCCACCGTCGACACCCACGACCACCGCTTCGACTGGATCGGGATGGTGCTCTCGGGTATCGGCCTGACGGCCATCGTCTTCGGCGTGCAGGAAGGCCAGTCGTACGACTGGGCGCTGTGGATCTGGCTGCTGATCGCCGCCGGCATCGTGGTGATGGGGCTGTTCGTGCTCTGGGAGGGATACACCCGCACCGAGGCGCTGGTGCCGCTCAAACTGTTCAAGGACCGGAACTTCTCGCTGGCCAACATCGGTATCACCACGATGGGCTTCGCAGTCTCGGGCATGATGATTCCGCTGATGTTCTTCCTGCAGCTGGTCGGCGGTATGTCGCCCACCCGCTCGGCGCTCATGCTGATCCCGATGGCGGTGCTCAGCGGCGCGCTGGCACCGGTGATCGGCCGGGTTCTGGACCGGGTGCATCCGCGCAACGTGATCAGCCTGAGCCTGCTGGGCTACGGCCTGGGCACCTTCTGGGCCGGCGCGATCATGGCCCCGCAGACACCGGTGTGGCAGCTGCTCCTGCCGACCATCCTGATGGGCGTCTGCCAGGCCGGCATCTGGGCGCCGCTGGCCGCGACCGCCACCCGCAACCTGCCGATGCGCGACGCCGGTGCCGGCGCAGGGATCTACAACACCACCCGGGTGATGGGTTCGGTGGTCGGCACCGCCGCAATCGGCGCCCTCATGCTCAACCGGCTCGCCGCCCAGAGCATCCCGTTCGAGCAGGGGGAGGACAGCGCCGTCCGGCAGCTGCCCGCGTTCATCCGCGACGGCTTCGCCACCGCGATGGGCGAGTCGCTGTATCTGGCCGGTGCGATGCTGCTGGTGGGCGCGGCGGCCACCCTCTTCCTGCAGCGGCCGCGGCACCAGGGGCCGGGTGGCCTCGCCGAGACCGAGGTGATTCCGGTCGACGAGGTCGACGAGGCCGACGAGGCCGACGAGGTGGGCGCGGCCGAGAGCTGATTGATCGGGCTGAGCGGGACAGGCTGAGCGGGCCGGCGCGACAGGCCGGGCCCGCGCCTGCCGCACGGTGTCAGAGGGTCTTCGTAGGATCGTTCACGAATCATCGCCAAGGCGATTCGTGTCGAGGAGGGCGCCGATGACCGCAGCATTCGCGGAGCTTCCGGAAGCGGTTCCGGAGCGGGAAGTGACCTTCCTGCACACCGCAGACTGGCAGCTGGGTATGACGCGGCACTTCCTGGCCGGGCAGGCCCAGCACACCTACGACGCGGCGCGCCTGGACGCGGTGGTGGCGATCGGGGAGCTCGCCGGCCGCACCGGTGCCGAGTTCGTGGTGGTCTGCGGCGACGTCTTCGACGACCCGCGGGTGTCGAGTCAGGTGATCCGCCGGACCCTCGACGCGCTGGCCGGCTACCCGGTGCCGGTGTACCTGCTGCCCGGCAACCACGATCCGGCCGACGCGACCAGCATCTACCGCAGCGCCACCTTCCAGGCGGCCTGCCCCGGCACCGTGCACGTCCTCGACCACGCCGGCCCGGTCCGGGTCCGCGACGGCATCACGCTGATCGCGGCGCCCTGGGCGTCGAAGAAGCCCACCGAGGACCTGATCGCGCAGCAGCTCACCAGGCTCGCCCCCGGTGACGACATCCGGATCGTCGTCGGCCACGGCGGTCTCGACACCCTCTCGCCGTCGGACGACCCGGCGATCGTGGCCACCGACGGACTCGAGCGCGCCGTCGACGAGGCCCTGGTCGACTATGTGGCCCTCGGCGACCGGCACTCGGTCACCGCGGTGGGCCGGTCCGAGCGGATCTGGTACGCGGGCGCCCCGGAGGTGACCGCCTTCGATCACGTCGAGGCCGGCTCCGGTCACGTGCTCGAGGTCTCGCTGCGCCGCGGGGCGGAGCGGGCGGTGGACGTCACCGAGCATCGGGTGGGCCGCTGGAGCTTCCGGACGGTACTCGACCAGGTGGACGGTGCCGCCGATCTGCAGCGGCTGCGGGACCGGCTGTCCGCCATCCCGGACAAGAGCCGCACCGTGGTGCAGCTGGGCCTGGTCGGCAGCATCGGGCTGGCCGAGCAGGCGCAGTTCGAGGCCTTGCTCGACGAGTTCGGCGATCACTTCGCGGCGCTGAAGCTCTGGGAGCGCAAGCACCAACTGACCGTGGTGGCCGACCCCACCGAGGTCTCCGGGCTGGGCCTGACCGGCTATGCCGCCGAGGCCGCCGCCGAACTCGCCGAACGCGCCGAGGGGCCCGACCCGGGCGATGCCGCGGCGGCGCGCGCCGCACTCGGGCTGCTCTTCCGGCTGGCCGGAGGTGCGCGGTGAGGGTCCATCGGCTGACGCTGAAGAACTATCGGGGCATCGACGAGCGCGAGGTGGACTTCGCCGACTCGGGGATCACCGTGGTCGAAGGCCCCAATGAGGCCGGTAAATCGTCGATGGTCGAGGCGCTGGATCTGCTGCTCAACGAGAAGGCCGACAGCCGCAAGGCGCGGGTGCGGGCCGTGCAGCCCGCCGGCCGCGACGTCGGATCCGAGGTCAGTGCCGAGATCAGCTGCGGCGCATGGCGGTTCGAGTACTTCAAACGCTTCAACCGGAAGCCGGAGACCTCGCTGACCATCACCGCGCCGGTGCGTGAACAGCACACCGGACGCACCGCTCACGAACGCGTCGAGGCGATGCTCGGCGACAACCTGGACCGGGCGCTGTTCGCGGCCCTGCAACTGCTGCAGTCCGGGGATCCCGAGCTCGGCGGTCTGGCGGATTCGTCGGCGCTGGCGCGGGCCCTGGACCGGGCGGCCGGACCCGCCGGCGCAGAGAGCGGTGAGGGAACAGGGGCCGACGAAACAGGCGCCGACGACGATGCCGGCGAGAACAGCGAACTGATCACCGCCGTCGAGGACGAGTACCGGCGGTACTTCACCGCCGGTCAGGGGCGGCCCACCGGGGAGTACGCGCAGGCACGTAAGGCCGAGAAGGCCGCCCGGGCCGAGGTGGAGCAGCGGGAGACGGCACTGGCGGCCGTCGACGAGGTGACCCGGCTGCTGCCGCAGGTGCAGGCCCGGATGACCGAACTGACCCGCGACGACGAGGCGGCCGCGGTGGCCGTGGCCGACCTGGACCGGCAGGTGGCCAAGGGGGAGGCGCTCGAAGAGAAGGTGGCTGCGGCCAGGGCCCGGCTGGGTCAGCTGGACGCGGAGCTGGAGATGGCCCGCTCCCGGTGTGCGGCCCGCGACGAGGCCGGCCGGCAGGTGGCCGAGCTGGCCGCCGCGGTCGGCCGCGAGGAGGCCGCCGAGGCGCAGTGGCGCGAGCGCGCCGAGCAGTCCGCTGCCCAGGCGTCGGCGTTGGAGACCGAACTCGTGACGGCGCGGGAGGCGTTGACCGCGTTGCAGAGCCGTGTCGATGCCGCCGAGACCGCGGCGTCGGTCCGGGCCGACCGGGCCCGGCTCGACGAGCTGGACCGGGCGCTCGAGCGGCTCGAGCGGCTCGAGGCCGATGCCGCGGGGCTGCAGTCGGCGGTGGACGCGAACCCGGTGAGGCCCGAACACGTCTCGGAGGCCGCAGCGCTGACCGCCGAGCTCGCGCGGGCCACCGCCCGGCTCGAGGCCGCCGGGACGTCCGCGGCGGTGACCGCACTGGGCTCGCAGCCGGTTCTCGTCGACGGCGAAGCCGTGGCGGGCGAGACCGTCTTCACCGTGGGCGGGGAGCAGACCGTCGAGGTGCCCGGGGTGGTCCGGGTGGTGCTGCGCGGCGGCGCCGATGCCCGCTCGCTGAGTGCCGACCTCGAAGCGCTCACCACGCGTTCCGCCGACCTGTGTGCGGCGTGCGGGGTGACCGATCCGGGCGAGATCGCCGCCCGGGCCGCCGAGCGTGACGCAGCGGTCCGCGAGCTGGCCGCGGTGCGCGCCGAGCAGCAGACGATCCTCGGCGGTGCTCAGGCCGCCGCGCTGCGGGCCGAACGGGAGGCGCTCGCCGCGCGGCTGCCCGATCAGCGCGATCCGGAGCCGGGGGAGGACCTGACCGAGCTGCGCGGCCAGGAGCGCCGGCTCGCGGAACTGGCCCGTCAGGCCGAGTCCACCGCGGTGCGCAAGCGGGCCGAGGCCGGGCAGGCGCAGGCGCGCGCCGAAGCGGCCGCCGAGGCGCTCGAGTCCGCCCGGGCCGCACTCGCCGCCCGCACGCAGGCCCTGACCGCCGAGCGTGCGCAGCTCTCCGACGAGGCGCTGCGCGGGGCGGCGGAGCTCGCCGCCGGCCGTCACGCCGATGCGGGGCAGACGCTCACCGCACGGGAACGGGATCTGGCCACCTGCGATCTGCCGGGGCTGCGCACCGCCTACGACGAAGCCCAGCAGCACGCGCAGCGGATCCGGGACCAGCTGGCCGCGCTGCGCGACGAGCGCACCGGCCTGCTGACCCGGCTGGAGGTATGCCGCGACGACGGCCGGCTCGACGAACTCGGCGAGGCACGTGCGGCGCACGAGGCCGCACGCGAGGCGCTGAGCCGGATCGAGGAGCGGGCCACCGCCGCACAGATGCTGCGGGAAGTGCTGTTGCGCAAGCGGACCGACAGCCGGTCGCGCTACGTGGCACCGTTCACACGGCGCCTCGAGGAGCTGGCCGCCCCGGTGTTCGGCGACTCCGTGCGGTTCGAGGTCGGCGACGACTTCGCCATCGCCCGGCGCACCCTCGACGGGGTCACCGTGGACGTCGACGCGCTCTCCGGGGGTGCCCGCGAGCAGCTCGGGCTGATCGCCCGGCTGGCCTGCGCCATGCTCGTCGACGAGAACGACGGGGTGCCGGTGATCCTCGACGACGCTCTCGGCTACTCCGATCCGGACCGGCTGGCGTCGATGGCCACGGTCCTCGGCGCAGCCGCCGACGATGCGCAGATCATCGTCCTGACCTGCGATCCGCAGCGCTATGCGGCGGTTCCGGGGGCCACCATGATCGCGGTCTGAGACTCGCGCTCGCCCCGGTTTGGGGCGAGCGGTCGTGGTGCGCTAGTCTTGCTCTCGCACCACCAAGCCCCCCTAGCTCAGGGGATAGAGCGTCTGCCTCCGGAGCAGAAGGTCGCAGGTTCGAATCCTGCGGGGGGCACAGTGAAATACCTGCCGACCTCCGGTCGGTGTGCGCCCGCTGTGTTCGAAGGATTCTCTTGTGGGCGCACAGTGAAATACCTGCCGAGGTGATTCCGCGTCACCGGCGCGTCCCGCCGCCCGGCGAACTACCGTGAGATCCATGTGCCGCTGGCTCGCCTACACCGGTTCCCCGATCCGGCTCGAGGACCTGCTGACCCGTCCGTCGCACTCACTGGTGGACCAGAGTTTCGGGGCCCGTCAGCTGTATCTGCCGGGTGCGCCGATGACCACCATGTTCCGCCATCACGCCTGGCCCACCAACGGCGACGGTTTCGGGATCGGCTGGTACGGCGACCGGGAGTTCCCCGGCCAGTACCGGGACGTGCGGCCGGCGTGGAGCGATCACAACCTGCAGCGCCTGGCCGAACAGATCTCCTCGCCGATGTTCCTGGCGCATGTCCGTGCCGCACTCGGCGGCACCATCTCCCGGGTCAACTGCCATCCGTTCCAGTACGGCCGGTGGCTGTTCCAGTACAACGGAGAGATCGGCGGCTTCTCTAAGGTCAAGCGCGCCTTGACCTTCGACGTGGCACCGGAACTGTACCCGTGCATCGAGGGCAACGCCGACACCGAACTCGTCTTCTATCTGGCCCTGACCTACGGGCTCGACGACGATCCGAAGACCGCACTGGCCAAGGCCGTCGGCAGGGTGGAGCGGGCCCGGGCCGAGGCCGGTGTCGAGGAGCCGTTCGTGGCCTGCATCGCCGCGGCGAACGGAGACCGGATCTATGCGGTTCGGTATTCCAGCGACAAGAACTCGCACACCCTCTACCACTCGGTGGGCGCGCTGACGCTCACCGCCGGCGACGGCGGTGACCCCATCGCACTGCCTGCCGACGGCCGGATCGTGGTCTCCGAACCCCTCGAACTGGAATACCGTCGCAGCCACTGGGTGGAACTGCCGGAGTGGTCGATCACCACCTTGCAGGCCGGGCGGGAGCCGATCGTGGAGGACTTCGTGCCGATCCCGGTCTGACGGGCTCGTCCGTAGACTCGGCGCAATGCTGGTGAACCGGGTGACATCGCTGGTCGCCGCCGCGGCGGCGGTGATCTTCTTCGGGCTGGCCGTCGTCGACGGCTCCGGCACCGTTGGGGCCGTCCCCGGATCCGGGAGTATCGTCACCGTCGCGGGTGCTGTCGGGGCCGTATGTGCCGTGATCTGCGCGCTCACCTCGCTTTCGCTGATGATCGCCCGCAGGCCCGCCGCCGCGGCCCGCAGGCTCTTCATCGCGCTTCTAGCGGTAGTCGCAGTGGCGTTGCTCGCGACTGTCATCGCGGTGGGCGTGAAGTGGACCGATCTGATCACCCTCGACACCGGCGGCGTGCTGCCGCTCTCGTTGGGCGCCCTGGTTCTCACCGGGCTGGCCGCCGTGGTAGCCGTCTGGCAGGGCCATCCACGTATCTGGTCGGCCGCCGTCGTCGTGACGGTGGCGATCACCGTGCCGCTGGCCATGCATACCGTCGTCGATCACCCGTGGACTGCGGACACCGGTACCGGAGCGGCACCGAGCCTGACCCGGCTCGACCGCGAATCACGCTCGGATCTACAGCGATTCACCGTCGGTCGCGAGCAGTCCGTCGTGCCCGGATACCGGAGTCTGGTCGTCGTCGACGAACAGCATCTCGACGTCGTCGACCCTGCGACCGGACGGGCACGATGGGGACTGGATCTGGCGTCGCTGTCTGGCAGCGAGACCAGCATCGTGCTCGTCGACACCCTGCCAGTAGCCGATCTGGCTCCCCGGCTGACGCTCGTTCGGTCGCCGTTCGTCGCGACGTACGACCTGCGGACCGGTGACCTCGAGTCGATCACCCACGACGACGGGCAGTGGCGTGAAGCCCTCCGCGAAGCGGAGACGTCCGTCGAGACGCTCGATCGCATCTACCGGGCCGACGGCGACGATGTGGCGGTGACCGATCTGCAGCACCGGCCGGTGCTGCAGGCCCGGTCGGTCTGTCCGGCCGGGCCGCCCACCGACCTGGAATCCCTCGGGGACGGAGTGCTGATCCGGTGCGAAGACCCGACGATGATCGCCACCCTCGTTCCACGAGGCCGCTGAGGCCACGCGGGACCGCGACTATCCTCGGCTGCTATGAGCGTTCCGCATTCCCGCGCCCTCGACCGGGACACCGTACTGTGCATCTCCCTGGCGGCCCGGCCGTCGAACATCGGCACCCGGTTCCACAACTACCTGTACAACAAGCTCGGGCTGAACTACGTCTACAAGGCCTTCGCCCCGGCCGACCTCGCCGATGCCGTCGCCGGCATCCGGGGGCTGCCGATCCGCGGCGCCGCGGTCTCCATGCCCTACAAGGAGGCGGTCATGGAGTACGTCGACGAGCTCATGCCGTCGGCGAAGGCCATCGACTCGGTCAACACCGTCGTCAACGACGGCGGCGTGCTGCGCGCCTACAACACCGACTACCAGGCGGTCGCCGACCTGCTCGCCGACTCCGGCTTCGACCGGAGCTGGACCGTGGCGGTGGCCGGCAGCGGCGGAATGGCCAAGGCGGTGGTGGCCGCGCTGCGCGATGCCGGCTTCACCGAGGTGATCGTGGTGGCGCGGAACGAGAGCACCGGCACCGCGCTGGCCGGCCGCTACGGCTTCACCCACCGCACTCACCTGACCGCTGAACGGCCGCAACTGCTGGTCAACGCCACCCCGAACGGCATGGCCGGCGCCGATGCGGACCGGCTGCCGTTCCCCGAGCAGGTCGTCGACGCGGCGCTGGCGGGCTTCGACGTGGTGGCCATGCCGGCCGAGACGCCGCTGGTGCGCCGGCTGCGCGGGGCGGGCAGACCGGCGATCACCGGCGACAGGGTCAGTGCCGGGCAGGCCGCCGCACAGTTCGCGCTGTACACCGGGATCACGCCCGATCCGGAGCTGGTCCGCGAGGCCTCCGACTACTCCCGCGAGGTGTGACGGGGCCCGACCGGCACCGGTCAGAGGCGAGTGAGGTCGACGGTGACCGGGAACGGTTCAGTAGCGGTGAAAGTCCCGATCGCGTGCGTGACCCCCACGTACTCGCCGTCGACGAGCGTGAACGAGCTGAGCGTCCGGTCGGGCCGGATGATCCAGTAGTGCCTGATCCCGGCTTCGGCGTACTCGCTGAGCTTGGTCACCGTGTCCAGACGCGCGGAGCCGGGGGAGACGATCTCGACGGCCAGCACGACGTCGTGTGCATGCAGCGGTTCGCCGGCCTCGGCAGCGACGACGACCAGATCGGGTACCCGCACGGTCGGCGGGAACCCGGCGTCGATGATCACATCGATCTCCATGATCGCGTGCAGATCCGATGGAAGCGCGGCCTGAACGACGGTGTACAACCCGCCGAGCGTGTCCTGATGCCGGCGCCTCGGTCTCGGTGACACGATCAGGACCCCCTCCTGAAGCTCAGACCGGCCGAGCTCGTCCTCGGGCAGCTCTGACCACTGGTCCAGGCTCAGCAGCCCGACGGGATCGGGGGCGGGGGTGTGCCGGCTGGTCATGCCGCCCAGTCTAGAACCCGGCCGGGGCGCGGCACAGGGGACGAGGACGGTTGTGGACAACTCCCCCGATTGTCCCCGAGCGCACCGGAAACAATAGGATGGGGAGCCGTGACTCCCACCGATCTCGCAGCATTGATCCGTGCCGCGACGCTGACCGTTTTCCAGGCGCACGATCTGGACGGCTCGCTCGTGCCCGAGACCGTCACGGTGGAGCGACCCCGCAACCCGGAGCACGGCGACTACGCCACCAACATCGCCCTGCAGCTGGGCAAGCGCGCCGGGGTGAATCCGCGGGAGCTGGCCGGCTGGCTGGTCGACGAACTGCGCACCCGTGACGGTATCGCCGACGCTGATCAGGCAGGTCCGGGATTCGTGAACCTGCGGCTGGCCGCGGCCGCCCAGAACGCCGCCGTCGCCACCATCCTCGAGGCCGGCGCCGGCTACGGCAGCGGCGACGAGCTGTCCGCTGCCCGGGTGAACCTGGAGTTCGTCTCGGCCAACCCCACCGGACCGATCCACCTCGGCGGCACGCGCTGGGCCGCCGTCGGCGACGCCCTGGGCCGGGTGCTGGCCGCGCGCGGCGCACAGGTCACCCGCGAGTACTACTTCAACGACCACGGTGAGCAGATCAACCGCTTCGCCCGGTCGCTGCTGGCCGCCGCCCGCAGCGAGCCCACCCCCGAGGACGGCTACGCCGGCGCCTACGTCGACGAGATCGCCGCCGACATCGTCGCCGCCGTGCCCGGGGTGCTCGACCAGCCCGCCGACGAAGCCCTGGAGACCTTCCGCGCCCGCGGCGTGGACCTGATGTTCACGCACATCAAGACCACCCTGGCCGACTTCGGCACCGTCTTCGACGTGTACACCCACGAGAACTCCATGTTCGACCGCGGACTGGTCGAGGAGTGCATCGCCGAGCTGAAGGCTTCGGACAACCTCTACGAGGCCGACGGGGCCTGGTGGCTGCGCTCGAGCAACTACGGGGACGACAAGGACCGCGTGGTGATCAAGAGCGACGGCGACGCCGCCTACATCGCCGGCGACATCGCCTACCTCAAGGACAAGCACGACCGCGGCTTCAACCACCTCATCTACATGCTCGGTGCGGATCACCACGGCTACGTGGTGCGGCTCAAGGCGGCCGCCGCCGCACTCGGCTTCGACCCGCAGAGCGTCGAGGTTCTGATCGGCCAGATGGTCAACCTGGTGCGCGACGGGCAGCCGGTGCGGATGAGCAAGCGGGCCGGCACCGTCATCACCCTCGACGACCTCGTCGAGGCGGTCGGTGTGGACGCCGCCCGCTACGCGCTGATCCGCTCGTCCATCGATGTCAACATCGACATCGATCTGGACCTGCTGCGCAAGCAGTCGTCCGACAACCCGGTGTACTACGTGCAGTACGCGCACGCCCGCCTCTGCGCTCTGGCCCGCAACGCCGCCGAACTGGGTGTCACGGCCTCCACCGAACACCTCGACCTGCTCGACGATCCGGCCGAGGGCGAACTGATCCGCACCCTGGGCGACTTCCCGGAGGTGGTGGCCACCGCCGCGGAACTGCGCGAGCCGCACCGGATCCCGCGGTACCTGGAGAATCTCGCCGGGTCGTACCACCGCTTCTACGCGCGCTGCCGGGTGCTCCCGCAGGGCGACGAACCGGCCGGCGACGTGCACGCCGCGCGGCTGAGCCTGTGCTCGGCCACCCGGCAGGTGCTGGCCAACGGACTGGAACTGGTGGGCGTGAGCGCCCCCGAGAGGATGTGAGGCGATCATGGCCCACCCCGCAGGACCCCGGCACGCCGAGATCCTCGCCGCCCCGCACCTCGCGGAACGGCCGAGTTCGCCCGAGGCGCTCGCGGCCATCCCGCCGAACGTGTACCCGCGCAACGCCTCCCGGAACGCCGACGGTGAGCTGACCGTAGCCGGCGTGGGGGTGCGCGAGCTGGCGCAGACCTACGGCACCCCGCTCTTCGTCTACGACGAGGACGACTTCCGCTCCCGCTGCGCCGACATGCAGCGCGCCTTCGGGCCGTACGGCCGCGTGCACTACGCCTCCAAGGCCTTCCTCTCCGTCCAGGTGGCCACCTGGATCGAGGAGGAGGGGCTGTCGCTGGACGTCTGCAGCGGCGGTGAACTGGCCGTGGCGCTGCACGCCGGCTTCCCCGCCGAGCGGATCGCCATGCACGGCAACAACAAGAGCGAGGCCGAGCTGGCGGCCGCCCTGGACGCCGGGGTGGGTCACATCGTGCTCGACTCGCTCATGGAGATCGAACGCCTCGACCGGCTTGCCGGCGAGCGCAATGTGGTCGCCGACGTGCTCATCAGGGTCACCGCCGGCGTGGAGGCGCACACGCACGAGTTCATCGCCACCGCGCACGAGGATCAGAAGTTCGGCTTCGCGCTGACCGGCGGGGCGGCGATGGACGCCGTCCGGGCGGTCTTCGCCACC